>JBPPMQ010000052.1:0-102798 GCA_051306135.1 Nocardioides sp. | reverse complement strand
TTGGACTTGGCGAACTGCATGACACCACGTCCACCGCCGCCACCGACCTGGTTCATGAAGAACAAGAAGATGACCAGAATCAGCACGAACGGCAGCAGGAAGCTGAGGATCGAGCCGAGCAGGCTGGGGGTCGCGACCTCGGAGTTGTATTTCTCGATGTTGCCGGCGGTGACCTGTTTCTGGACCGCCGCGATCATGTCTTCCTGAGCGCCGGCGACCCAGTAGGTGGTCACCTTGTCGCCGTTGTCCAGGGTGGCGCGGATCACCTGGTCGATGTCGATGAAGGTGATCTCTTTGATCTCACCCGACGCGATGTAGGCGTTCATCTGCGAGGTGTCGATCTCCTCGCCGCCCTTGTTGGGAGCGAGGTACTGCAGCGCGAGCAGTACGCCGACGACGGCGACGACGATCCACAGCCATGGACCCTTGAACAGGCGTTTCACCAAAGAACACTTTCTTAGAACACGGATGCTTCGACGAACGTACAACGGCTGAGCGTTGCGAATCGTTCACTTTGTCCCATTGTGTCAGGCGGCTCACAAAGTGAAGATCTGCCGCCGACGGGTGGTCCGGTAGGGAAACCGTCGCAGACCCGCGTCGGTCAGGAGTAGACGTGCGGTGCGAGGGTGCCGATGTCTCGCAGGTTGCGGTAACGCTCGCGATAGTCCAGGCCGTAGCCGACGACGAACTCGTTGGGGATATCCCAGCCGACATACTTCGCCTCGACCGGCATGGTCAGCGCTTCGGGCTTGCGCAGCAGCGTCGCGATCGCGACCGACGCGGGACCTCGGCTGGACAGGTTGGAAGTCAGCCACGACAGGGTCAGTCCGGTGTCGATGATCTCGTCGACGATGAGCACGTGCCGCCCGGAGATGTCGGCGTCGAGGTCCTTGAGGATCCGCACCACCCCTGACGATTTGGTGCCCGAGCCGTAGGAGGAGATCGCCATCCAGTCCATCTCGACGTGGCGGGTCAGGGAGCGGGCCAGGTCGGCCATCACCATCACCGCGCCCTTGAGGATGCCGACGATGAGGAGATCCTTGCCCTGGTAGTCCTTTTCGATCTCTGCGGCCATCTCGGCCAGGCGTTCGTGGATCTGCTGCTCGGTGAAGAGCACCTCGACCAGGTCGGACTGAGCATCGCTGGTGTCCATGGCCGCGAGCCTATTGCATGGTTGAGGACAGCTGGATCACGCGGTCGACTCGGGTGGCCCGCAGGTGGCCGGGCAGGTCGATCCAGGCCTGACCATGCCAACGGGTGACCAGACCCTCCACGGCCGTGATGTGCTCGTGGGTCAGTTCGCCCGAGGGTGCACCGGCGGCCAGGATCGCCCGGCGTAGCACCCGGGTCCGGATCGGCACGGGCATCGCGTCCAACTCCTCCACCCCGAGCTCGGCCATGGCCTCCCAAGCCCGGTCGGCCAGGTCGTCGAGGTGGTCCACGTCGGCGCGGGTCAGGTCGGCTGTGCGCGCCAGGTTGGCGGCGATCCCCGGCCCGAGCTCGGCTTCCAGCAGCGGCAGCACGGTCTCGCGCACCCGAACTCGGGTGTAGGCGGGGTCCAGGTTGTGGGGGTCCTCCCACCAGTCCAGGCCCTGTGCGGCGCAGGCGGCGTGGGTCTGGGCACGAGTCACATCCAGCAGCGGGCGCCTGAACCGGTCGTAGCCGCGCCGCATGCCGGCCAGACTGCGGGGTCCGGAGCCGTGGGTCAGCCCCAACAGCACCGTTTCGGCCTGGTCGTCCCGGGTGTGTCCGAGCAACACCAGACGAGCCCCGACCCGGTCGGCCACCTCGGAGAGGATGGCGTAGCGGGCCCGCCGCGCGGCGGCCTCCACCCCCATCCCCGCCCCGTCGACCTGGACCCTGGCGGTCACGGTCTCGTCGCAGCCGAGCCCGGCCATCTGGGCGACGACCCGGTCGGTGACCAGATCTGATTCGGGTTGCAGTCCGTGGTCGACGGTCACCCCGATCACCCGCACAGCCAGTTTGCCGGCCTCGAAGACGGTGGCCGCGGTCAGCGCCAGCGAATCTGCCCCACCCGAACAGGCAACCAAGACCACGTCGCCGGGACCGGTCTCGGCCAAGGTGGCCCGCACCCCGCGGCGAACGGCCGCCAGGGCCGGGTCAAGACTCACAGCACCCGCTTGATCCAGGCGCCCGGGTCGGCGATCTCCGCCTTCGTCGGCAGGTTCTCCGGGCCGGCGAACACCGCATTGAAGTCCGTCATACCGACGGTGTCGACGACGTGGGAGACGAAGATCGCGCCGTCGCGGTATTGCGCCATCTTCGCGTCCAGGCCCATCAGCCGACGCAGCAGCTTGTCGAGTATGCCGACGCCGCCGCGACGTTTGGAGAACTTGGCGCGGATGGAATGCACGCTGGGAATCACCGAGGGGCCGACCCCGTCCATGACCACGTCTGCATGGCCTTCCAGCAGGCTCATCATGCCGGTGACCCGGTCGATGATCTCGCGCTGCGCGGGGCTGCTGATCGCTTCGAGCAGGTTGCCCTCACCCCTGAGCGCGTCGACCACGCGCTTGAGTCCGTCACCGAGGATTTCGGGGGAGCCCAGGGTGGTTGCCAGTGCGTCCACCTGCTCATGAAGGTGGCTGCGCAGCCAGGGGTTGGCAGTGAACTGCACCCGGTGGGTCTCCTCGTGCAAGCACACCCACAATCGGAAGTCACCGGGATCCACGTCGAGCTCGGTCTCCACGTGGGCCACGTTGGGTGCCACCAGCAGCAGTCGGCCGTGGGGATCGAAGAACGGGTCGAACTGTCCCAGCACCTTGGTGGACAGGAATCCCAACGCGCCACCGATCTGGGCACCGGTGATCCGCGACCCGATCGCCTGGGTCCACCCACCGGGCGAGACGTCACTGAGACGCTCGCGAGAGCGAGCCAGGAGCGGCTCCATCACCTGGGCGAAGCCGTCGGCGTTGGCCACCACCCAACCTCGGCGGTCCACCACCAGCACCGGGGCGGTGTCGGGTGGCGCCACCAGTCCGGAGAACTCCGCGACTAGGCCAGTGGCCAAGGTGGCGTCGGCCCGCAGTTCGGCAACCATCGCCTCTGCGTCCGCACGGCTGGTTGCCGGACCGTCACCGGCGATGCGACCGCCGATCGCCTTGGCGACGCCCCAGTCCACGAGCGTGGGAGGCTGGGTGGGGTCTGAGTCGGCCATGGTCGCCACCCTAACCGGGATCACAACGACCCCGTTGTCGCGTTTGGGCCGCTGCTAAGTCACACTGTCCCCCTGGACGTTTCGTGCCGCCGACGGCCGCATCTTCTGCGACTCCGCGGCGGTACCGTGGAGATTCGAGGAGAGAACAGTGAAGTTCGACGTGTTGGTCGAGATCCCCAAGGGGTCGCGCAACAAATACGAGGTCGACCACGCCAGCGGCAAGATCCGCCTGGACCGCGTGCTGTTCACCTCGATGGTCTATCCGGCCGACTATGGCTACATCGAGGGCACCTTGGGCCAGGATGGCGACCCGTTGGATGCCATGGTGCTGCTGCCCTTCCGGGTATACCCCGGTGTCGTGGTCGAGTGCCGCCCCGTCGCGATGTACAAGATGGTCGACGAGAAGGGCGGCGACGACAAGGTGCTGTGTGTTCCAGTCGACCCGCGCTTCGAGGACATCCAGGATCTCGGCGACGTTGCCGTGTGGGACCTCGATGAGATCCAGCACTTCTTCGAGCGTTACAAGGACCTTGAGCCCGGCAAGGAAGTTCACGGCTCCAACTGGGTCGGCAAGGCCGAGGCGATGGCCGAGATCGAGGCGTCCTACAAACGGGCCGAAACTGAGGGTTGGACTCACTGAGCCGGCGGGCTCAGTCCCACTGAGTCGTCCACGGCGCCCACCGGCGCCGCGGTGAGGTGCACGGGCTTCTTGCGGTCCGGTTTGGGACCGAACCGGTAGCCGCTGGCCACCCCGGCGATGTAGAACGCGACCAGTGCGATCATGATCCCGGCGATGTCGTCGGCGACGTAGTGCCAGCCGAAATAGATGGTGGCCACCACGGTGATCGCGAAGTTCGCCCACGCCAACCGGTGCAGCCACCTGTTCTGCAGGGTGTACTGCACCATCAAAGCGGTCAGCAACGTGATCGCGCAGTGCAGACTGGCGAACCCGGCCACAGAGTTGAGGATGTCGTGCTGCCCCATCCACAGGTAGTCCTGTCGGGCGTTGACGATGGAAGCCATCAGATCGGTAGTGGGCGTGTGCGGGAGATCCGAATAGACGTGGGCGTACTCGATGCCGGGACCCAGGGTCGGCAACGCGTAGTAGGACAGCGTGCCCAGCGACCAGGTCAGGCAGTCGGCGGCCACAAACCAGTAGCCGAACCGGAGGCTCGGCGACCACACGATCCAGGCGACCACCGCGATCGGCACCAGCGGCAGGAACCACAGGTAGATCAGCGAGAGCGGCCACGCCACCCAACCGGTGCCGAGCACGGAGTGGAACACGTTGCCGGGCTCGTGGCCGAAGAACATGGCCCGGTCCAACAGGTGCAACTCGTGGTCGAACTTCTCGTCGGGGAACAACTTCGGCAGCCACGACTTCAGGTTCCGGTAACTGACGTAGACGACGTAGAAGCACAAGATGCCCGCGGCGACCAAGGTGATGCGCTCCTTGGTCCAGTGGGTCTTCCACCGCTCCTTGGCCAGACCGGGCACCTGGACGACTCGCAATCGACTGGTCCACAGTGCTCGGGGCACCAGGTCGACCAGCACAGCCGCCGCCAACAGCAACGGCAGTCGCAGCCAGGTGGGACCGAGGAACGATGAGTCGGGATCGAGGAACTGCACGTCGCCGTTGCTGAGGTCGACCGCCACAGCGACGACTGCCATCACCACGGCGTTGCCGATCAGCAGGGCAAGCGGGCGACGATACATGGGCGTCATTCTAGGAGGACCACCCGGTCGGCGACCCGCTCGGCCTCCGCACGGTCGTGGGTCACCCAGATCGCCGAGGTGTCGGAGGCCCGTAGGATCTCTCGGATCTGGCCAGCTAGGCGTTCACGCAGATCGGCGTCCAGACTCGACAGCGGCTCGTCCAGCAGGAGGAGCACCGGGTCGGCTGCCAACGCCCGCGCCAGAGCCACCCGTTGACGTTGACCGCCGGACAGCGTGCGCGGCATCCGCTCGGCATACCCACCCAGATCGACCAGGTCGAGCAACTCCTGCACCCGTACGGCGGCCTGGGCTCGCGGGGTGCGGCGCAACTTCAGGGCATAGCCGACATTCGCCCCGACGCTGAGGTGGTCGAAGAGTTGACCGTCTTGGAACATCAACGCGAAGCGACGCTTGTGGGCCGGGGTGCCTCGCAGGTCGTGGCCGTCCCAACTGAGTGTGCCGCTGACCGGCTCGAAGCCGGCGATCGCGCGCAGCAGGGTCGACTTGCCGGACCCGGACGGGCCGAGCAAGGCGAGGATCTCGCCGTCGGCGACCGTCAGGTCGACACCGCTCAGCACCGGTTCGTCGTCGTAACTGACCTGGACGTCGTCAAGCCGCAACACGAGTGCGCCCCCGTCCGAGGATCTCCGCGGCCCCCATCACAGCGGCGACGACCAGTCCGAGCACGCAGGCGGCGGCCAGCGAGGTGCCGTAGTTGAACTCCCCAGGGTGGGAGATCTGCCGCTGGATGAGCACCGGCAGGGTCAAGGAGTCGTCGCGGGCCAGGAACGAGGTGGCGCCGAATTCGCCCATGGAGATGGCGAAGGCGAACCCGGATGCCACCACCAGGGGCCGCCGAAGGGTGGCCAGGTCGACGGTAACGAACGCCCGGACCGGTCCGGCTCCCAACGTCGCTGCCGCCTGACGTTGCCGGTCGTCGACCCCAGCCAGCACCGGTTCGAGGACGCGGACCACCAGCGGCAGCGCCACCAACGCCTGCGCGATCGGGATGAGCAGCACCGAATCTCGCAGCCCCAACGGCAACCCGACCAGGAACCCGAAGCCGAGCGTCACCGCCGAGACCCCGAGCGGCACCATGAACGCGGCATCCAGGCCACGCAGCACCCAAGGCTCGGTGCGGCCACGAGTGGGTCGGGTGACCACCACCGCGATGAGCACGCCGAGCAGCACCGAGATCCAGGTTGCGTCCACAGCGGTGCGCAGCGAGGTCGTCAAGGCATCGGTCACCTCCAGTTGGCGCCAGTTGACCAGGCTCCAGGCACCGTCGTGACGCAGCGACCCGACCACCAGTGCTGCGATGGGGATCGCCACCAGCACCAGCAGCAGCACCGTGGCGGCCAGCGACGGCAGATCCACCAGCCTGGGCCGACGCGGCAGCGAGCGCACCCGGGACACCACCGGTGTCCGGACGCGGCCGAGCACCACCAGCAGCACCACCACGACCGCCAACTGCAGCAGCGAGAGCGCCGCAGCGGCCTGCAGGTCGAGGTAGTTGACGGTCAGCAGGTAGATCTCGGTCTCGATGGAGGAATAGCGGACCCCACCGAGCAGCAGCACCACTCCGAACGCGGTGGCGCAGTAGAGGAACACCACCAGCGCTGCCGAGGCGATCGCGCCGCGCAGCATCGGCAGGGTGACCGTGCGCAGCACAGTCCAGGAGTTCGCTCCCAGGGTCGCGGCCGCCTGGGCGGGCCGGGGGTCGAGGTCCTCCCAGGCAGTGCCGACCACCCGGATCACCACGGCTGCGTTGAAGAAGACCAGGCCGGCCACGATGGCTGCCGGAGTCGCGTCCAACTGCTGCAGCGGACCCGACCGGAGCAGTTGCCCGAACGCCACCCCGACCACCACAGTCGGCAGCACGAACGGCACCAGCAGCCCGGCACGCACCCACTGCCGTCCTGGCCAGCGGAGCCGGTGCAGCGCGTAGGCGGCCGGCAGTCCCACCAGGAGCGAGATCGCGGTAGCCACGGTCGAGGTCCACAGCGTGAACCAGGCGACCCGCACCGTCCGTGGCCGGGTGAGTACGTCGACGACTGGGCCGATGCCGCCGTCGAAGCCGCGCGAGATCATCGCGGTCACCGGTCCGACGAAGAAGACCGCCAACACCACCAACGGCAGTGCTGCCAGGGTGAGGCCGACTGCGGCCCGGCGCAGCGACGTCATCGGGCGATCAGGTCGCTCCACGTGGTCAACCAGGTCTCCCGGTAGGCGTCGATGTCGGCAGGATCAACCTGCCATGTGGTCGTCGGCTGGGGCGCGAACTTCGCCCAATCCTCCGGCAGAGCGGTGCCTGGCCTCACCGGGTAGACGTACATCGAGGTCGGCAGTGCCGCCTGCACTCGGGGGCTGAGCAGCCAGTTCACCACGGCCTGGGCGCCGGCCGGGTTGGTTGCACCCTCCAGGACGCCGGCGTACTCGGTCTGCCGGAAGCAGGTGTCGAGCAGCGCGGCCGAGGAGGTCGCCCCGTCGGTGACGGTGTAGGCGGGGGAGGAGTCGTAGGACAATACGATCGGGCGGTCCCCGCCGCCGCCGAGGGTGAAGTCGACGTAGTAGGCGTCTTCCCAGCCGTCGACCAGGCGAGCGTCGTTGTCCAGCAGGTCGGTCCAGTAGTCGGTCCAGCCATCCCCGAACCGGGCGATGGTGGCCAGCAGGAAGCTCATCCCGGTGGAACTGGTGGCCGCTCCGGGGAGCACGAACAGACCGTTGTAGGCCGGGTCGGTGAGGTCCTCGAAGGTGCTCGGCGGCCTCAGGTCATGGTCGGCGAACCAGTCGGTGTCGATGTTGACGCACACGTTGCCGGTGTCGATCGGCATCAGCGTGCCCTGGTCGTCGCCGGGCAGGGCATAGTCGGCGACCTCGGCGGGGACCCCGCCGGGGAACGGCGCGAGCACGCCGTTGTCGACGGCGCGGGACCCGAAGGTGTTGTCGATGCCGTAGGCCACGTCACCGACGGGTTCGTTCTTGGTGAGCACCAGTTTGTTGACCAGGGTGCCGGCGTCCCCTGAGGCGCGGACGGTCAGGTCGATGCCGGTGTCGGCCTCGAAGGAGGAGATGAGTTTCTTGGGCAGTGCGAAGGAGGCGTGGGTGACCAGCACGACTTCGCCGCCGAGGTCCCCGGGGCCGGCCGGTGGGGCGGCCGGCTCGTCGTCGGAGCCAGAGCCGACAACCGAGCAGGCGGAGAACAGCAGGGTGGAGCAGATGAGTGAGATGAATGGGGCGCGCAGCCGCATTTCGACTCCCTTCGCCGGTGCTAACCGGAGCAGGTTCGGAGGGTCTGCGGCTCGTCCCGCACTCTCAGCCCGGTTGGTGCGCGGGCTCCCCTGTCTTGACCGTCTTAGACTATCTTGACCGGCGCAACCGAGGGCGGTCTCAGTCGAACAGGTGCGGCGCGAGGGTGAGTTCGCGGACCAGTTCCTGGTAGCGGTCGGCACCGAGGCCTGTGGCTAGGGACGCCTCGATCGTCTGCTCGGTAACGCGGATGCGCGTGACCAGGCCGACCCCCATCGGGGACAGCGCCACCACGACGCGTCGTTTGTCGGCTGGGTCGATCCGGCGGATCACCAGAGCGCGCTCGACCAGTTTGTCCATATGGCGGGTCAGCGTGGCCGCCGGCACCACGGCAACGTCGGCCACCTCGGTCATCCGCATCCCCGGATTCTCGGCCAGCACCACCAGCACCTGCCACTGCTCGAAGAACAGGTCCTCGGCGTCCAACGTCGGTTGGAGGCGCTTGCGCAGCGCGTGCTCGGTGCGCTTGAGCAACAGCGCGAGGCTCGCCGTGGCGTGCTCGCGTGATGCCGCGTCAGGCGACCTCGCCGGGTCAGGCTGGAGGCCGGAAGCGAGCTGCTTGCTCATGGTGGTGAACCTTTCGGGTGAGGTGCCACCCGCAGTGTGGGGTCAGTATGAGAGATCGTTACTCCCATACGGAACAAATTACCACTATCGTAGCCCCAAGCGCGTCAGCGGCGACGCACATTGGCCTGGGCCGACCGACGACTCGGAGGCGAGATGCGCGACACCCTCCCCGTTGCATTCGTCGTGCCACTGCAAGGGCCGACCGGGATGTATGGACCCAGTTGTCTGGCCTGCGGCGAACTCGCCGCCGAGCAGATCAACGCAGGCGCGGGCATCGTTGGACGCACCGTGGAACTGGTCGTGGTCGATGGCGGACGGCACCCGGAGGTTGTGGCCGCCGAAGTCGGCTCCCTTGTTGATTCCGGTCGAGTCGAAGCCGTCGCCGGCTGGCATATTTCGGCGGTGCGGCAGGCGATCACCCGCCGGATCGGAGGCAAGGCCGTCTACGCCTATGCCGCCATGCACGAGGGTCGCGACGACACCCCGGGGGTCTTCATGCTCGGCGAGCGTCCGATCAATCAGCTGCTGCCGGCCGCCCACTGGATGCGGGAACAACTCGGGGTTGGCCGGTGGGCAGTGGTGGGAAACGACTACGTCTTCCCTCGGGTCACCGGCGCGACCGCACGCTTGGCGCTGGCCGACGGACCGTCCGACGTGGTCAGCGAGACCTATGTGCCTCTGGGCACCACCAACTTCGCTGAGGTGGTGGCCGATCTGGAGCGCTCCGACGCCGACGGCGTGATCATGCTGTTGATGGGCCAGGACGCCGTCCACTTCAACCGGCAGTTCGCTCACCACGGGCTGTCTGACCGGCTGGCCAGGCTCAGCCCCGCGGTGGAGGAGAACACCTTGCTCGGCGGTGGCGCCGCGGCCCACGACAACCTCTACGCGGCCGCGGCCTACTTCGACGGAATGCAGACGCCGGAGAGCGCCGAGTTGGCTGGTGCCTACTACGCCCGCTACGGCCGGTGGGCGCCGGCGCTCAACGCGGTCGGTGAGTCCTGTTATGAGGCGATCCTGTTCCTGGCCAGACTCGGTAAGACCTGCGGAAGTGTGGACGTTTCGGCAGTGGGAGCGATGACGAGCGGCACCTTCTACGACGGGCCTCGCGGACTTGTCAGGCTGGACGGCAACCTGCTCAACCAGGACGTCTACCTCGCCGCCGCCAACGGGTTGGAGTTCGAGGTGCAGTCCCGCATCTCGCGCGCCAACTGAGCGTCTGCGACGTGCGGGACTGTGGATCTTCACCGGTGCACGACGTCGGTCGCGGCCCGCCACACCGGCTCGCGGGTCACCAGATGGGTCGGGTCGTCCAGCGCCCGCCACAGCGTCCCGGTGGTCTCCAGTTGCATCACCCCGGAACAGTCGAACTCGAACCGGGCACCGAGAGTCAGCACGCTGGCGATCGAACGTTGATCGCCGGTCGGCAGCCCCGACCGGTCCGGTCCGATCGCGAAACCGTCGACGATGAGCGGTTCGCCGAGGTCGTTGCTGGCCACCGTCTGCTGAGTCAGCGTGCCACCGGCCTCACCGTGGCGTCCCAGCACCAGTGTTTCGCGCAGCGCCAGCCGTGAACCGGCAGCCATGGTGACTCGCTGGGTGCGGGTGACGACGGCCCCCGCGCAGACCACGAACGGCTCGCCGTGCCAGACCAGCCGCGCACCCGCGGCCAACTCGATCGAGGTGTCCCAGCGTGCCTTCCCGCCACGCATGTCGTAGGCGACGGTGCCGGTCGGCTCGATCAACTCCAGGGCCGCCCCCGGACCGACCTCGATGTGGATGGTGACGTCGTCTCCGGAGAGCAACAGCGCCCCCTCGGGGACCAGTGCCACCCGGGCGCCGGTGTCGTGGACGGACAGCACCGCCGGCCGGATCGCGGGCCGGTGCGGCCCCCCGCCGGCGTGGTGCCACACCCGCGCCCGGCGACCGTCCGGGTCCCGCTCCACCCGCAGGGTCGTCTGAGTCCTGGTGGCCCCGCCGGGCTCAGTGGGTGTGGGAGTGGGCGACATCGTCGTGGGAATGGCGGTGAGCCTGGTCGCCGCCGTGGGAGTGCAGCACCTCACCGTCGAGACCGGTGTCGGCGTGGAAGTGGGGCGCCATCGGTCCGGGATCGATCGGGATCAGGTCCCCGGACCGGTGTCGGCCGAGTTGGAACCTCAGCCAGCCGACCAACTGGGTCACCGATGCCGGATCGGTGCGCGACAGGGCGATGACCGGACGGTCTTCGCGAGCCGCGGTCGCGTCGATCACCATCTGCTCGACGTCGACCCCGACCCACGGGGCGAGGTCGGTCTTGTTGACCACCAGCAGGTCGGCGCGGCTGATCCCAGGGCCGCCCTTGCGGGCGACGTCGCCGCCGCCGGCCACATCGATGAGGAAGATCTGGGCGTCGACCAGGGCCGGGGAGAAGGTGGCGGTCAGGTTGTCCCCACCCGACTCCACCAACACCAGGTCCAACGGCGAGAAGTCCTCCTCGAGTTCCTCCACTGCCATCAAGTTGGCGGTGATGTCGTCGCGGATGGCGGTGTGTGGACAGGCTCCGGTCTGCACCGCACGGATCCGTTCTGGATCCAGCACCCCGGCGGCACGCAGCATCCGGGCGTCCTCGTCGGTGTAGATGTCATTGGTGATCACCCCGATCTGCAACGTCGCGGCCAACTCCCGGCATACCAGCGCGATCAGCGAACTCTTGCCGGTCCCGACAGGCCCGCACACGCCCAACCGGAACGAGCGGGCCGGGGTCGGCTGGGCGGGGATCTGCTGGGCCGGGGTGGATGACTCAGGCACTGAACAACCTCCTGGGTGTGGTGGCGTGGGCCTGCGCCCACACCTCGAACTGGGGTGCACCGACACACGGGATGTCGGCGGGATCGGTGAGGGTGGCGACTTCGGCGGTGAGCAGGTCGACCAGTGGGAAGCAGTCATGGACCCATCCGGTGGTGCGGGCTGGGTCGTCGGGGTGGAGTTTGAGTGCGGCCGAGGCGACGGTCTGTAGGTCGTCGTAGGCCACCACCCGGGTCAGCGCGGCGGCGTCGATGCCTGCGACGGCAGCGATGGCGCCGAGGACCATCGCCCGGGGGGTCAGTGGCCCGTCGAGCGACAGTTGCCTGTGTCCCGGCCACAACGTGCGCGTCAACCTGAGTAAGGCGCGGCCCTGGAGGTGGGCGTTGGATCGCACAGCGGGCGAGGGGGTGCGTGCCGACCACGCCCGCAGCACCGGGGTCAGCGGCTTGTCGCCCAACAGCCTGGCCCTGGTCACCACCGCGGTGGCGGCCTCCACCCGGGTGACCGTCTCCAGTCGGGCCGCCATGTAGTCGCGCACCCGCGACGGCGCCATTCCCCCCAACAGAGCCGGCTCGAGTCCGCCCGACTGGGTGTGGCCGGCGGCGGGCAGCCGTGCGTCGGCCAACAGCAGGGCGAGAAGTTCTGGATAGGTCATCGTGGCCTAGAACATCGTGTAGAGCTGAGCCAGCGGCAGCGTCTGCGCCGGTGCCGGCACCACCAGTTCGCCCTCGATGTGGATCGCGAAGGTCTCCGGGTCCACCGTCAGTGCCGGCAGCGCGGTGTTGTTGATCATGTCCCGCTTACCCAGATCGCGGGTGGGGCTGATCGGGGACAGCGCCCGGCGCAACCCGAGCCGCTCGCCGAGCCCGTCGGCGATCGCTGCTGGTGACACGAAGGTCAGTGAGTGATCTGCTCCGGCGCCGTCGGCGGGGTGGATCAGCGTCTCGCGCATCATCTGCGGCTGCGGGGTCGGGATCGACGCGTTGGGGTCGCCCAGCGCGCCCCACACCAGGGCACCCCCTTTCATCACCACATCAGGGCGAATGCCGAAGAACCGCGGGTCCCACAACACCAGGTCGGCGAGCTTGCCCTCCTCCACCGAGCCGATCTCGGTGGCGATGCCGTGGGCGATGGCCGGGTTGATCGTGTATTTGGCGACGTACCTCTTGGCACGGATGTTGTCGGCCGGCCCGGTCAGCGCGCCACCCTGGTCGCCGAGTCGTCCCTTCATCACGTGGGCGACCTGCCAGGTGCGCGCGACAACCTCCCCGATCCGCCCCATCGCCTGGGCGTCGGAGGAGGTGATCGACAGGGCACCGAGGTCGTGCAGGATGTCTTCGGCCGCGATCGTGGTCGCCCGGATCCGGGACTCGGCGAACGCCAGGTCCTCAGCCACCCGCGGGTTGAGGTGGTGGCAGACCATCAACATGTCGAGGTGCTCGGCGACGGTGTTGACCGTGTGCGGCAGGGTCGGGTTGGTGGACCCGGGGATCACGTGTGGCAGCGACGCGATCGTCAAGATGTCGGGCGCGTGCCCGCCGCCGGCACCTTCGGCGTGGAAGGCGTGGATCGAGCGCCCGGCGATCGCCCGCACCGTCGATTCCAGATAGCCGGCCTCGTTGAGACTGTCGGAGTGCAGCGCGACCTGGAGGCCGTGCTCGTCGGCGGCCCGCAGAGCCGCGTCGATCGCTGCCGGAGTGGACCCCCAGTCCTCGTGCACCTTGTAGGTTCCGGCCCCGGCGAGCGCCTGTTCGGCCAACCCCTCGGCGGAGACGGTGTTGCCCTTGCCCATCAGCAGCACGTTGAGCGGCAGCGAGTCCAGCGCCCGGTGGATGGTGCGCAGGTGCCAGGCGCCCGGCGTGACGGTGGTGGCCTTGGACCCCTCCGAGGGGCCAGTGCCGCCGCCCCCGACGGTGGTGATGCCGGTAGCCAGTGCCTCCACCAGTTGGGACCGCGAGATGAAGTGCACGTGGATGTCGATGGCCCCGGCGGTGAGGATCCGGCCCTCCCCCGAGATGACGTCGGTGGACGGCCCGATATGCATCCGTGGATGCACACCGTCGCAGATGTCGGGGTTGCCGGCACGTCCCAGCGCCACGATCCGGCCGTCGCGGATGCCGACGTCGGCCTTGATGATGCCCCAGTGGTCGAGCACCACCGCGTTGGTGATGACCGTGTCCAGGGCGCCCTGGGCGCGGGTGGTGGAGCCCTGCACCATCGACTCCCGAATGGACTTGCCGCCGCCGAAGACCGCCTCGTCACCCCCGAATGTCAGATCGTCCTCGACCTCGATCCACAGGTCGGTGTCCCCGAGCCGGATCTGGTCGCCGGTGGTCGCGCCGTACAGCGCCGCGTAGTCGGCGCGGGAGATCTCCATCAGTCGTCCCGCAACCGGTTGTCCCGCAACGCGATCCCCGGCACCGTCCGGGTGCCGCCGAGGCGCACGATGTCGACTTCGCGGGAAGCTCCGGGTTCGAACCGACGCGAGGTGCCTGCGGCGATGTCGAGCCGGAACCCGTGGGCCGACTCACGGTCGAAGTCGAGGGCGGTGTTGACGTCGGGAAGGTGGATGTGGGACCCGATCTGCACCGGTCGGTCTCCGGTGTTGAGGATCACCAGGGTGCGCCGTTCGCGTCCGACGTTGAGCTGAAGGGTCCCCTCGGCTACCCGGACCGCACCGGGGCCGCTGCTGGAACTGGACATCGGCTGGGCTCCTTCAGGCGATCGGCTGGTGGATGGTGACGAGCTTGCGTCCGTCGGGGAAGGTGGCCTCGACCTGCACGTCGCGCAGCATGTCCGCCACCTCGGGCATGACCTGGTCACGGCTGAGCACCTCGCGTCCGCCAGTCATCAGCTCGGCGACGCTGACTCCGTCGCGGGCGCCTTCGATCACCCAGGTCGACAGCAGGGCCACCGTCTCGGGATGGTTGAGCCTGACCCCCCGAGCCAGTCGGTCCCGTGCCACCATTCCGGCTACGGCCAGCAGCAGCTTCTCCGAATCTGCGGGCGTCAGATACATGGCTCAGACCGCCATCGCGGCACGGACGGCCTCGGTTGCATCGGGTCCGCCGTCGCCCTGGGAGGTGATCCGTCCGGACTCCAACACGTAGTAGTAGTTGGTTGCTCTCAAGGCGAAGCCGACGTGTTGCTCGACCAGCAGCATCGACAGGTCGCCGCGTTGGGTGAGTCCGGTGATCACCGATTCGATCTCCTGGACGACGTTGGGTTGGATTCCTTCGGTGGGCTCGTCGAGGATGAGCATCCGCGGTTCGGTGACCAGGGTGCGGGCGATCGCCAACTGTTGACGTTGCCCGCCGGAGAGCAGGCCCGCCTTGCGGCTGAGCAGTTCGGTCAGCGCCGGGAACGTGTCCAGCGCTTCAGAGACCAGTTCGCGGCCGCGAGCCCGACCGTCGGCCACCAGTCGGAGGTTCTCCATGGTCGTCAACTGAGGGAAGCACTGCTGGCCTTGGGGGACGTAGCCCAACCCTCGTTTGATCCGCTGGTTGGGTCGCATCTTGGTGACGTCCTCGCCGGCGATGAGGATCCGGCCGGCCTTGACCGGCAGCAGACCGACGGCGGCTCGCAGCAGGGTGGTCTTCCCGGCTCCGTTGTGGCCCATCACCCCGACCGCGCCGCCGGCGGGCACGACCAGGTCGATGTCGTGAACCACCGCAGTGCGACCGTAGCCGACACTGACGCCCGTGAACTCCAGCATCACTCGCTCCCGTCCGGCACCGCAGACACGGTGCGTCCCAGATAGACCTCTTGGACCTTCTCGTTGGCCTGCACCTGGGCGATCGTGCCCTCGGTCAGCACCCTGCCCGCGTGCATCACGGTGACCTTGTCGGCGAAGTTTCGGACGAAGTCCATGTCATGCTCGATGACCACGATCGTGCGCTCGGCGCCGATGCGCCTGAGCAGATTGCCGGTCTCGTTGCGTTCCTCGGTGCTCATCCCGGCGACCGTCTCGTCCAGGAACATCACCTTGGAGTCCTGAACCAGCAGCATGCCGATCTCCAGCCACTGCTTCTGACCGTGGGCCAGGGTGCCGGCCGGTCGGTCCTTGAGGTGAGTCAGGCCGATGGTCTCCAGCGCCTCGGCGACGTAGTCGGGCACCCCGCGTCGGGGAAGAACCATCCGCCACGGTTTGCGGTGGATGCCGCCGGCGATGTCGAGGTTCTGCAGCACTGAGAGTTCCTCGAACACGGTCGCAGTCTGGAAGGTTCGTCCCACGCCGGCCCGGACGATCTGGTGCGACTTCATCGAGAGCAGGTCCTGGTTGCGGTAGCGAGCCAGTCCGGTGCCCTTGACCAGACCGGTCAGGGCGTCGACCAGGGTGGTCTTTCCGGCTCCGTTGGGTCCGATCAGGAAGTGCAGTTCGCCCTGCAGGAGCGTCAAGTCCACCCCGTCGATCGCCTTGAAGCCGTCGAAGGCGACGGTCAGACCTCGAACCTCGAGGTAGTCCTGGCCGAGTTCGTCGGGGCTCTTCATGCCGACACCTCTGTTCATGCCGGCACCTCAGTCTTGGTCGACGTACTGGACCTGGTCGATATCCGGGACCTGATCGCCGCACCCAGTCGCGGGAACAGGGAGCTGAGGCCGGCCGGGATGAGCAAGATGACCACCACGAACAATGCTCCCTGGAAGTAGGTCCAGGTGTTCGGGAAGTTCTCTGACAGGGTCGACTGTCCATAGCCGACCGCCAGCGCGCCCAGTGCCGGACCGAACAGAGATGCACGGCCGCCGAGGGCGACCCCGGCGATGAGCATGATCGAGGCTGTCGCATTGACGTCGGACGGCGAGATGATGCCGGCGATGGGGGCGAACATGGCGCCCCCGATGCTGGCCATGACGGCGGCGATGACGAAGGTCGCCAGTTTGATGTTGGTGGGGTCGGTTCCCAGGAACCGCACCCGCTCCTCGCCGTCCCGGGTGGCGATCAGCAATTCGCCGAACCGGCTTCGGTTGAGCAGCCAGACCACCACCATGCACACGATCAGCAGCGACGCGGTGATCGAGTAGATCATCTGCTTGTTGGCCGGGTCGTAGAGGTTGTAGCCGAAGAACGAGGTGAAGTTGTTGAGCCCGTTGAAGCCGCCGGTGGTCTTGATGGTGGCGATGAGCAGGGTGGCGAATACCACCGCCATCGCCTGGGTGAGGATCGCGAAGTAGGCGCCCTTGACCCGTCGCTTGAAGATCGCATAGCCGAGTACGCCGGCTACCACCGCCGGCAGCACCACGATGGCGACCAGGGTGAAGACCGGGCTGCGGAACGGCTCCCACCAACCCGGCATGGTGCCGTCGCCGTAGAGCAGCATGAAGTCCGGAACATTGCCCGGACCGGCGGCTTCCAGTTTGAGATGCATGGCCATCGCGTAGCCGCCGAGGCCGAAGAAGACACCTTGTCCCATCACCAGCATGCCGCCCCGGCCCCAGGCCAGTCCGATGCCGACCGCGGCGATCGCCCAACAGCAGTACTTGCCGAGGTTGTTGAGCCGGAACGGGCTCAGGGTCGCCGGTGCCACGACCAGCAGAGCGACCGCCAGGGCGGCGATGCCGAGCAGCGGCAGGTAGGGCCGCAGGATCCGCAGTGTCGAAGTCATCAGACCAGCCCCCTGGAGCGGACGGTGAACAGCCCCTGTGGACGGATCTGCAAGAAGACGACCACCGCCGCGAAGGTGACCACCTGCGCTGCGCTCGCGTTGGTCCATCGAGTGAAGTAGGCGGTGGCGATGCCGACCGCGAAGGCGGCGATCACGGTGCCTTTGAGCTGACCCATACCGCCCGCGACGACCACCAGGAACGCCGGGATGATGTAGGCGGTGCCGAGGTTGGGGTTGGTGCCCGAGACCAGCGAGACCGCGACTCCGCCGATGCCGGCCAGGCCGGATCCCACGAAGAAGGTGATCCGGTCGACCGTCCGACTCGAGACCCCGACGGTCTCGACCAAGTCGCGGTTCTGCACGGTGGCCCGGATCCGGCGCCCGAACGACGTCGCCTGGAGCAGGCCCGCCAGCGCGCCGAGCGCGGCGAGGGAGAGCATGATCGTCAGGATTCGAGTGTAGGGCCAGTGGTAGCCGACCACGTCGATGTAGCCGTCGAGCCAACTGGGTGAGGCCACGCCGTCCCCTTGGGCTCCGAAGACGTCCTTGGCCAACTGCTGGAGGATCAGCCCGATGCCGACGGTGACCAGCAGGGTGTCCAAGGGTCGGTGATACATCCGGGAGATGATGGTGACCTCGAGGATGACTCCGAGAAGTCCGGCCACCAGGAACGCGGCCGGGATGGCCACCAGCAGGGATACGTCGACGTTGGTGACGACCTGCTGGGTCAGGTAGGTGACGTAGGCGCCGGCCATCAGGAACTCCCCGTGCGCCATGTTGATGACGCCCATCTGTCCGAAAGTCAGGGCCAGTCCGAGGGCCACGATCAGCAAGATCGCTCCGGTGGAGGCTCCGGTGAGCAGGGGTGTGGTGATCGACTCCATCAGCAGGTGTCTCCTGGCAGTCGGTGGAATGAGGTGGTGGGCCGTCGGCCCCGCATCCGAGGTGCGGGGCCGACGGTTCAGCAGTGGTTCGGGCTGACTGCTCGGGTCAGCTCCGGATCACTCCGCGCTGGGATCCCACCAGTCGTAGCCCTCCAGGAACGGGTCGGGCTCGATCGGTGTCTCGGACGACCAGACGATGTCGAACTGATTGTCGGAGTTGATCTGACCGATGAGCCCGGTCTTGGCGATGTGGTGGTTGTCGCCGTCGATGGTGACCAGGCCTTCGGGTGCTTCGAAGGTGATCCCGTCGGAGGCCCCGTTGACTGCGTCGACGTCGAAGGAGTCCGCTGCCTCGACGATGGCTTTGTAGAGATACAGCGAGGTGTAGGCCGCCTCCATCGGGTCGGACGTCGGACGGTCGGCGCCGTACATGGTCTGGAACGCCTCGATGAACGCCGGGTTCGCCGGGGTGTCGACCGATTGGAAGTAGTTCCAGGCGGCGTACTGGCCGGTGACCTCGTGACCCATGGCCGGGGCCTCCTCCTCCGCGATGGAGACGGAGATGATCGGCGTGGTCTCGGCGGTCAATCCCTGCTCGTAGTAGGCCTTGATGAAGCCCACGTTGGACGAACCGTTGATGGTGTTGAACACGAAGTCGGGCTTGGCGTCGACGATCTTGGCGACCTGGGTCGACCAGTCGTCGCTGTCCAGCGGGACGTATTCCTCACCGACGATCTCGATGCCTAGGGTGGCGGCGTACTGCTTGATGATCTTGTTGGCGGTGCGCGGGAAGACGTAGTCCGAGCCCGCCAAGAACAGCGTCTTGACGCCTTCTGAGGCCAAGAAGTCCATGGCCGGCAGGATCTGTTGGTTGGTGGTCGCGCCGGTGTAGTAGATGTTCGGCGACGCCTCGAGGCCTTCGTACTGGACCGGATAGAACAGCAGGCCGTTGTTGGCCTCGACGACCGGCAGCATGGCTTTGCGCGAGGCCGAGGTCCAGCCACCGAAGACGGCAGCCACGCAGTCGCCGGTCAGCAACTTCTCGATCTTCTCGGCGAAGATCGCCGGGTCCGAAGCGCCGTCTTCCTCGACAGGCTCGATCTCTTTGCCCAGGATGCCGCCGTCGGCGTTGATCTCCTCCACGGCCATGTTGAGTGAGTCACGCACAGTCTGCTCACTGATCGCCATCGCGCCCGAGGTCGAGTTGAGGAATCCGAGTTTGACGGTGTCGCCGGAGGTGTCGACGCAACTCGCTGCGGATGTGCCGGTGTCGTCACCGGCCTTGGAACCGCCACAGGCGGTCAGGATGATACTCGCCGTCAGCACCGCTGTGGTGCCGGTCACGAGCCGGATGCGGGTCTTGTTCACGGGCTATGCCCCTTCGGTTCTCAGCCGCCCTGCGGCACGCCGTTGTGCCCTTCTTGTGGGATGAAAGTAGGAGGGTGCTGTGACGAATTACTACCAAATGGAATAAATCGATGTTTCGGGACCGCCGACGCGGCCCGTCGTCCGCCTCCGCTGCGGCGACTCCGGTCCGACGACGGAGCCAGAAATGAGTACGGGGTGGTCCACCCCCCACCGGTGGACCACCCTTACGTGAAGAGAAACGGCGCTCGGCGCGATCCATGACGCGGATTTCCCGGACTTTTTCGGGTGGGATTCTCGGCCGTGGCGCCGACATGTTCGCCCCGGGTGTGTCCGGTCAGACACCCGGGGCGATGCGGCGACCATTTGAGGCGTGGGTTAGGTTGGCAAACTGTGGACAACTCACCGGTGGACGTAGTGCTGATCGGTGGCGGAATCATGAGCGCCACTCTCGGCACGTTGCTGACTGAACTCGAACCGACGTGGACCATCAAACTCTACGAACGACTCGACCGTCTTGCCCTGGAGAGCTCCGATCCGTGGAACAACGCCGGCACCGGGCACTCCGCGTTGTGCGAACTCAACTACACCCCTCAGACCGCGGACGGCCGCATCGACATCTCGAAGGCGCTGACCGTCAACGAGCAGTTCCAGATCTCGCGTCAGTTGTGGTCCTTCCTGGTGGAGTCCGGCCGCATCCCGGACCCCAAGGCTTTCATCAACTCCACCCCGCACATGAGCTTCGTGTGGGGCGAGGAGAATGTCGACTATCTGCGCAAGCGTTATGAGGCGCTGAAGGATCACCCGCTCTTCGTCGGCATCGAGTTCTCCGACGATCCGGCCGTGATCGCTCAGTGGGCGCCCCTGCTGATGCAGGGCCGCGAGCCCGGAACTGCGCTGGCTGCGACCCGGTCCTCGGCCGGAACCGATGTCGACTTCGGTGCTCTGACCACCATGCTGACCGAGTCGGCTGTCGAGTCTGGGATGGAACTGGTCACCGGTGCGGACGTGCACGACCTGTGGCGCACCAGGGACGGCAACTGGTATCTGGAGGGCCGACTGTCTCCGACAGGTTCGCGTTTCTTCGAAACCGCCCGGTTCGTCTTCGTCGGCGCCGGCGGCTACGCGCTGCCGCTGTTGCAGAAGTCGGGCATCAAGGAGATCCGGGGCTTCGGAGGGTTCCCTGTCTCGGGTCTGTTCCTGCGAACCGACGACCCGGCCCTGGTCGGCCGGCATCAGGCCAAGGTCTATGGCCAGCCGCCGGTCGGCGCACCGCCGATGTCGGTGCCGCACCTGGACACCCGGGTCATCGGCACGGGCAAGTCGCTGATGTTCGGGCCGTATGCCGGCTGGAGCCCGAAGTTCCTCAAGACGGGCTCGATGCTGGATCTGTTCGCCTCGGTCAAACCGCGCAACCTGATCCCGATGGTTCTGGCCGGGCTGAAGAACATTCCGCTGACTGTCTACCTGATCAAGCAGTTGGCCTCCGGTCAGAAGCGCCGGATGCAAGACTTGCGCGAGTTCTTCCCGGCCGCCACCCCGGACGGTTGGACCAAGGTGATCGCCGGACAACGCGTCCAGGTGATCCGGCCCGACGGAGTGCTGCAGTTCGGCACCGAGGTGGTCACGTCCGCGGACGGCTCCATCGCGGGCCTGCTGGGTGCGTCCCCGGGCGCATCCACGGCCGTCCCGATCATGCTCCAGGTGTTGGAGCGCTGCTTTCCCGAGCAGTGGGACGACTGGCAGCCGACCCTGACCACCATGGTGCCGGAGCGCTCCCTCGGCGGGGACGCCGCACGCACCGCCGAGGTGATCCACCGCACTGCCAAGACGCTGCAACTCAGCGACTGATAGTTCGGGACTGGGCCCCGACCGCCCGCTGCCAACGGCAGCGAGGACGGTCGGGGCATAGCCCATTCGGGCCAGTGATTCATGCCGGACGGGTCAGTTTGGGCCAAAGCACTGCGGGGCCCCACGCGTTTGGTCAGGATGAGGCTCAGTCCCAGCACCCCAGGGACCTCAAGCCCCCCGATGACCGGGTCCCCCTCCCGGTCCGTACAGACAAGGTACCCCCACCTTGCGACGACTCGTTCTTATCTTGGCGACCGCGCTGGCCGCCGTCGCGGCGCAGTTGCCACCAGCTGATGCCGGTAGCGGGTTGCGCGCGACCACGGTGGTTGCGGACTTCCCGACGGGAGATCTCACCGTCGGTCAGAACGCCCCGATCACAGGCGTGGTCACCGGCTCGGGCAGACCGGTGCGGGTGCAGGTGCAGACCAAGAGCGGCTGGCTGACGGTCGCCTCCACCAAGAGCAACGAGGACGGCACCTTCAAGGCGCCAGCGCCGACGTTCTGGGCCGGAACCCACGAGGTCCGGATGTTCACCCCGGCCACCGACACCTATCAGAAGGCCTCCTCGCACGAGGCGGTGGTGAAAGCCAAGCGAACCTACTCACCGCGTGGCGGCACCGCCTGGAACTACATCACCTCGGCCGGCAAGGCTCGCTGGGACCCGTGCACGGTGATCAAGTACCGGGTCAACCCCAAGCGCATGCCGAAGGGTGGACTCTCCGACGTGCACGGCGCGTTCAAGCGCATCTCCGCTGCCAGCGGGCTCCGGTTCGACTACGTCGGCAAGACCAAATACGTGCCGTTGTCGGGCAATGGTCGAGCCACCTCGGCGATGACCGTCGCCTGGGCCACCCCGAAGCTCGTGCCCGGGCTCGCCGGCTCGACCATCGGGCGTGGCGGTGCCATGTGGTACAGCTCCACGAGCGGTGGTTGGCACCAGGTCGTGTCGGGCTATGCGGTGCTCGACTCGACCTGGAAGGGCAAGTCGGGCTTCGGCACCGGCAAGACCCGTGGTGCCCTACTGCTCCATGAGCTCGGGCACGCCATCGGCTTGGGGCATGTCAACGACAGTCGTCAGATGATGGCCGACCGACTCAGCGACAAGCGCGCCGAGTATGCCATGGGCGACCTGCGCGGCTTCGCGGCTGTCGGCGCCGCCAACGGCTGCATCTGATCTCCCCGCGGGGATCGTTCACTCGGATTGGGGGGAGGGCGGTGGCCGCCTCGGGTTATCCGTGGCGGCCACCGAAGCCTTCGGTCACTGTGAAACCCCCCCGAAACCCGCGCATGCCACGATCGACCACTCGAAGGACAGGGAGGTCGAGATGAAGGCTGTGGTCATCGGAGCCGGCATGGGCGGCATGACGGCGGGCATCGCGTTGCAGCGCAGCGGCTGGGACGTGGTCGCCTATGAGCAGGTCCGAGAGAACAAACCAGTCGGAGCGGCGCTGACACTGTGGCCCAACGCGGTCAAGGTGCTCAACTATCTGGGACTCGGTGCCCGGATCGCCGAACTGGGCGGACAACTCGACTCCATGTCGTATCGCTGGATGGACGGCCGCACCATGTGCGAGTTCAGCCTTGAACCGCTGACCACCCAAGCGGGGCAGCGGCCCTACCCGGTGGCGCGGGCCGACCTTCAGTCGATGCTGATGGAGGCCTTCGGGCTGGGCAACATCAACTTCGGTATGAAGATGGTGGCGGTCGACTCGACCGACGACCAGGCGACGGTGTCGTTCGCCGACGGCTCCACGGTCAGCGCCGACCTGGTCGTCGCGGCGGATGGCGCGCGCTCGGTCGCCCGCAGCTTCGTCACCGGCCAGACCCTCGAACGGCTCTACTCCGGCTATGTCAACTACAACACCTTGGTGCCGATCGATGAGTCGGTCGGGCCGGCCACCCAGTGGACCACCTATGTCGGCGAGGGCAAGCGAGTCTCGGTGATGCCGGTCGCCGACGGCCGCTTCTACACGTTCTTCGATGTGCCCGGGCCGATCGGGGAGTCCATCGAACCCGGCACTGCACCGGAGGTGCTGCGCAGCCACTTCGGTCACTGGGGCCAACCGGTCGTCAGCCTCCTGGACCAACTCGACCCCGCCACTGTCAACCGGGTCGAGGTCCTCTACATCGACCCCTTCCACACCTGGACCAAGGGGCGGGTGGTGCTGGTCGGTGACGCCGCCCACAACACCACCCCGGACATCGGCCAGGGGGGAGGATCGGCGATGGAGGACGCGGTGGTGCTGTCCAGAATGTTGGCGACCAACACCCTCGGCATACCGGATGCGTTGCGGCGCTATGCCGAAGCACGCTCTCCGCGGGCCGGCGAACTGGTCGACCGTGCCACCCGCCGCAGCGAGGTCACCCACGCCAAGGACCCGGCCACGACCGAGGCCTGGTATCAGGAACTGTGGAGCGAGGACGGCGACCGGGTGATCAAGGGGATCCTGGCCAATGTCCTCGGCAACCCGCTCGGCTGACCCAGTGACCACAGCGCAGCCACGGCTCGACCACGCTGCCAGCCTCGGTGGGGTCAGTAGTGCCGGATGGAGCCGCCGTCGCAACGGACCTGTTCGCCGGTGACGTAGGAGGCCCGGCTGCTGGCCAGGAAGACCGCGACGGCCGCGAACTCCTCCGGGGTGCCGTAGCGCCCCGCCGGGATGGACTCGACACGTTTGGTGCGGGCCTCTTCGACCGAGACCCCGGCCGCGTCGGCGGCCAGCTGGTCGAGTCCGGCGGCGCGATCGGTGTCGATCAGACCGGGCAGCACCATGTTGACCGTGACCCCTTGGTCGGCGACCTGACCGGCGAGGGTCTTGAGGTAGCCGGCCAGTGCGGCCCGGCCGATGTTGGAGGCGGTCAGGTTGCCGATCGGTTCCTGCACCCCTGCGGAACCGACGGCGACGATACGTCCCCAGCCGGCCTCGAGCATGGCGGGCAGAACTCGGCTGACCAGGTCGATATGGGGTTTGAGCAGCAGGTCCACGGCATCCTGGGCGTCCGCGCTGGTGAAGTCGGTCGGCAGTGAGGGTTTCGGTCCGCCGCCGTTGAGCACCAGCACCTCGACCCGTCCGAGGGTGTCGGTCACCTGGTCCAGGATGCGTTGCGGTGCGCCCGGTTCGGTGATGTCGGCCGGTATGGCGACGGCCGCACCGAGCTCGGAGGCCAGTTCCCGGGCCGCCTGGGCTCGACGACCGACCACGGCGACGTTGGCGCCCTCGGCGGCGAGGCCACGGGCGATCGCGGCGCCCATCCCCGACGTTGCCCCCAACACGACAGCGGTCTTACCGGCCAGTCCCAGATCCATAACCACCATCATCCCCGTCGGTCCACAACGGCTATGCCGAGACCTCGGCTCAGGTCCGGAGTCGGATCTGGATCCTCCCGTTGGGTTGTCGGGCGTGTTGGTAGTGGGGGTGGTGGATGAGGTGGTGGTGATGGGAGCAGAGCAGGGTTCCGTTGGTGAGGTCGGTGGCGCCGCCCTGGCTCCACGGTTTGAGGTGGTGGGCTTCGCACCAGGCGGCGGGGATGGTGCAGCCTTCGGCCCGGCAGGTGCGGTCGCGGTGTCGCATGGCGGTGACTTGGTGCGGTTTGAACAGTCGTGCGGTGCGTCCGATGTCGAGTGGCTGGGAGTCTCCTCCGAGGACGACGGGGATCAGGCTTGCGTTGCAGGCCAACCGTCGTGCTTCTGCGGCGGGGATCATGGTGTCGTTGGTGTCCAGGACTCCTGCGGTGCCGAGGTCTGCGATGAGGTCACGGTGGTCGATGGTGATCAAGATGGTGGTGGCGGTGCCGCCGTGGGCGGGTAGTCCGACCGGGTCGAGGGTTTCGATCACCGTGCACAGCGCTCTGCCTAGGCGGGTGGGGTTGCCAATCAGGTTTCCCTCGGTGGTGCGCCACCGGTTGGTGTCGGGGTTGGTGGAGCGGGGACTGGTGTGGGCTTCGAGGACGGTTTTCAATCGGGACGCGACGTGGGTGGGCACGGTCGCTTCGATGTCGGTGGTCCCGTCACCTCGGTCGGTGAACCGGGCTCGGGTCTTCGCCCAGGCGGCTGCTTGTTCGGCCTCCAGAGTTGTGGCGAGCTGGTGGTGGTGTCCAGCCGGGTCGACTTCGTCGAGGATCCCCTTGCCCTTGGCGGCCAACTTCGTGGGCGGCAGCACCCGGGCTGCCTCGACCAGGGCGTCTTCGGCTTTGCGACGTAAGCCAACCGGGGTTTGAGGGGGGAGGTTGGTGAGGGAGTCCAAGATCCGGGTCGCCTGGTCGGGTGAGACTGCCCCGGATCCCAGCGCGTCGGCGACTCGGGGGGCGCTTTGCAGATTCTGGGCCGTGCGATGGGCGGAGCGGGCAGCACCGGTGTCGGTGTGGGTCTGGTCGGCATACCACGACGCGATGTCGCGGGCTCCCGCCAACCGGGCGGCACCGGAGGCGGTGGCCAGGAACCGCAGTTTGAATGCTGCCAGTTTCGCTTCCGCGGCCCCGACAAGCCCCAACAGGTCGGGTTTCACAGCAGCGGGGAGTCGCCCGGGTTCGCACGCCAGCAGGGCATCCAACCCGGCCAGCACCTGCTGCAGGCACGCCTGCTCCGCGAGCGTCTCTGACTCACATGCGACAGCCGTGGTCACCTGGCGCACCCCCAGCGACGGCTCTGGCCGGATCACCCGAATGCGATCCGAACTCATGTACCTATAGTAGAACCACCCGCCGACACTTTGTCCGCGGCCGTCGCGACGGTGCAGTTGCTGGGTCGACTCTCGACGGTCAAGCGGCCAGGGACGCACCGAGTTGGCGCCTTTGGACGATTTCTCTCGGACCCGTGGACGAGACTGGCCCCATGAGGTCGTCGACTGGCCTGCGACTGATCATGGGACCGGAAAGGGGCTCGCCATGCCGAAGTTGATCCCCGCCGAGCCGGCGTTCGTCACCCCGAGCGAGCGACTCGTGTGGGAGCGCCTGCGCGACGGCCTCGGTGACGACGACGTGGTGCTCAGCAACCTGAGACTCGTCGGACCCGACCGCGACTACGAGATCGACTTCGTCGTGCTCATGCCCGAGGTCGGCATTCTGGCTCTCGAGGTCAAGGGCGGCTCGGTCTGGTACGACGACGGCTGGATCCAGTCCAGCAAGGGGGAGTCCAAGTGGATCGACCCAGTCGCCCAGGTGATCGAGAACAAGTACGCCGCCCGCGCGTTCGTCGAAGCGGATCGGCGATGGTCGCGCGGCCATCTTGGCTGGTCACACGGCGTGGTGACCCCATTCTCCAACTTCCCGGATCACTTCTCCGTGCCCGACCTGCCCCGCAACGCGCTGCACGACCGCGACGACACCCACCACCTCGCCGCCCGGGTGAAAGACAACGCACTGAGCCAGCAGGCGAACTATCCGCGTCCGACTCGCGATGAGGTCGAAGCCGTCGCGGAGATCCTGGCCGGCCGTATGTCGACGGCATACGACGTGAACGCCGAAGCAGCCGAGCGCGAAGGTGAAGCCGATCGGCTCACCGCCCAACAGGCGATGATCCTGTCCGTCACGCGACTGATCAACCGCGTCGAGGTGCGTGGTGGGGCTGGCAGCGGCAAGACCGTCCTGGCCCTCCAGCAGGCCAAGGAGCTGACCCGGGGCCGCTCGGACCGGCCGGCCCAGAGGGTCGCGCTGCTGTGCTACTCGATCGGGCTTGCCGAGCACCTCAAACGAACCACCGCGGGCTGGGGACGCAAGGAGAAGCCGGCCTTCGTCGGCACCTTCGAGGAGTTCGGGCGTCAATGGGGCGCCCCGGAAGGCTCGCGCGAGGACAGCGACTTCTGGGAGTCGGTGCTGCCCCGCACGATGAGCACCCTGGCTGACGACCTGCCCGACGGGCGTCGCTACGACTCCATCGTGGTCGACGAGGCCCAAGACTTCGCCGACTCCTGGTGGACCCCACTGCTGAAGTCGCTGCGCTCCGAGGACGGTGGCCTCTACATCTTCTCCGACGAGAACCAGCGCATCTTCGCCCGCTACGGACAGCCGCCGGTCGCCCTGGTTCCGTTGGTGCTCGACCACAACCTTCGCAACACCAGGCAGATCCACGAGTGCTTCGGCCCGCTGGCACCCTCGCGCATGTATTCCAGCGGGGTGGCAGGGCCGACGGTGCGATTCGTGCCATGCGCGGTCGAGGACGCCGAAGACATCGCGGACGCCGAGGTCGAGCGGCTGCTCGACGACGAGGGATGGGAACCGGGCAGGGTCGCTCTGATCACCACCGGATCGCGCCACTTCAGTCAGAAGCATCTCCAAGACACTCTCGGCCAAGAGGGGTACTGGTCGACCTACTTCGACGGCGACGAGATCTTCTACGGCCACGTGCTCGGCTGCAAAGGCCTGGAGCGATCGGCGGTGGTGTTGTGCCTCAACGAGGACGGCTCACGCGACCGTGCCAGAGAGCGGCTCTACGTCGGGATGTCCCGAGCCACTGACCAACTGGTTGTCGTCGGCGACCCCGAGATGGTGATGCAGGTCGGGGGACGAGAGGTCGCCAAGCGCCTGGGCCTTCTGTAGAACACTGCGCAGCCTCAAGAACACTGCGCAGCCTCAAGAACACTGCGCAGCCCCAAGAACACTGCGCAGCCTCAAGTGGCCCGCGGTGCCGACATCAGCTCCGGCCAGTCGAGCTCCGCCAAGTCGGTCGGGGAGTCCGCCACCAGCACAGCGCCCGCGTCGAGGAGCTCCTGCTCGCCGAACCCGCCGGACCGCAGCGCCACACATTTCAACCCGGCACCCTCGGCGGACTCGACGTCATACACGGTGTCGCCGACGAAGATCGCGCCGTCGATGCCCCCCAGCCGCCGCAACGTCTCCTCGATGAGATCAGGTTCGGGTTTCGACCCGTCCACGTCCTCCGAGGTCACCAGCGCCGCGAGCCGAGTCCCGATGCCCAGCATCTCGACTGCCTCCCGGGCGAACTGAGGGTCTCCCGACGACGCCAGCGCGACCACGAATCCATCCTCCTGCAACCGGCCGATCAGATCGGCGGCACCCGCGAGCGGCCGCACCTCGGACCGAATCGTCAAGTATTCCGCACGCCAGGCGTCCCGCAGCGAATCTCCGAGGCGCTCCTCGGTCGCCTCGTCGGCGACGTGCGCGACCAGTCGGTCTCCACCCATCCCGATAGCGCGGTGAATGCGCCAGAAAGGTATGTCGAGCCGAGAAGGTATGTCGACCGAGTGCCGGCTGAACGCCCGATGCCACGCCAACGCGTGGTGGTAGGTGGAGTCGATCAGGGTGCCGTCGATGTCGAACAGGACTGCCTTGGTCACGATTCACCTCTCCCGGAGCCGGTCCAGCAGCGGGCCGGCAGCCTCGGCCAGGAACCGGTCCTGGCCCTCGTCGCCGATCTGGATCAACGCCACATCGGTGAAACCGGCGTCGACGTACTCCTGCACGGCAGCGGCGATTGCGTCCAGGTCTGGCCCGCAGGGGATCGAGGCCGCCACGTCCTCGGGCCGAACGAACTGGGTCGCGGCCTCGAAACCTGCAGGAGTCGGCAAGTTGGCGTTGACGTCCCATCCTCCGCCGAACCAGCGGAACTGCTCATGCGCCCTGGTGATCGCCGCCCGCTCGTCGGGGTCCCAGCAGATCGGGATCTGTCCGATGGCCCGCGCCCGCCCACCGGTCGGCCCGCCGATCTGCGGCGCTCCCTCGACGCCATTCCAGGCCGAGATCAAGCCTCCATCGGGCGCAACGGCGATCAGATGGTCGGCCAGTGGCGCCAACTCGGCGACCGCACGCTGACCCGCCACCGCTACCCCGATCTCTAGGCCCTCCTCGGGAACGTCCCAGATTCGGGCCGAATCGACCCCGAAGAACTCACCGCTGCGGGTCACCAGTTCGCCGGTCAACAACTCACGGATGATCTGGGTCGCCTCGGCCAACATCGCCTGTCGGTCCCCGACGCCCGGCCAACCCTGCCCGACGACGTGCTCGTTGAGACTCTCACCACTACCCAGGCCGAGGGTGAAACGCCCTTGGGCCAGGATCTGCAGGGTCGCGGCCTTCTGGGCCACCACCGCCGGGTGGTAGCGCATCGTCGGGCAGGTCACGTAGGTCATCAGCCCCACCCGCGAGGTGGCCTGAGCGACGGCTCCCAGCGTCGCCCAGGCATACGGCGCATGGCCCTGCTCGGTCAGCCAGGGTGTGTAGTGATCGCTCATCACCTCGAAGTCGAACCCGACCTCCTCGGCGGCGACGGCATAGCGGACCAGGTCCATCGGCCCGCTCTGCTCGGTCATCAGGGTGTATCCGAGGTTCGTCATATCGGGTCGGTACCCACTTTCGCCGCGATCCAATCGCCCCACCTGGTGCGTCGACTCGAAAGCGGTAGGTTGACGGCCACGTCGTCGCGCGGCGCCCTCTACCTCGACTTCGACCACGTCTTCGGGGGACTTCACCAGATCGACCCAGCGTTGGCCCTGGGGTTCGCCCGCAATCCCGGTGTCTGGCTGCAGCGGCTCACCGACCGGCGTACGACCCTGCTGTCGTCGCTCAGCCTCGAGCCCGACGCGGCGCACGAAGTCGAGCTCGAGGCCGCGCGCGATGCAGGTCCTGAAACTCCTGCCTATGTCGGGCGGCACGCCCGTGCGGAAGCATCCTGCGACCTGCCTCGTGCCCGACGGCACCCCCGAGCCGAGTTCATCTGATGGCGAACCTCGTCGCGCTCCCGGCTCGGCCGGCGTAGCTTCGTGTCATGGGCGAACTGATCACGTTTCCGGAACCCACCCGGCCCGACCCCACCGACCAGCCGGCACCGTTGTGGCGTGAGTCCGTCGGGGGTGAACTTCGACACGAACGCCTCCACCAGCAGCGCACCCTCGCCGACGTCGCCGCCCAGGCTGGGGTCTCGACGCCTTACCTCTCTGAGGTGGAACGCGGCCGCAAGGAGCCCAGTTCCGAGATCCTGGCGGCCGTCGGCGGTGCCCTCGGACTCTCCCTGCTGGACCTGACCGAACGGGTCGCCGAGCGGTTGCGCGGCGCGGCCGACACTCCCCGTGGCCCCGTCGCGCTGGCAGCCTAGCTGCGCGCGACGTTCACCTTGCGGCTCTCCAGCACCTCGTCGATCACCCCGTAGTCGACCGCGGCCTGCCCGCTGAGCACCAGGTCCCGCTCGGTGTCGGCGAGCACCTGCGCGACGCTGCGACCGGTGTGCAACGCCAGCAACTCCACCAGTTCGTTGCGCTGACGAGCCACCTCGGCCGCCTCCACCTGCAGATCGGGCAGGGTGCCCCTGCTGCCGGCCGACGGCTGGTCCAACACGATCCGCGCATGCGGCAAGACCGTACGTCGACCCGGAGCGCCGGCTGCCAACAACACCGCCGCCGTACTCGCCGCCTGCCCGACACACGCCGTCGAGATGGGTGCGCGAACGAACTGCATCGTGTCGTAGATCGCCAGCATTGCAGTCGGCTCACCGCCGGGGGAGTTGAGATAGAGGCTGATCTCGGCGTCCGGGTTGTCCGACTCCAGATGCAGCAACTGTGCGATCACCACGTTGGCGACCCCGTCGTCGATCGGCGTACCGATGTAGATGATGCGGTCGGTGAGCAACCGACTGTAGATGTCCACCGCGCGTTCGCCACTGCGGGTCTTCTCGATGACCGACGGGATCGTGTAACTGCTCATCGCGCACCGGCCAGTCCGGCTAGGCCGACGGTGGTGCGCTGCGCGGGGGTCACCGCATGCGGGTCGGTCAGCACCGCGTCGGCCAGCCCGTAGCCGACCGCCTCCTCGGCAGTGAACCACTTGTCACGCATCGAATCCGCCCGCACCTGGTCGATGCTCTGACCGGTCTGCTCGGCGGTGATAGCCAGCATCCGGTCGTTCATCCGGGCCAGCCGGGCGGCCTGGATCTCGATGTCGCTGGCTGAGCCGCCGAACCCGGCCGATCCCTGGTGGAGCAGCACCTCGGCGTTGGGCAGCACGAACCGTTTGCCCGGCGTACCGGCGGTGAGCAGGAACTGACCCATGCTGGCCGCCAGCCCCATCGCTAGTGTGGACACGTCGTTGGGTATCAGTCGCATGGTGTCGTAGATCGCCATCCCAGCCGTCACCGAGCCGCCGGGAGAGTTCACGTAGAGGCTGATGTCGCGGTGCGGGTCCTCGGCGCTGAGCAACAGCAACTGAGCGCAGATCTGGTTCGCGATCGAATCGTCGACCTCTTGGCCGAGGACGATGATGCGTTGGTGTTGGAGGCGGATGGTCAGTTGGTCGGCCAGCGGGCCGGTATCGGTGGTCATGCCTCGATCCTGCGTCCGGGTCGAGTCCGGATCCAGCGGATCTGCTGCAGGCAGATCTGCCCTCAGCGTAGGACTCGCCGCTGCCGTCCGCGCCCGACGATCGCGGCGGCCCGCAGGTCAGGACGGGTCGATGAAGAAATTGTCGCGGAACAGCCCAGTCGGGTCGTAGCGAAGCTTCAGGCCCCGCAACCGATGCAGGTGGTCTCCCGGAAACGCCCGAGAGACCACCTCGGCACCGGTGTCGGTCTCGAAACTGACATAGAGGCCGTCGGCCAGCGGGGTGATGCGTTGCCACCACTGGTCGACGCCGGACGCGGTGGTGCCCATCGCCGACACCGCGAAGTTCGAGCCCCGGGGCGCGAACGCCGTCGCATCGCTCGGCACGTCGCAAACCGCACCACCCAAGGCCCGGATCTGGAAGAAGTATGACGCCCCGGCCCGCAGCATTCCGGCCGCCTGGACCGCGAACTCCTCGCTCAGGTGCGTCATCGTCGCGGAGTGGCCGTGCGGCTCGCCCATGCCGGCTTGGGGCTGGTCGGAGACGAACGCCTCCATCAGCCGGTCATAGCTGGTCAGTCCGACCGACTGGTCGAGCAGTGGCGCGATCTCGGCGATCGGCTGCAGCTTCGCGATGATCGAATCCGGCTCGTCGTCGTCGACCACGATCTTCGCCTGGGCCAGCATCTGGCCGCCCTGTGGCGGCCCCATCAGGATCTGACCGGTGACCGATCGGTCGGCGGCCTCGAGTTGCTCACCCCAGGCCTGCAGGAACCCGACGGTGTCGGAGGCGTCGAAGGTGAACTGGGCGAAGGCGATCTCGCCGACCTTCGCCGCCGTGAACTCGAAGTCGACCGCGACCCCGAAGTTCGCGCCGGCGCCGCGCATCCCCCAGAACAAGTCGGCGTTCTCGGTCTGGGAAGCGCGCACCCGGGAGCCGTCTGCGAGCACCACCTCGACCGAGGCGAGGTGGTCGATGGTCAGGCCGTGTTCGCGGGCGAACCAGCCAACCCCGCCCGCCGTCGCCAGGCCGCCCACTCCGACACCGCCGTAGTCGCCGCTGGTGATGGCCAACCCGTATGGCGCCAGTGCCGTGGCGACTTCGACCCATCGGGCGCCCGGACCGATCCGGACCAGGCCGGTTTCGGCGTTCAGGACCTCGATGTGGTTGAGCGCGCCGACGTCGATGACCAGCCCGTGCTTGTTCACCGAGCGTCCGGAAATGCCGTGTCCGGCACTGAAGATGCCCAACGGCACCTCTCGATGCTCGGCAGCGAAACCGACCGCTGCCGAGACCTGTTCGGGGGTGCTGGGACGCAGCACCAAGCCGGGTTCGCCGCCGCGCATGAACGTCGACCGGTAGCGGTCGTAGCCGAAGTCGCCCGGCTCGACGGTCTCGACACCATCGGGCACCTGGTCATAGGCGATGCCGGGCAGTCGTGCCGCCAGGGCCGCCGCGCTGCGGAGCGGAGCGCCGCTGACACCCGAAGACGCCCGGGCCTCGGCCACCTGGTCACGCACCCGCGGAGCCACCTCCCGGCCGATGACCTCGATGGTGCGGGCGTCGTCGGCGGCGACGATGAAGGTCGAGATGCCTTCGTGGGTCGCCAACTCGACCAGTTCGTCGATGCTCTGGTCGGGGCCGACATTGAGCAGTCGGGTGATCTCGCCGGGGTGGCGACCGGCTGCGGTCGCCGCCTCGTCGATGGTGCGGTTGCCCGCAGACAGGTCTCCGGGTTTGAGGTAGCCCAGGCTCGGTAGCCAACCGTCGGCCTTGGCGGCGATCAGGCGCAGCATCCGGGGCTTGTAGGCGCCCAGCCAGATCGGGATCGGGTGCGCCGGTGCCGGACCTCGCTTGGCTCCGGCGACCCGGTGGAACTCGCCGTCGACCCGCAGCGGCGTTCGGTTCCCCGCATCCCAAACGCCGCGGATCACCTCGATCGCCTCATCCAGCGCCTGCACCGTCTCACCCGGAGTCAGCCGGGGGCCGCCCATCGCCTCGATGGCATCCCAGAGCGCACCACCGCCCAGACCCAGTGCCACCCGGCCGCCGGTCAGCAGATCCAGGCTCGCGGCAGCTCGGGCCAACACCGCCGGCTGCCGCAAGGGCAGGTTGAGCACGTTGCCCGACAGCACGACCCGTTCGGTGCGAGCGGCGGCATAGGAGATGAGCGTCCAGGTGTCCAGGAACCCCGGTTGGTACGGGTGGTCCTGGTAGGTGACCAGGTCCAGGCCGGCGTCCTCGGCGGCGACGGCAAGGTCGACCGGGCGGGCGGCGGGGGAGTTGGTCGGGGTGACGAAGACGCCGAAGCGGATCGGGTGGCCGTAGTCAGGCATGGGTCCATCCTGCCCTGCCGCATCGAGGCGACCCGAGGGTGGTTCGGGTTAGGGCCCCGGGGTGGTTCGCGGGTGCCGCCTCGCGTCAGCCGAGCAGCAGCACCACCGTCTCGGCGACGCATGCCGGACGGGGCTCGCCCTCGATCTCCACCGTGTAGCGCAGCACCACCCGCAACCCCTGGCCGCTAGGCTCGGCCGCCACGATCTCGACCCCGGCACGGATCCGCGAGTCGACCTTGACCGGGGTCAGGAATCGGACCTTCTCGGTGCCGTAGTTGAGCGCGGCCGGCCAACCGGTGAAGGTGAACACCTCCTGGCCCAGCAGCGGGACCAGCGACAGCGTCAGATAGCCGTGGGCGATCGTGGTGCCGAACGGTCCGGCGGCAGCCTTCTCAACGTCGACGTGGATCCACTGGAAGTCCCCGGTCGCCTCAGCGAAGGTGTTGATCCGCTTCTGGTCCACGGTCAGCCACTCGGAGTAGCCCAGGTGTTCGCCGATGGCAGCGGTCACCTCGTCGGCGCCATTGAAAACTCTCATCACGTGCTCCAATCGTTGTGGCCGGCATACTCACCGGACTTGGCGCGGAAAACTGGAACTTGGCGCGGAAAGGTTTCCGCGCCAAGTTCCAGTTTTCCCTGATATCAGGGAAAACCGACCCGGCGGGGCCGGGACGAAGGTGCGCCCACCATGCGCAGGGCAAGATCGGCGTTGAGCAGAGCCACCCGGTCAGGATCGCGGCTCTGGGCCGGGTCGAACCATCGAACCAGGTCCACGCACAGGCTCAAGATCGCCCGGCCGGTGCCGTGCACCTCGGCAACGCTGAACACGCCGGCGGCCACCCCGGCCTGAAGTACGTCGACCATGACGGACTGGAACTCGCGGCGAAGCTCGACGATGGTGTCGCGATGGGGCTCGTTGAGCGCATTGAGTTCGTATTGCACCACGCGGCCACGCTTGGCGTGGTCGATGTGCCAGCGGCTGAACTCCAAGACCATCGTGTGCAGTCGGCGTACCGGGTCGGCCTCGGATTCCGCGGCAGAGAGCAGACAAGCCAGTGCGTCTCGGTGGCCCATCAGGCTGACCGCGAAGAGCAGTTCCTCCTTGGATGAGTGGTGCACATAGACCGCAGCGGGGCTGCGGCCCGCCCTCGAAGCGATGTCGCGAGTGGTGGTCGCGCCGAATCCACGCTCGGCGAACGCGTCGAGGGCGGCATCCAGCAGGCGCTTCTGCGCGGCGGAGTATTCCATCGGTTCACCTCGATCCGTCATGGTCGGTTCACCCACCCTGCCCTGGACGTGTCAGCCGTCACGTGCAAAACTAAGCGAACGCTTAGATAAGCAGTTGCTTAGTTCTACCACGGATTTGGAGCAAACGTCATGCCTGAAGCAGTGATCGTATCCGCCGCCCGCACCCCGATCGGGCGCGCCGGCAAGGGGTCCCTGAAGGACTTCCGTCCGGACGACCTCGCCGCCCTGATCACCGCCGAGGCGGTTGCCAAGACCCCCGGGCTCGAGCCCGAGATGATCGACGACCTGATCCTCGGCTGCGGCCTACCCGGAGGCGAGGCGGGCAACAACATGGGCCGGGTCGTCGCGGTGCTCAACGGCTGGGACTCAGTGCCCGGCACCACCATCACCCGCTACTGTTCCTCGTCGGTGCAGACCACCCGGATGGCCTTCCACGCCATCAAAGCCGGAGAGGGCCACGCCTTCATCTCGGCCGGCGTCGAGACCGTCTCCCGGTTCGCGGCCGGCACCTCAGATCACATCCCGCACACCGTCAACCCTCGCTTCGACGACGCCCAGACCCGCACCGCCGCCCGAGCCGAGTCCAACGACGTCTGGACCGACCCGCGGGTCGGCGGCCTGCTGCCCGATGTCTACATCGCGATGGGGCAGACCGCCGAGAACGTCGCGTCCCTCAAGGGCATCACTCGTGCGGAGATGGACGAGTTCGGAGTTCGCTCGCAGAACCTGGCCGAGAAGGCCGTCGCCGACGGCTTCTGGGCTCGGGAGATCACCCCGATCACCACTCCCGACGGCACCGTGGTCTCCGCCGACGACGGCCCGCGCGCCGGCGTCACCCTGGAGGGGCTCTCCAGCCTCAAACCAGTCTTCCGGCCCGACGGCACCGTGACCGCCGGCAACTGTTGCGCCCTCAACGACGGCGCTGCAGCCGTGGTGATCATGAGTGACACCAAGGCCGCCGACCTCGGACTCACCCCCTTGGCTCGGATCGTGTCGACCGGGGTGTCCGGACTTTCCCCGGAGATCATGGGTCTCGGCCCGATCGAAGCCACTCGGCGTGCCCTGGCATACGCCGGTATGACGATCGACGACATCGATCTGGTGGAGATCAACGAGGCCTTCGCAGCCCAGGTGATCCCGTCGGCTCGCGAGCTCGGCATCGACTTCGACAAGCTCAACGTCAACGGTGGCGCCATCGCAGTCGGTCACCCCTTCGGCATGACCGGCGCCCGCCTGCAGGCGACCATGCTCAACAGCCTCGACTGGCACGACAAGTCCACCGGGCTGATCACCATGTGTGTTGGCGGCGGCCAGGGCATGGCCCTGATCCTGGAACGCATCTGATGACGGACTCGGTCACCACGCTGCCGCGGTTGTTCGACCTGACCGACAAGGTCGTCATCGTCACCGGGGCCTCCTCCGGGCTGGGCGTCGCCTTCGCGAAGGGCTTCGCCGAGGCCGGCGCAGACGTCGTGGTCGGTGCCCGCCGAGTCGACCGGCTCGCCGAGACCGTCGCGCTGGTCGAGTCGACGGGCCGGCGCGCGCTGGCGGTGCAGACCGATGTCGCCGACCCGGAGTCCTGCAACGCGTTGGTCGCTGCGGCGATCGACACGTTCGGGCACGTCGACGTACTGGTCAACAACGCTGGCATCGGCACTGCTGTGCCGGCGACCCGGGAGACTCCCGAGCAGTTCCGGCAGGTCATCGACGTGAACCTCAACGGCTCCTACTGGATGGCCCAGGCCTGCGGCCGGGTGATGGCTCCCGGTTCGGCGATCATCAACATCTCCTCGATCCTCGGCATCACCACCGGTGGCCTTCCGCAAGCGGCATACTCGGCGTCCAAGGCGGCCATCATCGGTCTGACCCGCGACCTGGCCCAGCAGTGGGCCGCCCGCAAGGGCATCCGGGTCAACTCGATCGCGCCGGGGTTCTTCACCTCCGAGATGACCGATGAGTACCCGCCGGGCTACCTCGACCAGATCATGGCCCGGGTGCCGATGGGCAGCGTCGGCGATAGCCAGAAGTTGGCCGCCACGGCGGTGTTCTTGGCCTCCGACGCTGCTGGCTACATCACCGGCCAGACTCTGGCCGTCGACGGCGGCCTGACCATCGCCTGACCTACGGCCATCTCGTACCCTGCAGTTCAGACACCAGAAACCAGACACCAGACTCAGAAGGACACATCATGGGACGTTTCGACGACAAGGTCGCCGTCATCACCGGAGCCGCTCGTGGCATCGGCTTCGGGGTTGCCACCCGCTTCGCTGAGGAGGGCGCCAAGGTTGCGATCGTCGACCTCGACCCAGCGCTCGCCGAGGCCGCCGCTGCTGACCTGCCCGGCTCCGGCCATCTCGGCGTCGGGGCCAACGTCGGGGTGCGCGAGGACGTCGAGCGAGTCTTCGCGGCCACCGTGGAGAAGTTGGGTGGCGTGCACATCCTGATGAACAACGCCGGCATCACCCGCGACAACCTGCTCTTCAAGATGACCGACGACGACTGGGACGCGGTCATGAACGTCCACCTCAAGGGCGCCTTCCTGATGTCGCAGGCCGCGCAGGCTCACTTCGTGCCGCAGAAGTACGGGAAGATCATCAACGTCTCCTCAACCTCGGCGCTGGGCAATCGCGGCCAAGCCAACTATTCGGCCGCCAAGATGGGGATCCAGGGCTTCACCCGCACGTTGGCCATCGAACTGGGGCCCTACGGCGTCAACGTCAACGCCATCGCCCCGGGCTTCATCGTCACCGAGATGACCGACGCCACCGCGGTCCGCATGAAGCTCGACGTCGAAGACTTCCGCAAGTTCGCCGCGGACGCCAACCCGGTCAAGCGGGTCGGCTACCCGGCCGACATCGCCGCCGCTGCCTGCTTCCTGGCTGCGGATGAGTCGTCCTACATCACGGGCCAGACCCTCTACGTCGACGGCGGAGTCACCATCGCCTGACAACTGCCCGCGCCGAGTCGGCGTACATGTACGCCGACACGGCGCGGGGGTTGGGCCGCCTACGACCCCGACGCTCTGCTCGGCGTTGTCAGGCGAGGTGGTCTGTGAGGAACCTGACGATCTCCTCACGCGCCCTCTTGGCCGCCGGCACCATGCCGGGCAGCGAGACGAACCCGTGGATCGCGTCGGGGTGGTTGCGAAGTTCGGCCAGGGACCCGTCGCCTCGCATTGCGTCGGCATACCGGGTGCCGTTGTCGCGCAGCGGATCGTGGCCGGCGGTGATGATCAATGCTGGCGGCAGGTCGGCGTGGCTGGCCGCTCGGATCGGTGAGGCCTGCCAGTCCTCGGCGCCGTACAACTCGGCCATATACATGTGTGCGAAGGTGCGCATCCCGACTGAGGTGAGGACCGGAGCCTCAGCGTTCTCGTCCTCCGACGGCCAGCGGTCATACATCTCCACCCCGGGGTAGATGAGCACCTGGCAACGGAGTTTGGGGATGCCTGCCTCGCGGGCCTTCAGGGCGGTCACGGCGGCCAGGTTGCCACCGGCGGAGTCGCCCATGACTGCGATCCGGGTCGGGTCGCCACCGAGTTCGGACGCGTAGGCGGCCACCCACTCCAAGATGGTCCAGGCGTCGTCGACCGCGGCCGGGTACGGGTGCTCGGGGGCCAGTCGATAGGTGGGCGAGACCACGATGGCACCGACGCCCACGGCCACCCGGCTGGCGATCCAGCGGGACTGCTCCGGGGCGCCCTGCGTCCAGCCGCCACCGTGATAGTTGACCACGATCGGCAACGGGTCCCAGGTCCGCGCCGTGGGTGTGTGGATCCGCAGTCGGCTCGTGAAGCCACCGAGTTCGATGCTCCGTTCGGTCAGGGTGGTCCCCGGATGGTCGGTGCCGAAGACCAGCCGACCGGCGCGCGATTCCACCAAGGCGGCGCGCTTGGCCCGTGCGGTCGGCATCGTCTCTGGGGTGTTCTCGGAGCTGATCGCCTTGAGTACGACGGCGAACGCCTTCGTTCGCCATGCCATCGGTGCAGTGTCCATGAGACCACTATGCCCGGAGCGACTATGCCCGGTGCGCGCGCAGGCTCGTGCGCAGGCTCGGAATGACCAGCCAGAGAAGAGCGAGCACTGCCAGGGCAACCGCGCCTGCGATGAGTCCGGCGGTCAGGCTGATCACGATGGAGAAGACCAGGAGCAGTACGCCGGAGCTCACGAAGGCGAACAGGATCAGGCCGGCGCGGGTCATCACGTTAGCGGCCTCGACCAGCCACCACCGTTCGTGCTGACGGAATAGCACGCGGTGGAAGGCGACCGGTGCCAGGATGAGACCGGTCACCAGCACCGAACCTGACAGGACGGCCAGATAGATGGTGACTTCGGTGTCGCTGAGTTCGGCGAAACGCTGGCTGAACGGCACCGTGAGCAGGAAACCTGTCAGGATCTGGACGCCGGTCTGCAGGACTCGAAGCTCCTGAAGAAGTTCCTCGAGGTTACGGGTCAGCACTTCCTTGTCGGGGCGCTTGTCGTTGGATTCGGCCATGCTCGACGGTAACGGATCTCAGGGGGCGGCGCTGGCATGGCGAAGCCCGACCAGGTGTGCCGGGTTGGTTCGAGCCGCCTGTCGGAATCGAACCGACGACCTTCTCATTACGAGTGAGACGCTCTACCGACTGAGCTAAGGCGGCGTACCGCCCGGAGACAGCCCCGGGCAACTGCCGAAGCATATCGAGCCGGGTGCCGGTGCGCGAAACCGCCGCCGTGGAGGGACACTTGGCGCGGGAAACTGGAACTTGGCGCGGGAAGCTTTCCGTGCCAAGTTCCAGTTTTCCCTGATATCAGGGAAAACCGACGGCCCGGAGGGTCGTCAACAGGTGAGGCCGTCGTCGGGGACGGTCCCGTCGAGGTAGAACGAGTCGACCGCCTCGTCCACGCAGGAATTGTCCTTGTTGTAGCCAGTGTGGCCGTCACCGTCGCGGGAGATCAGCACTCCGGAGTCCAGGGCGTCGGCCAACTGCACCGCCCATTCATACGGGGTGGCTGGGTCCCGAGTCGTGCCGATGACCACGATCGGGGCAGCTGCGGGCGCATCGATCTTCGGCGTCTTGAACCCGGCGCGGTCCGTGACGCCCCGGCATCCTGCCAGCGCGCTGACCAGGAACGGCCCGAAGACAGGTGAGACGTCCTCGAACTCGGGAACCGCCTTCAACAGCTGCGGCAGCCGATAGACAGTCGGGTCGTCGAGGCAGTTGATCGCCAGGTTGGCCTCCAAGATGTTGGTGGAGTAGGTCCCGTCGGCCTGCCGGGAGGAATATGCGTCGGCGAGGGTCAGCAAGGTGTCGCCAGCACCGCCGATGGCTTCCTGGAGACCGGCCGAGAGCAGGGTCCAGTAGTTTCGCTCATACAGCGGCGTGATCACTCCATAGACCGCCAACCCCAGCGTCAGATCACGCCCCGACGCCGTCGGCAGGGGCGAGGCGTCGATCTGGTCGAACAGGTCCAGCACGCGTTGGCGGGCAGCGTCGACCGTCGATCCGAGGAAACAGCTCCCCGAGTCGACACAGTCGCTCAGATAGGCAGTCATCGCGGTCTCGAACCCGGCTGCCTGCTCCAGGGTCATGTCGTAGGTTCCGATGCCGGGCGCCACTGCCCCGTCGAGCACCAGCCGACCGACGTGATCGGGGAACAGGTCGGCGTAGGTCGACCCGAGCTTGGTGCCGTAGGACGCGCCGTAGTAGTCCAGCGCCGACTTGCCCAACGCGGCCCGCAGCACATCCATGTCCTTGGCGGCTTCGACAGTGGACACGTGGGCCGCCAAAGCTCCGGACAACTGTGCGCAGCCAGCACCGAAGTCGCCGATCATGGCCAGCGTCGAGCGCCAGGCGGGCAGACTCGGCGGGGTGGGGTCGGAGGCCAGATAGGCGTCGACGTCTGCGTCCGAGGCGCAGTCGATGGTGCCCACCCCGCGTGGATCGAAGCCGACGATGTCGAAGCGGTCCAGCACCGTCGAGGTCAGGTAGAAGTTGGCCGACTTCGCCATGTCGGTGCCGGACCCTCCCGGCCCGCCTGGGTTGACCACAATCGACCCCTGCGACTTCTCGCCTGCCGGACGGCGCAATAAGGGCAGTGCGATGGTCTGGCCGCCGGGTCGGTTGTAGTCCAACGGCACCGTCAAGGTGGCGCACTGGTTGGAGTCGCAGTCGGTCCAGTTCAGCGGTTGGTCGTAGAACCTCTCCAAACCTCTGGGCGCCTCGCCCGGATCAGAACGCGGGTCGTTGGCAGGACCCGACGGCGAGGTCGGCGTACTGGTGGAGGGGGTCGGCAACGCCGACGGACTGTCGGTGCAGGCGGACAGCGTCGCCAGCGCTGCCACCGAGGCCAGCGCCGACGCCCATCGCCTCATCGGGCTGCCACCTTCGGCACCTGCAGCGCAACCATCATCGATTCCAGAGCCATCAAAGGAGGCACGTTGAACTCCAACATCTGGGTGCGGGCTTGAAGGATCCAACCGATCCGACGCAGGTTCAGTTCGGGGGTGGAGGTGCGGGCGATCGTCTCGATGTCGCCGCGCATCTCCTCGTTGACCAGACGACCCGAAGCGCCGGAGGCGAGCGCGATGGCGTCTCGATACACCGCGATCAGGTCCATCAGTCCTCTGTCGACCACATCGAGTATGCGTCGCTTGGCGCGGGTCTTCTGAGCCTTCTCCAACGCCGACAGGGCGGGGGAGTACTCCCGGGGACGACGCCCCCGCTCGACGACTCCGAAAGCGGAATCGAGGTCGGCCTTCTATTTGGCGTCCAACTCGGCCGTCACAGCTTCCGCTTCTGCTTTGGCGACTTTCTCCAGGTCGGCGGCCGCCCGCATGCAGGCTCCGATCGAGGTCAACCGAACCGGCAACGAGACCACTTCACGGCGGCGTTCCCGACTGGCCTCGTCGCGGGCCAGCGCTCGGGCTCGGCCGATGTGGCCTTGTGAGGCACGAGCCGCATAGTCGGCCAACGCGGGGCCGACTCCGTCGCGAGCCGTGAGGTAGGCGGCGACCTCCTCGGTGGTGGGTGTGGTCAGGGTGACCAGTCGGCAGCGGCTGCGGATCGTGGGCAGCACGTCGTCGACGCTCGGTGCACACAGCATCCACACGGTGCGGTCGTTGGGTTCCTCGATCGCTTTGAGCAGCGCGTTCCAGCCCTGTTCGGTGAGCCGGTCGGCGTCTTCGAGGATGAGGATCTGCCAGCCATTGCCCATCGGGCTCAGCGCGCTGCGACGCACCAACTGGCGCACCTCGGCGACCCCGATGGTCAACTTCTCGGTGCGCACCACCTCGATGTCGGCGTGGCTTCCTTTGAGTCCGGTCTGGCACTGGTGACACTCACCGCACCCCCCGTTGGGACACTGCAGCGCGGTAGCGAACGCGATCGCCGCATTGGAACGCCCCGATCCCGGCGGTCCGGTGAACAGCCAGGCATGGCTCATGCCCTGACCCTCGACCGCACGTCGGAGCGCCTGGACCACCTTCGGCTGCCCGACCAGCCCGTCCCACACACTCATGCCAACGCCAGCCTCGGCTGGACGTCGGCCCAAATGTGGTCGGCGATCTCGTTGATGGAACCCCGGGCATCGAGCACCAGATAGTGGTCCGGAGCGGCCGCCGCCATCGCCAGGAACGCCGCCCGAACCCGCTGGTGGAACGCCAGTCCCTCGGCCTCGATTCGGTCGCGGCCCTCGAACCGCCCCAACCCGTCGGCCGGATCCAGGTCGAGGACCACGGTCAGATGGGGCCGCAGGTCACCGGTCGCCCACCGGGCCACCGCCTCCAGTTCGGCGAGATCCAAGGCCCGGCCTGCACCCTGATAGGCCAACGTGGAGTCCACGTAACGGTCCATGATGACCACCTCGCCACGATCAAGCGCCGGCCAGACCAGCGACTCGACATGCTCGGCCTTGTCGGCGGCATAGATCAACGCCTCGGTCTTGTCGGCCAAAGCACCGGTCTCGGGGCTGAGCACGATCTGGCGCAGGGTCTGGCCGACCTCGGTGCCGCCGGGTTCACGGGTCAGCATCGTCGTCAGGCCCGCAGCGCTCGCACGCTCGGCGAGTAGCGCGGACTGGGTCGACTTTCCACCGCCCTCGCCGCCCTCGAAGCAGACGAACAGCCCGGTCTCGGCATACACACCGGGGAACGGACCGAGATTCATAGGGGCAAACCTACCCACGACCCCGGGACCTATGCAGGTTGGGCGGTTCACAGTGACCCCTGGGTCACCGTGACTTACCCGACCGACAGGGTCACTTCTTCGTGGCCGTCTTTTTGGCAGCAGTCTTCTTGGCAGTCTTCTTGGCAGTCTTCTTGGCCGGACCCTTGGCCCGCTTCTCGGCCAACAACTCCGCCGCCCGTTCGTCGTTCAGGGACTCCAACGAGTCTGCGGTGCGCAGCGTCGCGTTGGTCTCTCCGTCAGTGACATACGGACCGAAGCGGCCGTCCTTGACCACCATCGGTTTGCCCGAGACCGGGTCATTGCCCAGTTCCTTCAGTGGTGGCTTGGCGGCGGCCCGACCGCGAGCCTTCGGCTGGGCGTAGATCGCCAACGCCTCCGGCAGCGTGATCGTCAGGAGCTGGTCCTCCGAGGCGATGGTGCGCGAATCGGTGCCCTTCTTCAGATATGGGCCGTAGCGACCGTTCTGAGCGGTGATCTCTTCGCCGTCCTCGGCGACCCCCACCACTCGAGGCAGGGTCAGCAGCGCGACCGCCTGGTCCAAGGTGATGGTGTCCAGGGTCATCGACTTGAACAGCGACCCGGTGCGCGGCTTTGCTTTCTTGGGGGCGTCTTCTCCGAGCACCTCGGTGACGTAGGGACCGAAGCGACCTGACTTCCCGACGATCTCCAGACCGGTGTCGGGGTGCTTGCCGAGGTGGATCTCTTCCCCGGCCGGGTTCGCGAACAGCTCGCGAGCCTTCTGAATCGTCAGCTCGTCGGGCGGCAGGTCGTCAGGCACGTTGGCACGCTTGCCGAACGCGGTGCCGTCGTCCGCGGGACCCTCGATATAGGGCCCGTAACGCCCGACCCTCAGCTGCACTCCCGAATCCGGACCCCCGATCGGGAAGGTCGCCAGCCCGCGGGCGTCGATGTCGCCGAGTTCGTCGACCAGCGGCTTGAGGCCGACATAGCGTTCGGACCCGTAGTAGAACTCGCCGAGTTCGTCGGTCAACGCCGAGCGACCATTGGCGATCTCGTCGAGCGCCTGCTCCAACTTGGCGGTGAAGTCGTAGTCGATCTGGCGGGCGAAGTGGTCCTTGAGCAGCCGCGTGACGCTGAACGCGATCCACGCCGGCACCAATGCGGTGCCCTTCTTATAGACGTAACCGCGGTTGAGGATGGTGGAGATGATCGAGGCGTATGTCGACGGGCGGCCGATCTCACGCTCTTCAAGCTCGCGGATCAAGGTCGCCTCGGTGTAACGCGCCGGCGGCTTGGTCTCGTGGCCGTTCGCAGACAACGATGCGGCCACGACCGACTGGCCCTCGGTGAGATTCGGCAGCCGGGTCTCCGCATCGTCCTTGGACTGCTCGTCGTGGTCGGTGCCCTCCACATAGGCCTTGAGGAACCCGTGGAAGGTGATCACCCGACCGGACGCGGCGAAGACGACGTCCTCCCCGGGAGCCGTCGAGGTGCCCTGGGCGCGACCGCCGAGGCGGATTGAGACCGACTGGCCGGCGGCGTCCTTCATCTGGGAGGCGACGGTGCGCATCCAGATCAGTTCATAGAGCCGCAGTTGGTCGCCGGCCAGCCCGGTCTCTTTCGGCGTACGGAACGAGTCGCCGGCGGGGCGGATCGCCTCGTGGGCTTCCTGGGCACTCTTGACCTTGGAGGCGTAGACCCGGGGCTTGTCGGGCAGGTATTCCGCGCCGTACAACTCACTCACCTGCCTGCGCGCCGCGGCGACCGCGGAGTCAGACAACGTGGTGGAGTCGGTTCGCATGTAGGTGATGAAACCGTTCTCGTAGAGTCGCTGGGCCACGCTCATCGTGATCGAGGAGGTCATCCCCAGCTTGCGGGAGGCCTCCTGCTGCAGTGTGGTGGTCCGGAACGGCGCGTAGGGAGACCGCTTGTAGGGCTTGGACTCCACGCTGCGCACCTCGAAGGCGGTCTCCGCCAGAGCGGCGGCCAACCCTTCGGCGCGGCCGCGGTCCAGGTGCACGACGTCCTTGGTGGACTTCAGCTGTCCGTCCGGTCCGAAGTTCGATCCGTTCGCCACCCGCCCGCCGTCGACGGAGAAGATCTTGGCGGGAAACATCCGCTGGTCGGCGCTCGACCCGGCATCGAAGGTGCCTTCGATGTCCCAGTAGGAGGCCTGCACGAAGGCCATCCGATCTTCTTCGCGCTCGACCACCAGGCGAGTCGCAACCGACTGCACCCGGCCAGCGGACAAGCCGCTCATGACCTTCTTCCACAGCACCGGGGAGACCTCGTAGCCATAGAGCCGGTCCAGGATCCGCCGGGCCTCCTGGGCCTCGACGAGGTCCATGTCGAGTTCGCGGGGATTGGCGGCGGCCGCCTCGATGGCGGGCTTGGTGATCTCGTGGAACACCATCCGCTTGACCGGGATGCCCTTCGGTTTCAGCTCGTCGAGCAGGTGCCAGGCGATCGCCTCCCCCTCGCGGTCCTCATCGGTGGCGAGGTAGAGCTCGTCGGCGTCCTTGAGCAGCGACTTGAGTTTGGAGATGTGGCTCTTCTTGTCGCGCGGCACCACGTAGTAGGGCTTGAACCCGTTGTCGACGTCGACCGCGAGGCGACCCCAAGGCTTATCCTTGATCGCGGCCGGGGTTTCGGCAGCGCTCTGCGGCAGATCGCGGATGTGTCCAATGGACGACTCCACAACGAAGCCGCTGCCGAGGTAGCCGCCGATGGTGCGGGCCTTGGCGGGCGACTCGACGATCACCAGCTTGTGTGCCACTGATTTTCCTTCTTCTGGGACCTGCTTTTGAAACTTCACGCCCGTCGGGGACCGACACGCACGCGCCAACACGGTAGCGCGCCCTGTCCAGTGCTCGTCCCGGCAGGCGTCGTTCTGGGCAGGTCACCGGCCGGGTCCGACGGCCCAGCTGGAGGGGTCAGGCGGCGAGATAGCCTTCGCGGACCAGTTCGGCCACCTTCGGCAGGTATGTCGACCGGACCTGGTCGGCGTCCATCTCGAGCAGGTGAGCGATCGCGTCGAGCAGCTGTCCCACCGTCAGGTCTCCCTCGCAGGCGCCGACGAACGCGGCCTCCACTGTGTCGACTTGGCGTGCCCGGCGCAGGCCACGCTGGCGCCGCAGGATGATCGAGTGGGGTTCCGGGGCGCCGGGCGCGCCGAGCGTCTCCTGCATCACGTCGGGCTGGCGGGTGAGCACGAGGTCCTCACTGACAGTGACGGTGACCGCGTCGCCCCAGTCCTTGATGGTGGGCGCTACCGGCTGCTCGATCTGATAGGGCCAATCGATCAAACCATGGCGGATCGCGGTGTCGCCGGCACCGAGGCTGCGTTTGCGCAGGTTGATCCAGCCGAAACCGATCCCCTCGATGCCCATGAAATCCATCCAACTCAGCCAGGTGTCATAGCGGTGGGCGTAGTCGCGGCCGCCGTGCTGGCCGGCGTCCTTGAGCCACAACTCGACATAGGCGGCCGGATCGAGGGTTTCGCGTTGCACCACCAGGGCGTCGGTCTGGTCAGGTAGCCAGTCGGCGATCCGTTCCTCCCAGGTGAGGTCTCGGTGGATGATCCAGTTGGCCAGCACCTGACACCATCCACCCTCGGCCAGGTAGGTCGGCGCCGCCCGGACGATGTCCTCCACGACCCGGTCCCCGGGCAGTCCGGAGTCGCGGTAGACCAGTCGGTCCCCGGTGCCCGGCGAGATCACGAACGGCGGGTTGGTGGCGATCAGGTCGAACTGCTCACCGTGCACCGGCTCGAAGAACGACCCGTCGCGGACATCGACCTCGACCCCGTTGAGGGCGGCGTTGAACCGAGTCAGGTCCAGTGCCTTGCGGTTGACGTCGGTGGCCACCACCCGACCGCAGTGCCGAGCCAGGTGCAATGCCTGCACCCCGCACCCGGTGCCCAGGTCGAGCGCGGACCCCATCGGTTCACGCAGGGTCAGTTGCGCCAGTTGGGTGGACGCCGGGCTGATGCCGAGCACGTGGTCGGGCAGCACCCGTTGCGGGGCTCCGTCCAGCCCGGGGGTCAGGTCGGAGACCACCCAGAAGTGGTCGTCGTCGGTGGCGTAGGGCCGCACGTCCAGTCGCGCCCCGACCTCGGAGATGGAGTGCTGTAGGAATCCGTGCACCGCCAACTCGTCGACCAGACCGGGCAGGGCTCGTTCGGCGTGGGCGACCGGCACCGGGAGTTGGAGCAGGAACAGCCGGATCAGCGTCTCGATCGGCGTACCACCAGCGGTGCGGCGGCGTCCCGGGGTGGTCTCGTTGCGACCCAACGCGGCGTGCGCCTGCACGCCGAGGACCTCCGCGACTGTGTCGAAGGTGAAGTCCGCGGCCAGCAACACCTCGCGCAGGCGGCGCGCAAGGTCGGCTGTGCCCGAGGATGGTTCGCTGCGTTGACTCACGAACGACTGCTCCCGGTGTGATGGTGGGTCGGTGCTGGATGAAACCCTAGTCCGGTGCCCCCACCCGTGAACGACCTGCTCGCCAGGTTGAGCGCGGGGCGCGAGGGGCGACTGGTCCATGTCGAGCAACTGCCCACCCGAGAGGCCGACACGGTTGCCTGGCCGGCGTGGGTCGACCCGCAGCTGGTCAGCGCGTATGCCGGCCGCGGTGTGCGGGCTCCGTGGCGCCACCAGGTGGTCGCCGCCGACGCCGCCTATTCGGGGACACACGTGGTGCTGGCCACCGGCACCGCGTCCGGCAAGTCGTTGGGCTACCTCGCACCGGCGTTGACCACCATCCTCAACAAGCGAGGACCGCGCGGTGAGCGCCGGGCGAGCGCGCTCTACCTGGCGCCCACCAAGGCGTTGGCCCAGGACCAGTTGGCTGCCATCGCTGCACTGGGCCTCGACGTCCGGGCGGTCACCCATGACGGGGACTCCTCCCGCGAGCAGCGCGAATGGACCCGCGAGCACGGTGAATACCTGCTCACCAACCCCGACATGCTGCACCGCTCGATGCTGCCCGGCCACGAGCGGATGGCCCCATTCTGGTCGGCCTTGCGCTACGTCATCGTGGACGAGTGCCACCACTACCGAGGGCTGTTCGGTGCCCATGTCGCGCAGATCATGCGCCGGATCCGTCGGGTGGCGGCGCACCACGGCGCCGACCCGGTCTTCGTGCTCGCTTCCGCCACGGTCGCCGAACCGGTCGAGGCGGCCCGACAGCTCACCGGGCTCGACCACCTCGGGGTCACCGTCGACGGGTCTCCCCGCGGGGCGGTCTCGATCGGGTTGTGGGAGCCACCGATGACGGCGTACGCCGGCGAGAACGGTGCCCCGGTGCGCCGGGCCGCGACCACCGAAGCGGCCGATCTGCTCGCCGACCTGGTCGCCAGCGGCACCCGCACTCTCGCATTCGTGCCGTCTCGGGCGGGTGCTGAACGGGTGGCCATGGCGGCAGCCGCCCATCTCGCCGAGGTGGACGCCTCGCTGCCGGCGACGGTCGCCGCCTACCGGGGCGGCTACCTGCCCGAGGAGCGCCGCGAACTCGAGGCGGCGCTGAGGTCAGGGACATTGTTGGGGATGGCAGCCACCAGCGCCTTGGAGATGGGCATCGACATCGCTGGGCTGGACGCGGTCCTGATGGCCGGCTGGCCGGGCACTCGCACCGCGTTGTGGCAACAGGTCGGCCGGGCCGGTCGTGGTGCCGGGGACGCGCTCGGGCTGCTGATCGCACGCGACGACCCGTTGGACACTTATCTGGTGCACCACCCCGAGGCGATCTTCGGGGCGCCGGTGGAGGCGACGGTCTTCGACCCGTCCAATCCTTACGTGTTGGCTCCCCATCTGTGCGCGGCCGCCCAAGAGATTCCACTGACGACGCCGGACCTAGCGCTGTTCGGTCCGACCTCGGCCCAGGTCACCCTCGATCTGGTCGAGGCCGGCATGTTGCGGCAACGGCCGCGGGGCTGGTTCTGGACCGACCGTGGCCGCGCCGCGGACCTGGCCGACATTCGCTCCGTTGGGGGCGACCCGGTGCAACTGATCGAGGACGGCACCGGCCGGGTGGTCGGCATCGTGGACGCCGACCGAGCCCATTCCACGGCGCACACCGGCGCGGTCTACCTGCACCGGGGTGAGACCTGGCTGGTCGACGAGTTGGATCTGGCCGAGTCGGTGGCGCACCTGACCCCGACCGCAGTCGACTTCACCACCACCGCCCGGGAGGTCACCGAGATCTCCATCGTCGCCGAGGCCGAGCACAACGGGTGGCGCCAGGCAAGGCTGTCGGTCGGCACCGTCGAGGTCTCCCACCAGGTGGTCTCCTACCTGCGACGCCGGGCGTCGACCGGGGAGGTCATCGCCGAGGAGCCGCTCGATCTGCCGGTGCGCACACTGTCGACCACCGCGGTGTGGTGGACCCTGCCCGACGCCGCGCTCGAGGCTGCCGGTTTGGCCGGATCCGACATCCCGGGTGCGGCTCACGCGGCCGAGCACTGCTCGATCGGGTTGCTGCCGCTCTTCGCGACCTGTGATCGGTGGGACATCGGTGGTGTCTCGACGGCTCGTCACCCCGACACCGGACTGTTGACGGTGTTCGTCTACGACGGTCGACCCGGTGGTGCCGGGTTCGCGATGCGTGGCTATCGGACCGCCCGAGCCTGGCTGGAGGCCACCGTGGAGACGATTCGGCTGTGTGAGTGCGACGACGGATGCCCCTCGTGCATCCAGTCGCCCAAATGCGGCAACGGCAACAACCCGCTCGACAAGGCCGGTGCGATCCTGTTGTTGGACACCCTGCTCTCCTGACGCCGGCTCCGCCGGCCCGGGTTTTCCCTGATATCAGGGAACACCGGAACTTGGCACGGGAAGCTTTCCGCGCCAAGTTCCGGTTTTCCGCGCCAAGTGCCCTGCAACCCGCAACCGCCGCCGGTATGTCGACCCTGCCCGGGAGCCTCACTGCAGAGCCGCGGTCAACCTCATCAGGTTGTCGACGTACTTCAACCGTGCCGGGCGGGCGCTCCACTCTTCCAGGGTGAGTTCACGCGACATGGACCGGTAGGTGTCCTGCACCCGGGTCATCGCGGCCACCACACTCGGGTCCGGCATCATCACCGAGACCTCGTAGTTGAGGCTGAAACTGCGCGGATCCATGTTCGAGGAGCCGATCACGGCGACGTCCTCATCGACGGTGAAGAACTTCGAATGCAAGATGAACGGCGCTGGGTAGAGGTAGATCCGCACCCCGGCTCGCAGCAGCTCCTTGTAGAAGGAGGCCTGGGCGTGACCGACCATGAACTGGTCGGAGAGTTCGGAGACGAACAACTCGACCGCCACCCCGCGCTGGGCAGCCGTGGTGACGGCATACAACAGCGACTCGTCCGGCACGAAGTAGGGCGAGGTCAGCGACAACCGGGTGGTGGCGGCGTAGATCAAGGAGTTGAACATCCGCAGGTTGTTCTCCTTGTCGATGCCCGGTCCCGAGGGCACCACCTGGCAGCGGACTTCGACGATCTCGTCGTCACGTCGGTCCAGTAGCCCGGGCACGACATCGGTTTTCGGGTGTATGCCGGTCTCCACGAACCAGTCCGCAGCGAAAACGGCATTGAGCGAGTGCACCACCGGCCCCTCCAGACGCACCATCAGTTCAGCCCAACGGCGGCCCAGTCGGTGGTTCTTCGGCTTGTTGTAGCAGGGCTCGGTCATGTTCAGCGACCCGGTGAACCCGACATGGTTGTCGCACACCAGGATCTTGCGGTGGTTGCGTAGGTCGGGGCGCCGGAATCGACCTTTGAGAGGCTGGATCGGCAGCGTCGGCCGGGCGTCGATCGCGGTCTCGGCGAGCTGGGCGAGCAGATTCTTGTAGCCAGGGATGGCGCGGGAGCCGAGGTGGTCGAAGAGAAACTTCACCTCCACGCCCCGCTCGGTGGCCCGGATCATCGCTTGGAACACCGGGTCGGTGACCTCATCCCAGGCGGTGATGTAGAACTGGGCGTGCACGAACGCGTTGGCCCGGTCGATCTCGGCGGCCATCTCGTTGATCACGCCGACGTAGTCGGCCCACAACTGCACCTCGTTGCCGCCGGTCAGCGGGAAGGTGCCCAGATGCTGGTTGAGGGTCGCGATGGTGGCGAGTGTCGGGCTGAGTTCTGACGGGTCTGAGGTGGCCGGAGTGTTCGCGATGACCCGAGCGGCTGCGTCGAGGGCCTGTTTCTGGCGCGCAGCTCTCCTGGATTCCAAGGGGGTGCGGCCGAACATCGAGAAGATCAGGAACCCGATGATCGGTTCGATCAGGATCAACAGCAGCCACGCCGTGCCGACAGAGGGTTTGCGACCACCCGGAATGACGCCCAGGGCCAACAGACGCAGGCCGACCTCGACGACCACAAAGGCGGTCACCAGCCATTGGGTCAGCTGCACCGGAGCAGGCTCACTCGGTGAGATCCGAACCGTTGGCAACAATCACCCAAAGGCCCGGCAACACTGTCCCCGAGGGGGCCGAGAGTTCTTCCACGGGCGGGTCCTCCTTGAGCCGCGGCCCAGTCTGGGGCACGCCTAAACGACATCTGACCCTACCGCCGGACCGCCGGGGATGGTGGGAGGATCGACCCCGAGGATTGCGAAGTGTGGGACGCTTCAGGCCGCCGCGAAGGTCGACGTGGAGGCCACGGCCAAGGCCGCCGCGAAGAGCACCAGGAGGACCGATGGCGTCACGCCAACCGATCGCCCAGACCCTCGCGGTGCTCGCCTGCGTGTTGTTGCTGCCGGCGCTGGCCGCCACGTGGATATCCGCCGTGGCCACCAACACGGATACCTATGTCCGGACCGTGGCGCCGTTGGCGCAGGATCGAGCCGTCACCGATGCGGTGTCGAAGCGGTTCACCGAGGTCGCGATCGACAACCTGATGGCGGTGAAACCGGCACCCGTCAGCACCTCGACGTTCCGAGAGGCCTTGGAGCCGGTGGTCCAGACCGAGGTCGCAAACCTGCTGAGCAGCGATCAGTTCGCCACCGTCTGGGAGCAGGCCAACCGGCGCCTGCATCGACTTGTGGTGATGGTGTTGGAGGACAACGACGCAGTGCGGGAGCCACTCGACCTCGATCTGACCGAACTGGTGCAGCGGGTCATCGATGACGTCTCGGCCGAGTTGGGCGTCAGCAGTGTCGTCCTCGCGCCGCAGTTCACCTATCAGATGCTCGATCCGGATCAGGTGGACAAGGCCCGCGCGGGGTTCACCCTGTTGGAGGAGCTCGGTATCTGGTTGCCCGTCGCCTGGCTGGTGCTGTCGGTGGCCGCACTTGTGGTGGGGGTGCGCCGCACAGCCGTCGGCTCGACACTGTCGGCCGGGTCAGCGGTCGTATTGGGGCTGACCGCCGCTGCAATCGCCCTCGGCAAGCGGTGGGCGGTCGACCAGGTGCCGTTGGAGGATCAGGCCGTGGCCAGGGCCGTGATCGATCAGGTGACCGAGGACCCGGTGGTCTGGGTCTGGGTCGGTCTGGCGGCAGCGATCGTCATCTGGCTCACCCTGAGATTCGTGCCGGGCTCACGTCCGGCCAACGCGCGAGGTACCTATGCCTGATCCGAACGAAGCCTGATCCGAACGAAGCCTGATCCGAACGAAGCCTGATCCGAACGAAGCCTGATCCGAACGAAGCCGGCCCGATCGTCCGACTCGGCGGTGGTTGTCGGACCCCGGTGTCGCTGGTGTCGCTGGTATCAGCCGGCCCGGGCCCGGGCGTCCAGGCGGGCGGTGTGACCGAACAGGGTCGGGCCGGCCACGCTCACCTCGACAGTGACCTCACCGCCGGCCAAGACGCACGAGGTCAACTGGGCACCGTTGGCCTGGGCGATCCGCGCGGCCGCGGAGCAGTCATGGTCGAGCGCCCCGGCCAGGGCCGCCAGGTCGGCGGCGGCCCCGGCTCGGCGGTGGGCGCCGAACAGCCCGATCCCGGCGCTGACCACCATCGTGGTCCACACCAGCGCCACCAGGCAGGCGATCGCCGCCATGGTCACCGCACCACGTTGATTCCGCGATCGCGTCACGGCACGTTCTCGATCGCCGCCACGGCGGTCGCGGTCACCTCCACCGTCCCGAGCCAGTCGAACAGACCGCTAGGTGGCTCCACCTCGCAGGTGGCGGTCACGGTCACCCGGCCGGAGTCGGCGACCACTGTCAAGCGTGTGTCGGGTGCCCCGATCCTGGTTCCGAGGTCGCGGGCCAGACCGGGGTCGTCGCCGCGAGCCACTGCACGGGCGGTCTCCCGGGCAGCGTCCACCGCACGCACCTGCGCGACCCCCAGGCTGAGCATCCACACCAGCCCGACAGTGACTGCGACCAGCAGGGGCAGCACCACGGCTGCCTCTGCGGTCGCGGCACCCCGTTGGTCACGCGGGTGGGCACGCTGGCGCCAGGCAGGTCGCCTCGGGGTCATCCCAGTCCCAGCAACCCGAGGGCATGGTCGAACAGCGTTTTGACCAGCTTGTCGCCGTAGGAGCCGCCAAGCAGTTTGAACAGCAGCAGCGCGAAGCTCGCACCGGCGGCGGTGCCGACGCAATACTCAGCGGTAGTGATGCCGTCCTGGCCCCGTGGTCGGCGCCGGTCGGGCTGGACGGTCTCAGAGGTGGGTGTCATCGGATTCTCCTCAGGGTTGCGCGACCGGGGTCGCTGGGGTGGGTGTCACCACGTCGTGAATCAGGGAGCCGACCTGCGGCACGATCCCGACCAGCACGAAGGCCGGCAAGAAACACACCCCGAGCGGGATCGCGGCACGGACTCCCACGGACCGTGCCCGGGTCTCGACCGCGACCTGACGGTCCCGCGCCGCCTCGGAGGCCAGCCGCCGCACCACTGCCGCGATGGGGACCCCACTGGTGTGGGCGTGCCCCAGGGAGCGTCCCAGCGCTGCAGTCTCGGGAGTGATGGTCCACTGGGCCCACAGCACCGACGGGTCGACGCCCAGCCCGAGGGCCGCCGCCTTCTCGGTGAACATCTGGCCGACGGGCCCTCCCACTGCGGTGCCGACCGCCTTGAGCGCGCCCTCGACCGGTGCGCCGGCCTCCAAGGCGCCGGCGAGCAACCGGACCGCCTGCGGCATGTCGGCCCAGACCTGTTCGCGTCGTCGGCGTACCTGCGCTGGCTCGGCGTTGCTGATGACTCGCCAGGTCACTGCCGCGGCCACCAGTCCCGCGCCGATGCCGATCGGGCCACCGATGAGCAGCCATCCTCCAGCCGCGGCCAGCCCGCTCAATGCCCACCGGTGGCGAGGCATCCAGTCCTCGGAGACCACCTCGGTCTTGGTGACTGGTGCGGCGCTCCACCGCGGTCCGGTCAAGAATCCGGCCGCAAGACCCGCGAGGAGTCCCGCCACCACGGCGCTCACTGGTCCACCCGTTCCGCGATCCGGTCGATCCAGACCAGTCCGGCCCAGGCCAGCGACAGCCCGGCCAGCAGACAGCCCAGTCCGACCGGGGTCAACACCAAGAAGCCCCACGGGTCGGCGCCCATCCCCGAACCGACCGCCAGCGCGAGCACCGGCAGCACCGCCACCGTTTGGGCGGTGGCCCGCGCGGAAGCCAACTCGCCGTCGACCACGGCTCGGGCCCGGTCGCGGGCCCGGACGTCGTCCACGGCACCATCGAGCACGTCGGCCAGCCGCTGGCCGGTCTGAGAGGCGACCTGCCAGGCCGCCCCGAGAAGACGAAGGTCCCGGGCGCCATCGGAGGCTGCGGCGGCGGTCGCGAAGGCACGCTGCACGTCGGCCCCTACCCGGATCGCCTCGGCCACCGGGGCCATCGGGGCCCATTCGTCGGCGACCCGTTCCACCGCCCGCTGAACCGGTATGCCGGCCCGCAGTTGACCCGCGAGGTGTTCGGCCTGCTCGGCCACCGCGCGACGGGTGCTGATGCGGCTCGCTCTGCGTCTCCGGGCCCGGATCTGAGAGCCGAGGATCAATGCCGTCAGCGCTGCCGCCGCTGCCCAGCCGAGCAGTCGGAGGGGCACCGCGACCCCTCCGGCGGCGACCGAGATCGTCACGGCCGCCAGCGTGACCGATACCCACACCCGGGTGGGCGCCCGCTGGGATCGGGTCGGGCCAGTCCACGCCGGCGGCACCATCAGCCAGACCGCCACTCCAACGGCCGCGACCGCGAGCGAGGTCACCACAGCAGCCCCCGCAGTTGGTGCCAGCCAGGTCCGTGTTCGACCCGGTCGGTGCAGGTCACTGCCGGCTGCATACTCACCAGGCCGTCGGGAGTGCGGACCGGTACCGAGATCTGGGAGACCCTGCGCCCGCCTCGGTCGCGGACCACGTGCACCACCGCGCCGACCCCGGCCGCCAGTTGGCTGTGCAGTGCGGCACGGTCCATCCCGGCCGACAGGGCGAGTGCCTCGGCCCGGGCAGGCACGTCGGCTGCCGAGTTGGCGTGAATGGTGCCGCAGCCACCCTCGTGTCCGGTGTTCAGCGCCGCCAGCAGGTCGGTGATCTCGGCTCCGCGCACCTCGCCGACCACCAACCGGTCGGGGCGCATCCGCAGTGCCTGGCGCACCAGGGTGGTCAGGGCGATCCGGCCGGCGCCCTCCACATTGGCCGGCCGGGCCTCCAACGAGACCACATGCGGGTGAGCGGGCCGCAACTCGGCTGCATCCTCCACGACGACGATCCGTTCGGTGTCGGGAACCTGGGCCACCATCGCGGAGAGCAGGGTCGTCTTGCCGGCCCCGGTGCCCCCACTGATCAGGTAGGGCACCCGGGCGCCGACCAGCCCTATCAGAATCTGGGCGACCTCCTCGGTGAAGCATCCCTGGGTCCCGAGCCCGGCCAGTGTGAAGCCCACCGGCCGTGGCACCCGCAGACTGATCAGGGTGCCCGGGTGCGCGATCGGGGCGAGCACCGCATGGAACCGGGTGCCGTCGGGCAGACGCAGGTCGACATACGGTTGGGCGTCGTCGAGTCGCCGGCCGCCGGCAGCAGCCAGTCGTTGGGCGAGCCGGCGCACCGCAGCCTCGTCGGTGAACCGGGTGGGGCTCGGCTCCAACCCGCGACCGACGTCGACAAACACCTGGTCCGGACCGTTGACCAACACATCGGTGACCCCCGGCAGTTGCAGCAGCGGGTCCAGCACCCCGGCACCGACGGCGTCGCGTCGGATGGTCTCGTGGACCGCCAACACCGTCGCGTCGCCCATCGGGCGGCCGGTGGCCCGTACCGCTTCGGCCACCCGATGGGGTGTGATCTCGCCGGGGTGACGCGCCAACCATTCGCGAACCTGGTCCAGCACCTCCGCAGCCACCTCGACGCTCACCGACCTCACCACAGGCCCTCTGCGGCGGCCAGGCATTCGCGGGCAGCCCGGGCCAGTGGCCCGCGTCGACTGCGCAACGGACCGACGCCGAGGTCGATCGCCTCGGCCAAGCCCCGCTGATCGGTCATCGTGCCCAGCACCGGTGCCCCGACCGCTGAGGCGACCAGGTCCACGTCGGCGCGCCCACGCACCACGACGTGGACCCGGGCCGCGTCGCCCAGGATGTGCAGCGTGCGAGCAGCGCTGGCGATCCCTGTCACCGACGCCGCCGCCACCAGGATCACCAGGTCGCACCGGGAGGCGAGGTCGGTCGAGTCTGCTGCGCGCGGCAGGTCCAGCACGGTGGTGTGGTGACCGCGCACCCCGGCCGCGATCACCTCACGGACCACCGTCGGATCGGGTGGTGCGCTGGTCCCGGCGCTCCAGGTCAGCACCGACAAGCAGTCGCGTCGAGGTAGCGCCTCGCGCAGTGCACGGGCCCCGAACCGCCCGCCCGACACCCCTGACCCGCTCGGACTGTTGGGCCCGGCCAGATCGTGCCACCGAACCCCAGCGACCTGTTCCATCCCGAGCACCCGATCAAGACCGGGGCCCAGCGGATCGGCATCGACCACCAAGGTCGGCTCCCGGGAGGCACTGATCTGCGACATCGCGCAACACAGACTGGTGGCGCCGGCGCCTCCGGAGCCACCGATCACCCCGATCAGCAGGCCCGGTCCGGCAGCGGCGTCGGCCAGGTCGCTGAGCACCTCGGTGACCCAGTCCCCGGCGAGCGGAAGTTCGATCACCGACTCCGCACCCATCCGCAACGCCGGACGGAACACAGCGTCGCCCGGTGGACCCCAGCACACCAGGTGCACCCGTTCACGGCGCGGCGGCGACAGTGCGGCGATGTCCTCGGCCAGGTCGGCGCCCACCAGCACGACTGCGGCCCGCGCCCAGGCGTGCGCCGCGCCGACGGCGTGGTTGACCAGGGTTGGTGTGCACCCTGCTGCCGCTGCGCGCCGCATCAGGTCGTCGGCAATCAGGTCGTCGGCGGTGGCGATCAGCGCATTCCCCCAGGTCCGCGGGGACGCACCGGAGCTCGGGGCAGGCGAGGTCATGGGGACCACCCTGTGGCCCGGAGCCGAACCGTGCAGTTCGGAGCGGTCCGGGCCTGTGGACAACCGGTCGGTTCGCCATACCTGGGGACGAAGATCGGCCCGGCGCCCTGCTCCGGCGGTGTGCCGAGTGAGCCGTTCACCCACTGCCAGGCTAAATGTCGGGTCGTGCTCGTAGACTCCGAGGTATGGACACCGGGGCCCCGAGGGCGCTCGACGCCCGGGGGGCAGCCTTCTTCGACCTCGACAAGACGATTATCGCCACGTCGAGCACGATGGCGTTCGCCAAGCCGTTCCAGGCGGGCGGGCTGCTGTCTCGGGCAACCTTGCTGCGATCGCTCTACTCCCAGTTCGTCTACCTGCTCGGCGGTGCCGACCACGACCAAATGGAGAAGATGCGAATCTTCTTGTCCGAGATGATCACCGGCTGGGACGTGGAACAGGTGCGTGCCATCGTCGCGGAGACCCTGCGCGACGTGGTCGATCCGTTGGTCTATGACGAAGCGGTCCAGTTGATCGAGGAACACCGGGCTGCGGGTCGTGACGTGGTCGTGGTCTCGGCCTCCGGAGCTGAACTGGTCGAACCGATCGGACAGATGCTCGGCGTCGACCACGTGTTGGCCACCCAGTTGGAGGTCGTGGACGGGCGCTACTCCGGCCAGATCGAGCGGTATGTCTACGCCGACGGGAAGGTCGAGGCGATCACCGAACTGGCCGAGGCGATGGGCTATGACCTCGCCGCGTCCTACGGCTACTCCGACTCCATCACCGACGCCCCGATGCTGCAGGCGGTCGGGCACGCGTTCGCGGTCAACCCCGACAAGGAGCTGCGACGACTTGCTGCAGAGCGGGGCTGGCCGGTCTTGGTCTTCACCCGCCCGGTCTCACTGCGGTCTCGGCTCGCCCCGGCCGCGAAGCCCACCCTGGCGGCCATCGCCGTGGGGGGCGTGGTCGCGGTCGGCTCGGTCATCTGGACCACCCAGCGGCGCCGCCGCATCGGCATTTGATGCCGGCGCAAGGCCCGTTCGCCCCATCTCGAAAATGGGACATTCGACCCCTTGCGGACTCCCTTCAGCAGGCGTAGACATAGAGGCGTAGACACGAGGTTGAGAACTGAATAGACGAGCACGCAGCCGGGTACCCACGCGGCGATCGACCCTTCCGACAGGGCGCAGGCACGATCCTGAAGACACCGAGACAACGGTCAGGACGGCCGCAGAGAAATTGCACGCCTGGTAGCCCAGGCCGCGTGTCATAACGGTGGCGTTCACGAGTTCAACCCGTGGGCGCCACCGGTTTGTCTCACCGACGGCCACAGGCTGTGGTCAGCGTCTCGACAGCGGCGAGGCCTCGGCGCCGGCCGAGAACGCCTCCGCGCCATACAACAACCAAGCATGAATCCCAGACTGAGTGCCGCTGGCATAGCCCCGCAGGTTGGACTCATAGGCCTGCTGCAATGCCCGGTGCCCGGCCTCCGGCACGGTCAGTGACTTCTCATCGACCCCCCGGGCCACCAACACCAGACGCTCCGCCGCGCGGGCCACGATCCCGTTGTGGGAGGCGAACGGGGCCGCCGTGGCCAGGTCGGCGTGCACCACCGCAGCCACCAGCAAGGCGGGTGCGGTGGAGTCGAGTACGCCGGCCAATCCTTGGAGCCGTCCAGCGGACTCGGCGTTGCGCGGCCGACCCAACTGGTCGGACTCCACGGAGGTGGCCGCAGCGACCGCGTGGATCCGGGCGAAGGCCTGCAACGGCGAGGTGCGCAGCGTCGGCACCAGGCTCAACAGTTCGGAGCTCACCCGGATGGCGTCGCGGGCGATCGGGTCGGCCCGGTCGGCGTCGATCCCAGCCCGGTCCGAGGTCGAGCCCTCCAGCTGGGCCGAGGCGATCGCGCCCCGCAGCAACGATTCCGCGGTCATCTCCGGGGTGGTTCGACGCAGGCCACGGTCGCGCAACATCACGTCGATGCCGTCGCGGGTGCCGGCATACGCCGAAGCGACGCCCTCCAGCGACACCAACCAGGCCAACGGGTCGTCCACGCCGTGAAGCGTACCTACGAGCCCTGCGAGGCGAACACCGCGGCCATCAGCCGTGGCTCGCCGTCCGCGATCGGAGATCGTTTCGGCACCGGCGCGCCGTGGCGTCCTCAAAAGTCGACATACCCGACGTAGTCTCAGAGGCCATGACCGATTCCACACGCGCCCTGTCCTTCGGGTCGGTGTCCCAGGCCTACGACCGGGGCCGCCCGGAGTACCCGCGCGACGCCGTCGACTGGCTCGTCGGTGGCCGGGCGCGCCAGGTGCTCGATCTCGGAGCGGGCACCGGCAAACTCACCGCCACCCTTATCGAGGCCGGCCACGACGTGTTCGCCGTCGAGCCCGACGAGTCGATGCTCGAGGTGCTCGCCGCTCGACTTCCCGAGGTGCGGGCGACCCTCGGGTCGGCCGAGGCGATCCCGGTCGCCGACGCCCAGTTCGACGTCGTAGTGGTCGGTCAGGCCTTCCACTGGTTCGACCAGGACCGTGCCCTTCCCGAGATCGCCCGGGTGCTCAAGACCGGCGGGCACCTCTCCTTGGTGTGGAACCGACCCGATACCCGCATCCCGTGGGTCCGCAAACTGATGGCGCTGGTCGACTCCGGTGACGTGCTCACCGGCGCCCCGATCCCCGAGGTGCGGGCCCGCACGGCGGTCGAGGCGATCGATAGCCCCCTGTTCGGTCAGATTCTTCAGGCCGAGTTCAAACATCGCCAGCAACTCAACGCCGAGTCCGTGCTCGACTTCGCGTTGTCTCGTTCTTCGATTGCGAGTCTGGCCGACGACGAACGTGCGGCGAAACTCGATGCCGTCGGTGCGTTCTATGCCGACTACGGCCGAGGCATGGATGGCATGCAGTTGCCCTACCTGGTGGACTGCTTCCGGTTGCCGGTGATCGCTCGCCCGTCGTGGGCACCTGCCCCCCCGCGGCGGTCGGCCGCTGCCGGTCTCGGCGGCGAGTCTGGCATGGACCAGACCGCGATCCGTCCGCGGCCCGATGACTCCATGCTGCTGATCAACTTCACCTGACGGCCGGCTCCGCCGGCCCGGTTTTCCCTGATATCAGGGAAACCTGGAACTTGGCGCGGAAAGCTTCCCGTGCCATGTTCCAGGTTCCCGTGCCAAGTCCTCCCGTATGTCGACGGCATCGATGCTCAGGCGGCCCGACGCAGAGCCTCACGAACCCGGGTCGCCACCGCGTGGGAGTTCGCGAGGTCTGCCCAGGTAACCCGAATGCAGTGCCATCCGGTGACTTCACGGATCCGGTCTTCTCGGATCTTCTCGCGGATCACCACGTCGCTGGCTGAGGACCCCTCCGGCACCAGAGTGGTGTATTTAACTTTGCCGTCGGCCTCCAGGAAGAGTCCGTACTCCGGCCAAGCGAAGTCGACGCGACCGATCAATCGACCCGAGGAGTCGAAGATCTCGAACTGAGGGATGGGCATCGGCAGGCCGTAGGCCCAACATAGGAAATAGACCCGGCTCTCCAAGGGTGTCTCGCAGCGGGGGTCTGCGAGTTCGAGCAGCTTCTTGGTGTTGATCGATCCGGGCCACTTCTCCATCCCGGGCTCGACCGTGGAGGTGTCATAGCGATCCTGCAAGGCCCCGGTGGTGGTGAGGCCGTGGTGGAGGAAGTGAGTGAGCACGACGAAGGCCGCTTCGCGTGGCAGCACGATCGATGCGTCGAGTGCGGTGCGTGTCGCCGAGGTGACGGGCCAGCCGCCCAAGTCGCGCACATCGTCCCCACCCAGGATCCCCCGGTGTTGAACCACGCCTGCCTCGCGTCGGCCGGCTTTGCAGGACGGTCTGGTGACGTGTATGCGGTCGAGATCTACGCGCCACAACGGCGCTCCCCACTCGACCAGCGCGCTCGCGTGGGAGAGGACAGACGGTGCGACCGCCCGCATCAGAACCGCATGGGACCTCAATCGGTGTCGCATGGCGGGGTCGGCGTTGCGCCAGAGCACGGCGTCGACATACGCACCCTGTCTGATCCGCGAGATGGTGCCGCTGCGCATCAGTGCCCGGATCTTGATGTCGTCGAGTCCCATGGCAATGAAGTCGCGTCGCAGGGTCACCTCTGGGTCCCTGAGGGGCGGCTCGGCTGGTGGTTTCATCACACCTTCCCTCTCCCCCGAAATTGCGAATCTCATGCAGGTCGACCGAAATTTCGGTCTGCCTGTGGATACCGGAAGTTCACTTGGCACGGGAAACTGGAACTTGGCACGGGAAGCTTTCCGCGCCAAGTTCGGGTTTTCCCTGATATCAGGGAAAACCCCCGGCCGGTTTGGCCGGGGTGGAGGAGGGCTGCAACCAGATCCGCGATAACGTGATTCACACCACAGTGCATCGAAGGAGATCCGCCCCATGAGCGCCGACCCGACCCTCGACAACCTCCTGAAGGAGAACCGCCGCTTCGAACCGCCGGCCGCGGTGGCCGCCCACGCCAACGTGAAGGCCGACGTGTATGCCGCCGCCGACGCGGACCGGGAGGAGTTCTGGGCCAGTGCCGCGGACCGACTCAGTTGGGCCAAGCGATGGGACCGAGTGCTGGACTGGGACAACCCGCCGTTCGCGAAGTGGTTCGTCGGCGGCAAGATCAACGCGTCCTACAACGCTTTGGACCGCCACGTCTTGGCCGGCCGCGGGAATCGGGTGGCGATCCACTGGGTCGGCGAACCGGCAGACGACCGCCGCACCATCACCTACGCCGAACTCACCGACGAGGTATGCCGGGCCGCCAACACCCTGACCGACCTCGGTGTCGGCGACGGCGACAGGGTGGCGATCTATCTGCCGATGATCCCCGAGGCCGTGGTGGCGATGTTGGCCTGTGCCCGGGTCGGTGCGATCCACACGGTGGTCTTCGGGGGATTCTCAGCCGAGGCGCTGGCATCGAGGATCGAGGACTGCGGGGCGAAGTTGGTCATCACCGCCGACGGTGGCTACCGCCGAGGCGCCCCGTCCAGCCTCAAACCGGCTGTCGATGAAGCCGTCGGGATCGCCGCGAAGGCTGGCCACGACGTCGAGAAGGTGCTGGTCGTGCGGCGCACCGGTCAAGACGTCGGCTGGGACCCGGCTCGTGACGTGTGGTGGCACGAATCGGTTGCCACCGCCTCGGCCGAGCACGACCCGCAGGCCTTCGACGCCGAACACCCGTTGTTCGTGATGTACACCTCCGGCACCACCGGCAAGCCGAAGGGAATCCTGCACACCACCGGTGGCTATCTCACCCAGGCGGCATACACCCACTGGGAGGTCTTCGACCTCAAATCGGAAACCGACGTCTATTGGTGCACCGCCGACGTCGGCTGGATCACCGGGCACTCCTACATCGCCTACGGCCCGCTCATCAACGGCGCCACCCAGGTTCTCTACGAGGGCACGCCGGACTATCCCGAACGCGGCCGATGGTGGCAGATCATCGAGGAGTACGGGGTCACCATCTTCTACGCCGCTCCGACCGCGATCCGCTCCTTCATGAAGCAGGGCCGGGCGCTGCCCGACGCCCGCGACCTGTCCTCGCTGCGCATTCTCGGGTCGGTCGGTGAACCGATCAACCCTGAGGCCTACGTCTGGTACCGCGAGGTCATCGGGGGCGGCAACACGCCGGTGGTGGACACCTGGTGGCAGACCGAGACCGGCGCGATGATGATCTCCCCGCTCCCGGGCGTCACGGCCGGCAAACCCGGCTCCGCGATGAACCCACTGCCCGGCATCGGTGCCGACGTGGTCAACGACGAGGGCGGCTCAGTGCCCAACGGTGCAGGTGGCTATCTGGTGATCACCGAGCCGTGGCCCTCGATGCTGCGCACCATCTGGGGCGACGACCGGCGGTATGTCGACACTTACTGGTCGCGTTTCAAGGATCAGGGGTTCTACTTCGCCGGCGACGGCGCCAAGAAGGACGACGACGGGGACCTGTGGGTTCTCGGCCGGGTCGACGACGTCATGAACGTGTCGGGCCACCGACTCTCCACCACCGAGATCGAGTCGGCGCTGGTCTCCCACCCGGCGGTGGCTGAGTCGGCGGTGGTCGGTGCCACCGACCCCGACACCGGCCAAGCGGTGGTGGCCTACGTGATTTTGCGGGAAGGCATCGAGCAGTCGGACTCGATCGAGAAGGAACTGTCCGACCACGTCCGTCGTGAGATCGGGCCGATCGCCAAACCGCGGCAGATCATGATCGTGCCGGAACTTCCCAAGACCCGGTCTGGCAAGATCATGCGGCGCCTGCTGCGCGACGTGGCAGAGGGCCGGGCCGTGGGGGACACCCAGACACTGGCCGACGCGGGGATCATGGACCTGATCTCGGCCGGTCAAGCCAAGTCGACCGACTGAGGACCGGCCGAAAGACCGTGGGCGTTCAGCCGGTCGACTGAGCCGGTCGACTCAGTCGTCCTTGGTCTCCGAATGGGTGGCCGGGCCGCTGGGTGTCGCACCGCCCTCAGAACTCCAGTCCGCGCCGGTCTCCTCGTCCTCGGCTGTGCCGAGGTTGGGGTCGCTGGCCACGTCGCGGTCGGCGTCGGCCTCGGGCTCGTCGGCCGGGGCGGTGTGGACGGGCTTGGCGGGTGCCTCGTGAGGGGTCTGGTCAGACATGGTCGTTCCTTTCGTGGGGTCTGGCATTTCGTGGGGTCTGGCATCGCGGTCAGTGGTCGCGCAACGCCGTGATGAGTTCGTCCTTGCGCATGGTGGAGCGGCCCTCGACGCCGATCTCCGCGGCGCGTTTGCGCAGGTCGGCCACGGTCCAGTCGTCATACGAGCCGGATTCGCCGCCCTTGCGCCCCACCGCCGAGCGGGAACTGTTCGCCGACGCGTTCGCGATGCGGGCTGCCTTCTGTTTCGAAGCGCCGTCGTGGCGCAATGCTTCGTAGAGGTGAGGATCCTTCACGGACGGTCCTGGTTCTCGTGTTGGCATTGGTTCCTCCTTCGAGATCGCTACCTGTCCAGCCTAGGTCGCAACGTCCCCGGTTCAACCGGCTGCGAAACGGGCAGCCGCGCCGTGACTGGCAGCCAGTTCACAGCTCCAGTTCGACGGCCGTCTCCAGGGCCGCCTCGATGCTTAGTCGCCACCCGCGGGCCAAGGCCTCGCTGGTATCGCCATACAGGCTCTGCCCGGCGACCAGGTTCGACGACGCGCTGCACACCATGCCCGCGCGCAAGCCACGCAGCCGAGCCACCACGAACAGGGCCGAAGCCTCCATCTCGACGTTGAGGATGCCTTGCTCGTGCAGGGTCTGGATCCAGGCCGGGGTCTCGGCGTAGAAGGCGTCGTCGGTGGCGTTGATCCCTCGATGGCTCCCCACTCCCGCACGGGCGGCGATCCGCGCCGCATGTCGTGCCAGGGATGCCGTGAGGTCGATGTCGGGTACGGCGGGAAACCCGGGGTGGACGTAGGCAGCGGTCGTGCCGTCGTTGCGCAACGCCCCCTCGCTGACCAGCAGGTCGCCGGGAGCGACGTGCGGCTGGAGCCCCGCGCTGGAGCCCACCCGGATGGCGCTGGTCACCCCGACCCGGGCCAGCTCCTCGACCGCGATCGCTGTCGACGGGCACCCCATCCCCGTCGAGGTGACGGTGATCCTGCGGCCTTTGTAGGTGCCCACCACGGTGCGGTGCTCGCGATGATGGGCGACTTCGGTGACGTCGTGGAGGAACTCCGCCACCAGTGGGACGCGAAACGGGTCGCCGGGCAGCAGCGCGACCGTCGACACCTCGCCGGGGGCCACGCGGATGTGAAACTGCCGGGCCTGCGCTCCGGCGCTGGACTTGTCGACGAAACTCAGGTCGCTCACTGCGTGCTCCTTGGGTGATTGGGTTCGTCCCCGCCCGGTCGTTCCTGGTGATAGGACACGCTGGCAGCCAGCCTAACCCGCACATCGTGTCCCACCGGGTGCGGGCGCGCTCGACCGGTCTCGACCGGTAGGGTGGGTGCTGGTGTGTCGGGAAGTCTGGTCGACGATTCCTGTCGACGACCCCGAAGGAGGCCCTCGTGGCCGAACGCCTTTTCAGCCGCAGTTCCTGGCTGGAGTACTCCCGCACCGCCGGCATCCTCCGGGCGGAGACCACCGGCGGCCTGCTTCTCATCGGCGGCGCCATCCTGGCGCTCATCGCCGCCAACTCGGGACTCCAAGACGCCTACACCGATCTGGCCGGGTTCGTCGTCGGTCCAGCTGCACTGCATCTGGACCTGTCACTGTCCACCTGGGCCGCCGACGGACTGCTGGCCATCTTCTTCTTCGTCGCCGGTCTGGAACTGAAAAGAGAATTCGTCGCAGGCGACCTGCGCGACCCCTCCCGCGCCGCGCTTCCGGTGATCGCGGCCATCGGAGGAATGGCCGTGCCGGCCCTCATCTTCGTCGCCTTCAACGGCCCGGACCGCGGTTGGGCGGTGCCGACCGCCACCGACATCGCGTTCGCGGTCGCGGTGCTCGCGGTGGCCGGCAGTCATCTGCCCACCGGCCTGCGCACCTTCCTGCTCACCCTGGCGGTGGTCGACGATCTGCTCGCCATCACCGTCATCGCCTTCTTCTACACCGAGGAACTCGACCTGGTCATGCTGGCGCTGGCCGCGCTGCCGGTGGTCGCCTTCGCCGTCCTGGTGCGGCGCGGCAAGGCTCCGGCGTTGGTGTTGCTGGTGTTGGCTTTCACTGCCTGGGCGCTGGTCCACGCCAGCGGCGTGCACGCCACCGTGGCCGGGGTGGCGCTCGCGTTCACGGTCAAGGTCGCGGGCGACTCCGATACCGGGCGGCTGGAGGCCGAACGGCTCGAGCACCTGATCCGACCGATTTCGGCCGGCTTCGCGGTGCCGGTGTTCGCGTTCTTCGCTGCCGGGGTCAACGTCGGTTCGTTCAGCGACTTCACCCACGCGCTCACCGAGCCGATCGCGCTGGGAGTGATGGTCGGGCTGTTGGCAGGAAAGATGATCGGCATCACCGGTTCGACCTTTCTGCTGGCCAGGTTCACCAAAGCCAAGCTCGACGACGACCTGTCCTGGATCGACGTGATCGGCATGTCCGCGATCGCCGGCATCGGGTTCACGGTCAGTCTGCTGATCGGTGAGCTGGCCTACGGCGCCGATGACCCCAACACAGAGACGGCCAAGGTCGGCATCCTCGTCGGAAGCGTCGTCTCGGCGTTGGTCGGCATCCTCATCTTGCGAATCCGAAACCGGGTCTACCGGCGGATCGAGGAGCAGGAACGCATCGACTCCGACGCCGACGGCATACCCGACGTCTACGAGAAGGACTGACCTGCGCCGACTGACGGCACAGACTGACGGCACAGACTGACGGCGCCGACTCGGTTCCTCATGGGTAGGGTTGGGTCATCCGTGACCCGAGCAGGAGGAACAATGGCAACCGAGCAGCAGCCGAAGACCGACGAGCCCAGCATCGGGGAACTGGTCGCCGGCGCGAGTCGCGACATCTCCACCTTGATCTCCAAGGAGATCGAGTTGGCCAAGTCCGAGCTCAAGGTGTCGGTGACCGCCGGCGGACTCGGGGTCGGCCTGATCCTCGGCGCGGTTTACGTGCTGACCATCGGGTTCGTGATGCTCTCGGTCGCGATCGCGTTCTTCATCAACTGGAACGGCTCGGGTCTCGACCTGCACTGGGCGTTCCTGATCGTCTTCGGCGTGTGGGCCCTGCTCGCCGTGCTGATGACTCTCATCGCGGTCCGCAGCTTCAAGAGGGTCAAAGCTCCCGAGAAGGCCATCGCCCAGGGCAAGCAGATCCCCGCAGCCCTGAAGGGCAAGTCCTCCTGACCCGCACCCGTCACTCGGGGGTGCGGTCGTGTCTCCAGAAACCTGAGAAGTAGATCCGCTTGGTGCTCAGGCCGGCAGACTTCAGGGCGCGGCGCCCGCCGGTCGCCAGGGCCGACTCGCCCACCACGAAGGCATGGGTGGTCTCGGTGTGGGACGGATCGGCCCGGATCGCAGCCAGTGCCAGTCGGCCGGGAGTCGCGGCGGGGTCGCGCCGAATCAACCAGGTCACCGCCATGCCGGCGGGGGCGACCAACTGCTCGACATCGCCTTCGGTGGGCACTTCCAACAGCACCCGCCCGATCGACTCCTCAGGCAAGTCCCGCAGGATGCCGCGTACGGCCGGCAAGCCGGTTTCGTCGGCCACCAGCAGGTGGTCGGTGGTGTCGGCTGCGGGGTCGAACAGCAGGCCCTGGTCCAGCAGCGCCAGTTGCTGACCGGGCTGGGCCTGGTCGGCCCAGATCGCCACGGCGCCGCACAGGTTTGCGCCGGCGTTCCAGTGCAGCACCACGTCGATGTCCATTTCGGCACCGGACTCGGTACGCCGGAACTCGGCGACGGTGTAGTTGGAGCAGTGTGGCCGCACTTGGTCGGGCAGGTCCAGGTAGGGCTGCCACCACGCGCGACCGGTGAACTCAGGCACCACCACCGCCGCCTCAGGGGTCGTGGGGATGAACAGCCGAAACCATTGGTCCATCCCCACGAACTGGAAGTTGTCGAGGCCGGGACCGCCGACGGTGACTCGCTGGAACGACGGCGTACGGCGCTCGGAGCGCACCACGGTCGCGGTGTGCAGGGTGGGATTCTTCGGCATACGGCGCGGAAAGTCGGACATGGAGCCAGCCTACAAGTTAGGTAAGGCTAAGGTAAGTCCAGACGGGTTGTGGTACGGCCGTCGAAGACGCCAGAGCCCGGCACATCAACGGATGCGCCGGGCTGTGGAGCGGCCACGAGCGGCCGCGGGAAAGGGATCGTTCAGCCGGTGATCTTGACCAGGTCGTCGACCAGTGCGGTCAACTCGGCAGTGCGCCGCTCCAAGGGCGCGAAGCCCTCGGAGTTGAAATCGATGAAGAGGTTGAGCGCAACCTGGCTGCGGGCATCGTGCATGTGGAAGTTGGCCACGATCTGGCGCCATTGCTCCACGGCACGGACACCACTGTCGGCGCCGTAGGAAACGAACGCGATGGTCTTGTCGACCCACTCCGGGCCGAGCGAGTCGACCGCGTTCTTCAAGCCGCCGGGGACGCCGTGGTTGTACTCCGGGGTGATGAAGATGTAGCCATCGAAGGAGTCGATCGCCTCGCTCCAGGCCTGGACCGCGGGAGAGTCGTAGTGCTTGTTCGCCATCATCGGGAGGGTTGCACTGGTGTAGACGGGCACGTCGAACGAGGCCAGGTCGACGATCTCGAAGTCGACGCCCTCACGGTCGCTGACGTTCTCCAGTACCCACTCGGCGATGGGCGGGCCGGTGCGCACGTCTCGGACCGAGCCGATCACGATGCCAATCTTCATAGGGTTCCTCTTCCGGGGTTGCCAGACCGGGTCCGGGAGTGACCCGGACTCGATGCTGAATTGGGGCTGGGTGCTGCACTAGTTGAATGTGCAACGACCCGTGCAACCGTCCCGCAGTCGGCGATGTTCCCCAGTGAGTGCTAGATCACAGTGTGGATTGGGCCAAGGGCTGAGGGTCCATGGAGTCGTTGTAATGGCTCAGCTGCGCCACCAGTTCCTCCAGCTCGTGGCCCTGCCAGTCACCGAGGGTCTGGTCCAGTTCGGCTCGGCGGGCTCGGCGGACGGCGAGGATGCGGTCGGCCCCTTCACTGGTAGTGCTGAGCAGGTGGGCACGACCGTCGTTGGGGTCGTCGACCCGAGTGAGCAGGCCCAGTTCGACCAGATGTTGAATCTGGCGCGACACGGCGGCCTTGTCGGCGTCGAAGGCCTCCGCCAGACTGGAGGCGCGCACAGGACCGTGATCGTGGACGCGCCCCAGCATCAGATAGCCGCCCGGGGCCAGATCCGGGTGCACGGCCGCGGCCATGTCCCGGATCCGGCGCTTGGCGCGGTGCACGATGCGCACCACTTCGGCGTCCAGTGCGTCGAGCACTTCGGCCCGCTGGTTCATGCGATCGCAGCCTCGCCAGCGTGTCCGGTGATCTCGTCCTCGCGCTGGATCGTGTCCCGGAGCCGCACTTCGCGGATGAACGCCACGCAGACCAGTGCCGCGACCGCGAACGGAACCGCGACCAGGAACAGGTTGGCGGTGGCGTCGCCGTAGGCACCCTCGATGATCGAGCGAACTGGTGCCGGCAGCGTGGACAGGTCGGGCACAGAGTGGGATTGCTGGCTGGTGGTCTCGATGCCGGCCGCCTTGAAGCCGTCGACGGTCTTGGTGAAGACCTGATGGCTCAGCAGCGCTCCCAGCGCCGAGACTCCGGCCGAACCGCCGACCGAGCGGAAGAATGCCACCACTGACGAGGCAGCGCCCATGTCTGACTGGGCGGTGTTGTTCTGCACCGCCAGGATCAGGTTCTGCATGGTGGCGCCGAGGCCCATGCCCAGCAGCACCATGAACACCCCGACCAGCCACAGGTTGGTGGTGGCGTCGATGGTCGAGAGCAGCGCCAGCCCCACGACCACAGTCCCCATGCCGCCGACCAGGTAGCGCTTCCAGGCGCCGGTCCTGGTGATGAGTCGACCGGTCACGATGGAGGTGACCATCAGGCCGCCGACCATGAAGATCGACATCAGGCCGGCTTCGGTCGGGGACATCGCCCGGGCGAGCTGGAAGTACTGGCTCAGGTAGACGGTCGAGCCGAACATCGCGACCCCGATGAAGGTCGACGCAGTGGTGGCCAGGGCGGTGGTGCGGTCCCTGAACATCCGCAACGGGATGATCGGGTCCTTGGCGACCTTGGCTTCAACGAAGACGGCGGCCAGGATCAAGGCGATGCCGCCGACGACCAGTGAGGCACTCGTGGTGGACATCCAATCGAAGTTGTTGCCGGCCAGGGAGACCCAGACGAGCAGCACCGAGACGCCGCCCATGATCAGGGTTGCCCCGAACCAGTCGATGGAGACCTTGCGGCGGACCACCGGCAGGTGAAGGGTCTTTTGCAGCAACACGAACGCGATCACGGCAATCGGGACCCCGACGAAGAAACACCAGCGCCAGCCGACGGTGTCGACCAGCAGGCCGCCGACCAGAGGTCCGGCTACCGTCGCGGTGGCGAAGACGGCCCCGACGTAGCCGGAATACCGGCCGCGCTCCCGGGGGGACACGATGGTGGCGATGACGACCTGGACCAGAGCTGTCAGGCCGCCGACGCCGAGGCCCTGGATGACGCGGGCTCCGATCAGGGTTTCCATCGACGGGGCGATACTGGCCAGCACCGAGCCGATCACGAAGATCACCAGGGCGACCTGGACGAGCAGCTTCTTGCTGACCAAGTCCGAGAGCTTGCCCCAGATCGGCGTGGTGGCGGTCATGGCTAGCAGCGTGGACACCACGACCCAGGTGTAGCCGGTCTGGCTGCCACCGAGGTCGGCGATGATGGTGGGAAGGGCGTTGGAGACGATCGTGCTCGACAGCATCGCGACGAACAACGCCAGCAGCAGGCCGGACAGGGCCTCCAGGATCTGGCGGTGTGTCATCTGCTCGATCTCACCCGGGTGGGCATCGGTGTGGGACACAGGTGTTTCCTTCAGGAGTGCTTGAGGGGGGGAATACTTCCATAGTATTCCTATTAGTTGATAGTAGACAACTAACGACGAACCTCATGCATTCCCGGCGCGGCAGAGATTGTCGACACCTTCTGGCGTCCGGTCGGGGTTGTAGCCTCAAGATGTGAAACGGATCGGCCTGTCGACGTCCTCGGTCTATCCCGAGTCGACAGCGCACGCCTTCGACCACGCGGCCAAGGTCGGGTACGACGCGGTCGAGGTGATGGTGGGGGTCGACTCCATCTCCACCAAGATCGATGCGGTCAAGCAGCTCTCCGCCCATCACGCCATGCCGGTCTGCGCCGTGCACGCGCCTTGCCTGCTGTGGACCCAGCGGGTGTGGGGCACCGAACCGTGGGGCAAGTTGCACAAGGCCGCCGAGATGGCTCACGAGGTCGGCGCCGAGACCGTGGTCGTGCACCCACCCTTCCGCTGGCAGAAGGAGTATGCCGCCGGATTCGTGGACGGCATCGCGGCGCTCGAGGCTTCGACCGGGCTGGCCTTCGCCGTGGAGAACATGTATCCGTGGCGGGCGAACTCCCGCAAGGGCGTGGAGATGTATCTTCCCGGGCGCGACCCCTCGCAGCACGACTATGCCAACGCCACCGTCGACCTCTCCCACGCCGCCATCGCCCGTCAAGACGTCCTGGAGATGGCCGATCGGCTCGGCCCGCGGCTGCGCCACGTGCACCTGACCGACGGCACCGGTTCGGCCAAGGACGAGCACCTGGTGCCGGGCCGCGGGCACATGCGCGCCGCCGAGTTCTTGGCCCACATCGCGGCCGCAGGCTTCGGTGGCGACATCGTGCTGGAGATCAACACCCGTCGCTCGCCCGACAAGGTGGCGGACCTGACCGAGTCGCTGGCCTTTGCCCGCCAATACTTCAAAGCCGCCGACGAGGCCCCGGCGTAGGCTTCGGGCATGGCATTGCTGCGTCGACCGATCCTCGCTGCGTCCCGCTCCTCGAAGGTCAAGCACCTGGTCGAGACGATGCCGGTCTCCTCCGGGATCGTGAAGTCCTACGTCGCCGGTGAGACCACCGCACACGCCCTGGCCGCCAACGCGGCACTGCTGGAGTCCGGGTTGACCGCGACCACCGACTTCCTCGGCGAGGACACCCTCGACCAGGCCCAGGCCGACGCCACCGTGGCTGCCTACGCCCAACTGCTGGACGGCTTCCGCAGCCAGGGTTTCGGGCCGGCGGCGGAGGTGTCGGTCAAATTGTCGGCCGTCGGGCAGTACCTACCCGAGAACGGCGCGAAGATCGCTTTGGAGAACGCCCGCTCGATCGCTCGCGCCGCCGCGAACGCCGGCACCACGGTGACCCTCGACATGGAGGACCACACCACCACCGATGCCACCCTGGCCACGCTGCGTGAGCTCCGTCAGGACTTCCCTGGCACTGGGGCGGTCCTGCAGGCCTACCTGCGGCGTACCGAAGCCGACTGTCGACGGCTGGCGTTCGCGGGTTCGCGGGTCCGGCTGTGCAAAGGCGCCTACGACGAACCAGACGAGGTCGCCTTCGCCGATACCCGCGACGTCGACCGGTCCTATGTGCGCTGTCTACGGATCCTGCTCGAAGGCGACGGTTACCCGATGATCGCCACCCACGACCCACGGATGATCGAAATCGCCGAAGCGCTGATCACCTCCGTTGGACGCAGCCCGGACAGCTATGAGTTCCAGATGCTCTACGGCACCCGACCGGCCGAACAGAAGCGCCTGGCCGAGGCCGGTCACACCGTGCGTGTCTACGTCCCCTACGGCGCCGAGTGGTACGGCTACCTGATGCGAAGGCTCGCCGAACGCCCGCAGAACCTGTCATTCTTCTTGCGCTCGCTGGTGTCGAAGAAGTAGTCGACTCCAATGAAGGTCGACGAGGTCGGGAAGTTGAGGTCGAGATGACGATCGCCATCATCGGTGCCGGAGTGATGGGGGAGGCGCTGCTGTCGGGGCTGCTGCGTTCGGGACGTGCACCCGAAGACCTGCTCATCGGGGAGCGACGCAGCGACCGCGCCGCCGAGCTCACCGACCGGTACGGCGTCAAGGTGGTCTCCAACCTGGAAGCTGCCGGGGCCGACACGGTGCTGCTGATGGTCAAGCCCCAAGACATGTCCGCCGTACTCGGCGACATCGCACCCGCGCTGGGCCCCGGTCAATTGCTCATCTCGGTCGCGGCCGGCATCACGACCGGATTCATCGAGTCGCACGTCCCCGATGGCGTCTCGGTTGTCCGCGTGATGCCCAACACCCCGGTCCTGGTCGACCAGGGCATGTCGGCGCTGGCGGCCGGCTCGCACTGCACCGAGGACCAACTCAACCTGGCCAGCGACCTGCTCGCCTCCACTGGGTCGGTGGTCCAGGTTCCCGAGCATCAACTCGACGCGGTCACCGCCGTCTCCGGCTCGGGACCCGCCTACATCTTCTACGTGGTGGAGGCGATGATCGAGGCCGGCGTACACCTTGGGCTGCCGCGCACCACGGCGACCGAGTTGGTCATCCAGACCTTGGTCGGATCGGCTGCCATGCTGCGTGAGACCGGCGAGCATCCCACCGTGTTGCGCGAGCAGGTCACCTCGCCGGCGGGCACCACCGCAGCCGCCCTGCGAGAGCTGGACGATCACAAGGTGCGGGCCGCGTTCATCGCGGCCATGGGCGCCGCACGTAGCCGTTCCGCCGAATTGGGGCAGTGACGTGGCCGGCTCCCCGGTCGTGGTCCATGACCCGACCCTGGTCGAATACGACTTCGGCCCGACGCACCCGATGCAGCCGCTCCGGGTCGAACTGACCTTGCGGCTGGCCCGTGAGCTCGGGGTGTTCGACCACCTCCGGCAGGTGCCGGCGACGTCGGTGGACCGATCCCTGCTCGAACGGATCCACACCCCCGCCTACATCGAGGCCGTGGAGAAGGCAGGATCGGTGGGACGGGTCGACCTCAGTCACGGTCTCGGCACCGAGGACAACCCGGTCTTCCCCGGCATGCACATCGTCAGCGCCCGGATCGCCGGCGCTGCGGTGGAGGCGTGCCGGCAGGTGTGGTCCGGTGAGGCAGACCACGCCGCCTCGCTGGTCGGAGGGTTGCACCACGCGATGGCGAACCGGGCCAGCGGCTTCTGCATCTACAACGACGTCGCCGTCGGCATCCAGTGGCTGCTGGACCAGGGCTGTGAGCGGGTGGCCTACGTCGACGTCGACGCCCACCACGGAGACGGCGTCGAGCGGGCGTTCTGGAACGACCCGCGGGTGCTCACCATCTCGTTGCACGAGACTGGGCAACTGCTCTTTCCCGGCACCGGCTTCGCTCGCGACCTCGGCGGACCCGACGCGCAGGGCACGGCCGTCAACGTCGCGCTGCCGCCCGGGACCGCCGATGCGGGATGGTTGCGTGCCTTCGACGCCGTGGTCCCCGACCTGGTGCGCGAGTTCAAGCCGACGGTGCTGGTCACCCAGCAGGGCTGCGACGGGCACGCCGCCGATCCGCTGACCCACCTCGCGCTCAGCGTCGACTGCCAACGCGAGTCCTACCTCGCGCTGCATGCTTTGGCCCACGAGGTCACCGATGGTCGCTGGGTCGCTTTCGGTGGCGGCGGGTATGCCGTGGTCGAGGTGGTGCCCCGTGCGTGGACCCACCTGCTGGCCATCGTCGCCGGCGTACCGATCGAACCGGAGACCTTGGTGCCGCAGGGGTGGCGCGACTACGTCCTGCACACCTCCGGTCAGGTAGCGCCGGGTCGGATGACCGACGGCAGGTCGCCCACCTTCACACCCTGGTCGGCCGGGTTCGATCCGGACCGGTGGCTGGATCGTCAGATCAACGAGACTCGGATGGCGGCCTTCCCGCTGCACGGGCTGGACCCACTGCCCTGAGTTCGTCTCGAAGGTGCCCTGGTCGGTGGTTCGACCGAGGTGAGTCGACCTGGGCGGCTCGACCTGGTGACTCGAACGGGCCACCCAGGGGGGCTACGGCGACGCAGAATCGACCTCAAACGGGCGGAAATCAAGTCAACACGCCGAAACTTCCCCAATCTCACAGGTCTTTCTATTCACACCAGTCACATCTGGCCCTATGCTTCACGCAACGTGGCGTGTGGGACATTGGTGGGGAAGCCGATGGGCATGCCTGAGAAAGCGACCGGACTGACATGGCCGACATTGCCGAGAGCAAGTTCCTCACCATCGCCGAGGTAGCCGCGATGATGCGGGTTTCCAAGATGACCGTCTACCGGTTGGTTCACAACGGCGAACTGCCGGCGGTGCGCGTAGGACGTTCGTTCCGCGTGCGAGAGGCGGACGCGAACGCCTACCTGGAGAGTTCCTTCTACGACGCCGGGTGAGCTACGACGCCGGGTGAGCCCCGGGCTGCACCTGCGGCCCGCCAGCCTGCGTCGCCCTCGATCCCGCTGCACCACTAGGGTGGAGTCGTGCTCAACATCCCGTCCGCACCATCGATCGATGGCACCACCCACCTCCATTCCGGCAAGGTCCGAGACCTCTACCGGATCGAGACTGGAGAGTACGCCGGCCACCTGCTGATGGTGGCCTCGGACCGGATCAGCGCCTTCGACCACGTGTTGGTCTCGACGATCCCGGACAAGGGCGAGATCCTCACCCGGATGAGCCAATGGTGGTTCGAGCAACTCGACGACCTGGTACCCAATCACGTGGTCTCCACCGATGTCCCGGCCGAGGTCGCCGGACGAGCGGTGATCTGCGAGTCCTTGGACATGTTCGCCGTGGAGTGTGTCGCCCGCGGTTACCTGACCGGCGGGGGACTGGTCGACTATCGCGCCACCGGGGAGGTCTGCGGCATCCACCTACCGGACGGGTTGGTCGACGGCTCCCGGCTGCCCAATCCGATTTTCACCCCGGCCACCAAAGCAGCACTCGGCGACCACGACGAGAACGTCAGTTACGAGGTTGTCGCCGCCGCGATCGGTCACGACGATGCGGACCGGTTGCGCCGACTCACCTTGGACCTCTACGCACGAGCCGATGAGATCGCTCGCGGGGTCGGGCTGATCCTGGCCGACACCAAGTTCGAGTTCGGCATCCGGCATTCCGACCTGGGCCTGCGCACCATCGTCGTCGGCGACGAGGTGCTCACCCCGGACTCCTCGCGCTACTGGAGCGCCGCTGAGTGGAACCCAGGCCGCACCCAACCCAGCTACGACAAGCAGATCGTGCGCAACTGGCTGCTGCACGAGTCCGGCTGGGACAAGGATGGCGATGCCCCGCCGCCACCGCTGCCGGACGAGATCATCGACAAGACCCGGGCCCGTTACGTCGAGGCCTACGAATTGCTCACCGGGCGCACCTTCTGAGCCGGGGCGGATCAACCGCCGGGGCAACCCCCGATTACCTTGACTTCGTGTCGCAGGTAGGCTGGTTCTCAAGACCACTTTGTGATGGAGGACACGTGTCGTCATACAACCTTGCCGCCCTGCTCGAGCGTTCAGCTGCCACCTATCCGGAGCGCACTGCGATCGTGCTCGGCGACACCCGCCTCAACTACGCCCAGGTCAACGGTGCGGCCAACCAGGTGGCCAACCTGCTCATCGAGCGCGGGGTCAAGTCTGGGGACAAGATCGCGCTGATGTGCCCGAACTTGCCCTACTTCACCATCATCTACAACGGCATTCTCAAGGCCGGCGCCACCGTGGTGCCGATCAATGTGCTGCTCAAGGGCCGCGAAGTCGCCTACCACCTCAACGACTCCGACGCGGTCGCCCTGTTCGCCTTCCAGGGCACCCCCGAGTTGGCCATCGGCGCCGAGGCGTACGCCGGCTTCTCCGAGGCCGAAGGCTGCAAGGACTTCTTCGTCATCACCGCCGACCCCAGCGCCGCCAGCCCGATCGAGGGCACCGAGACCTTCGGGCAGGCGCTGTCCGGCAAGGCGCCCACCTTCGAGACCGCCCAGACCGACGAGGACGACACCGCCGTCATCCTCTACACCTCTGGCACCTCGGGTCAGCCCAAGGGTGCCGAGTTGCGCCACCGCAACATGCGTGACAACGCGCTGCTCGCCAAAGAGCTCTTCGACGCCGACGCTGAGAACCCCGACACCTATCTGTGCCTGTTGCCGCTGTTCCACTCCTTCGGTCAGACCGTGATCCAGAACGGGGCAGCCGCCTACGGCGGCACCGTGGTGATGCAGCCCCGTTTCGAGGCCGCCCAGGCGCTGGAGCTGATGCTCAACGAGAAGGTGACCTTCGTCGCCGGTGTGCCGACCATGTACTGGGGCCTGCTCGGGGCGCTCGACGACAGCGTCGACGTGTCCACCCTGGCCAAGAACCTGCGCGTCGCCGCTGCTGGCGGGGCGGCTCTCCCGGTGGAGATCCACCGGGAGTTCGAGAAGCGCTTCGGCGTGGTGATCGCCGAAGGCTATGGCCTCTCCGAGACCAGCCCCGTGGCTGCCTTCAAGCCCAAGGGTGCCCCCGCCCGAGCCGGCTCCATCGGCGTCCCGGTCCCGGGTGTGGAGATGGAACTGATCGACCCGTCCAGTTGGGAACCCATCGAATGGACCCCCGACGCGATCGGCGAGATCGCCATCAAGGGCCACAACGTCATGAAGGGCTACTACAAGCGGCCTGAAGCCACCGAAGAGGCCATCAACGCCGAGGGCTGGTTCCGCTCGGGTGACCTCGGCAAGCGGGACGAGGACGGCTGGTACTACATCGTCGACCGGGCCAAGGAGATGATCATCCGTGGAGGCTTCAACGTCTACCCGCGTGAGATCGAGGAAGTGCTGCTGACCCACGCGGCGATCTCGCTGGCAGCGGTCATCGGAGTGCCCCACGAGTCTCACGGCGAGGAGGTCAAGGCTGTCGTGGTGCTCAAGCCGGGCGCCGAGGCTACCCCCGAGGAGCTGGTCGCCTGGGGCAAGGAGCAGATGGCTGCCTACAAGTACCCGCGCATCGTCGAGATCGTCGACGCCCTGCCCATGACCGCCACCGGGAAGATCCTCAAGCGCGAGCTCTCCTGACCGAGAAGAGGGTTCCGGCCCGCCGAGAAGAGGGTTCCGGCCCGCCGAGAAGAGGGTTCCGGCCCGCCGAGTGGAGGGTTCCGGCCCGCCGAGTGGAGGGTTCCGGCCCCTGGAGTCGAGCAGCGCTGAGCGGCGGGTGCCTCCCTGGCGTCGGGGACGGCTAGGCTGAGTCCATGCCTCGCATCGTCGTCGACGTCATGCCCAAGCCGGAGATCCTCGACCCGCAGGGGAAGGCCGTCCTCGGCGCACTTCCCCGCCTCGGGTTCACCGATGTGACTCAGGTGCGTCAGGGAAAGCGTTTCGAGCTCGAAGTCGCCGAAGTGAGCGACGACGTGCTCGACCGAATCGACCAACTAGCCGAGCAGTTCCTGGCCAACACGGTCATCGAGAACTTCGTCGTGCGCGTCGAGGGCTGAGCCGATGCGCATCGGTGTGGTCACCTTTCCAGGCACCCTGGACGACGTCGACGCCCAGCGAGCGGTCCGCATCGGTGGCAACGAGGCGGTCCCGCTTTGGCACAAGGACACCGACCTGCAGGGAGTCGACGCGATTATCCTGCCCGGTGGATTCTCCTACGGCGACTATCTGCGCTGCGGGGCGATCAGCCGGTTCAGTCCGATCATGGAAACGGTCATTGCCAAGGCCGCTGAGGGTATGCCGGTGCTCGGCATCTGCAACGGCTTCCAGGTGCTGGTCGAGGCCCACCTGCTGCCCGGAGGGCTGCTGATGAACGATCACCTCAAGTTCATCTGCCGTGATCAGAAGTTGCGCATCGAGAATGTGGACACCTCCTGGACCAGCGCTTATGCCAAGGACCAAGAGATCGTCGTACCACTCAAGAACGGCGAGGGCCAGTATGTCGCCGATGCCGAGACGATCAACCGGCTCGAGGGAGAGGGCCGGGTGGTGGCCCGCTACCTCGACTTCAATCCCAACGGGTCGATCCACGACATCGCCGGCATCACCAATGCACGCGGCAATGTGGTCGGCCTGATGCCGCATCCTGAGCACGCCACCGAGGCGTTGACGGGATCGGGCACCGACGGGCTGGGATTCTTCACCAGCCTCATCGAGACCTTCGCGCACTGACTCGTCCGGCGTGCACCACCAGACCAGCAATCTCGGCTCAGATCCGGCCGCGCTTGAGAGCCTTCCAGGTGTCGGTGTTGGCGATGCCGGACGGTGAGATCCCGACCCGCTTTTGGTAGCGGGTCACCGCTGAGGCGGTGTCCAGCCCGAACACGCCGTCGGTGTGCACATCGGCCTTGGGCATCGCCGCATTGAGGGCGCGCTGCAGGTCACGCACCGAGGCCTCTCCGGAGCCGAACTTGACCACCCGCTTCTTCCCCGAGGAGAACAGTGCGACCCAGGTCGGCAGGTTCACGGTGGCGGTCGCGTCCAGTCGATGCGCGACCTTCCAGTCGACCACGAACTTCCGGATCCGGGAGCCGTAGGTGCCATCGATGGTGCCGGTCCAGCCGGCACGTTCGGAGAGCACGCACTTGAGGATCTCGACATAGGTGGAGTTGGGCTTCTTGGTGGCCGTGGGTTCGCGCAGTTTGGGATAGTTGGTGGAGTTGATCGCGACGCCGCCGCAGTGGCTCTCCTTGTTTCCGCGGGTGCCCTTGCCCAGGTCGAGCCAGTTGCGGTCGATGTTGATCGTCACCGCGCCCCAGGTCTCGTAGTGGCCACCTTGGTATTGCTTCATCCTGCCGCCGGGGTTCCAGCCCGCCTCGGAGATGCCGTCGGCGGAGGTGTTGGCCTTGCCGTCCCAGCGCGCGATCCAGATCTGGTCGGGCATGGTGAAGGAGTCCGCCCGCTTGGTCCGCGCGTCGTCGAGCATCTTGATGCCCGAACCCGAGGAAGAATAGACGCCGGAGGCGTAACCGAGCCTGTGGATCTGCTTGGTCCAGGCCGACAGGAACCGCAGCGAGGACTCACGGCAGTCGGTGATGGAGATGCTGAAGCCTTCAAGGTCGTACCACAACGTGCTGCCCTTGGAGATGCCCAGTTTGGCTGCAGCGTCCACGGCCTTCTTCGCCTCGGCCGTGCCTTGCTTGGCGGCCTTGGAGTAGCGCTTCTCAGCACCGGGAGACGGATTGATCACCTTGTCGTCGCCGTACCGAGGGAAGCTGGGGTTGCACGGCGCCTGGGGGCCGAGTGTGATCGGCATCAGCCGCCACCCCTTGTTGATCTGGACCCGCACCCACTTCTTGGTGAGGTTGGGTTGGCTGCGGCAGCCGCGGGAGTCGCCGGCGATGTAGATGCCGACCGCCAGGAAGGGGGAGTGGTTGAGCCAGGTGTTCATCGCCTTCTGGGTCGGGGCGAGGCACTGGTCGAAGCCGTAGCCGGTGAAGTTGCCGGGGGTCGCCGGGTTGGGACTCTTGGCCTCGGCAGCGGTGCCGACACCGAGCAGTGACGCTGCGAGGGCAGCGGAGATCGATGCGCGACCGATGACGGAACTGAGCCTTCGAGGCATGGCGTGGCTCCTGGGGAAGGGGGGGCTGGCCTGTCTTGTTGCGCAACACTAACCCCACAGTTCACATAGGTAACAGTGGTTCTGAATAATTACACGGTTGTAATTCGTTCGGCGCACTACGCTGGTGCCATGACCCAGCGTCGCGCCCCCAGCCTGGCCCTGACCGCGCTCATATCAGTGCTGGCGCTGATCGGATCAACCGTTCCCGCGACTGCGCGTCCAGTCGCGGGTCCGATCACAATGGGCGTGCAGACAGGTCCTCCGGCGACGGTTGACCCGCTCTCGGGTTCGGTGACCGGCCGCGATGCGATGCCGAGCAAGGCACAGTGGGTTGACGACGTGGCCACGGCGATGAAGGGCTCTCGGGTGTGGCTGGATCGCCGGGTCGCCAAGAACAACAAGCGCGACAAGCCCCGCAAACTCGCCCTCAACCTCGACATCGACAACTCCGCTATCGCATCGTTCTACGACTTTCCGCACGCCACCCCCTACGTGATCCGGCTCGCCCGGCGAGCCCACAACAAGGGCGTCGCGGTGCTGTTCAACACAGCCCGACTGGGCAGTGCCCTGAGCAGCGCCCGCACCCTGCTGACCAAGGCGGGATACACCGTGGACGGGTTGTGCGGCCGGTCGTCGTCCGCGACCGGCGTCGCGGCCGGCAAGAAGGCCTGCCGAACCAAGTTTCGGTCCCAGGGTTACGTGCTGATCGGCAATGTCGGGAACCGGCCGACCGACTTCGAGGGCGGTGGCTACTGGCGGGCCTTCCGACTGCCCAACTACGACCTGAGGCTGGGCTGACCTCAGACAACCCTCCGGGCTCGGCCCCGACTGACCGATTCGGCCGTCGACCGCTAGATTTGCCTCGTGACTGCGACGCTCGACACCGTCTCGACAGCCGCCTCCGACCCCGATCGCGCCCAGCCGTGGGCCGAGTTGGGTCTCAAGGAGGACGAATACGCTGCGATCCGGGAGATCCTCGGCCGTCGTCCGACCGGCGCCGAGCTGGCGATGTATTCGGTGATGTGGTCTGAGCACTGCTCCTACAAGTCCTCCAAGGTGCACCTTCGCCAGTTCGGTGAGATCCCGCAGGAGACTCGGGCCGGCAAGATGTTGGCCGGCATCGGCGAGAACGCCGGAGTCCTCGACGTCGGTCAGGGTTATGCGGTCACCTTCAAGATCGAATCGCACAACCACCCCTCTTATGTCGAGCCCTACCAGGGCGCTGCCACAGGTGTGGGCGGCATCGTTCGCGACATCCTGGCCATGGGCGCTCGCCCGGTGGCGGTCATGGATCCGTTGCGCTTCGGCCCCCTCGACGCTCCCGACACCCACCGGGTGCTGCCCGGCATCGTGGCCGGGGTCGGTGGCTACGGCAACTGCCTGGGGCTGCCCAACATCGGTGGCGAGGTGGTCTTCGACCAGAGCTACCTGGGCAACCCGCTGGTCAACGCGCTCTGCATCGGCGTACTGCGCCACGAGGACCTCCACCTGGCCAAGGCGACGGGCGAGGGGAATCTGGTCATCATGTATGGCGCGCGGACCGGTGGCGACGGCATCGGCGGTGCCTCCATCCTGGCCAGCGTCGAGTTCGACGACGACGGTCCGGCCAAGCGCCCCAGCGTCCAGGTCGGCGACCCGTTCATGGAGAAGCTGCTCATCGAGTGCACCCTGGAACTGTTCGCTGCCGGGATCGTGCGGGGCATCCAGGACTTCGGTGCAGCCGGCATCTCGTGTGCGACCTCGGAGTTGGCGGCCGCTGGAGACGGCGGCATGCACGTTCATCTGGATCGGGTGCCGCTGCGCGACTCCACGCTGAGCCCCGAAGAGATCTTGATGAGTGAATCCCAGGAGCGGATGATGGCTGTCATCGCGCCCGAGGACGAGCAGACCTTCCGCACCATCTGCGCCAAGTGGGACGTCGAACTCGCCGTCATCGGTGAGGTCACCGGTGGTGGTCGACTGCTGATCGACTTCGACGGTGAACGCATCGTCGACGTGGACCCGCGCACCGTCGCCCACGATGGCCCCGTCTATGAGCGCCCGCTGGCCCGACCCGACTGGCAGGACGCTCTGCAGGCCGATGCCGCCGAGCAACTGGCACGCCCCGGCACTGCTGCGGAGTTGCGCGAGACGGTGCTGCGGTTGGCCGGGTCGCCGAATCTGTGCGACAAGTCGTGGGTGACTCGCCAGTACGACCACTATGTGCGCGGCAACACCGTGCTCTCTCCACCAGCCGACTCCGGCATGGTTCGGATCGACGAGGCCAGCAACCTCGGCGTCTCGGTCGCCACCGACGGCAACGGCCGGTTCGCCAAGCTCGACCCGTATGCCGGTGCCCAGCTCGCACTGGCCGAGGCCTACCGCAACGTTGCCACCGGCGGCGCCACGCCGCTCGCGGTCTCGGACTGCCTCAACTTCGGATCTCCCGAAGACCCGTCGGTGATGTGGCAGTTCGCCGAGGCCTGCCGAGGCCTGAAGGATGCCTGCATCGCCCTGGGGGTGCCGGTCACCGGAGGCAACGTCTCCCTCTACAACCAGACCGGCGAGACCGCGATCCTGCCGACCCCGGTGGTGGCGGTGCTCGGGGTGATCGAGGACGTCACCCGCCGGACACCGTCGGCTTTCACGGCACCTAACCAGCGCATCTTCGTCATCGGTGACACCGGCGAGGAGTTGTCTGGCTCGGAGTGGGCGCACGTGACCCACCAGCACCTCGGCGGCCTCCCGCCGGCAGTCGACCTGGCAGCTGAACAGGCCCTGGCCGCCCTGCTCGTGGAGTCGGTCGGCCTGATCACCGCCGCCCACGACCTCTCCGACGGCGGCTTGTCCCAGGCGCTGGTGGAGGCGTCGGTGCAGTCCGGCATCGGTGCCGAGGTTGCCCTGCTCGGCGACCCCTTCCTCGCCCTGTTCTCCGAGTCCGCGGGACGATGCCTGGTCACCACCCACCTACACGACGGCTCCGCGTTTCTCGACCTGGCCGCGCGGCACGGACTGCCGGTGACCGAGATCGGGGTCACCGGCACCGAGACGTTGAAGGTCACCGGCGGCACCGGGGAGTCGGCCGTCGCGTTCGAGATCGGCCTGGTCGAACTCGGGTCGATCTGGCGTGACACCCTGCCCAACGCCCTCGCCTAACGCCGAGAAGAGCCTCGCGGCCCGTCGAATGGAGGGTTCGGGCCCGTCGAGTGGAGCCTTCGGGCCCGTCGAGTGGAGCCTCGCGGCGGTCCAGCTCAGGGAACGGTGACCTCGGTGATCGTGTAGCCGATCTCCTCATCGACCGCCATCAGGTCGGGGTCGACGTACACCGAATCGGGCCAGGCTTGGTCAGTCGGCCAGTCGACATCGACGCTGGCCGCTGAGGTGTCGTTGGCAGCGTCGATCACGTCGTCGATGGTGACCAACCGATAGTCCGGCACCACCTCGCCGTCCCGCTTGGGGTGCACCATCACGGCGTCGGCGACCTCGCCCGCGACCACCGTGATCCGCACCGGTCCGCGTCCGGCACAGAAACAGGACGCCGCGACGGTGAAGCTGTAGTTCGGCTCGTCGAAGGCGGGATAGCTGCCCACGGTCGGGGCCTCGGCCGGGGTGGCAGCCGTGGTCGGCGCGGAGGCAGGGTCGATAGCGACGGTGTCGTCGTTCCCGCAGGCAGACAGTGAGAGTATGGCGACCGCGGCGAGGCAGAGCATTGCGGAGATCTTCATGCCACTTCGACGGCGTCGGGCCCGATCCGGTTCCGCCGGTGTCCTTCGGCCGGATGCAAGGATAGGGTGGTCGAGAACCAGGCTCGGACGACCAGCACACGGTGGGAACCTCGGCTAGGCGGTTGACGGCACCGGAGAGGCTGTGACTGATTGGCTGCCCGGCTCAAACAGATCAGTAGTTCCGAGGTCGCCGTAGCCCACGCGAGCTTGCCGGACCGGGCCGCCCAGAAGGCACTGGTCAAGCATTATCTCGCCGTGCTGGAGGATCGTTCGCCGGGCCGATCGGTCGAGGTCAGGGTGCCGCCCTTCGCTGCCATCCAGTGCATCGCAGGCGTGCGTCATACCCGAGGCACGCCCCCCGCGGTGATCGAGACCGATCCGCTGACCTGGATCGGGTTGGCTGCCGGTGACCTCAGCTGGGCCGACGCCCTGGCTCAGGGGCGGGTTCGCGCCAGCGGCGAGCGCACCGACCTCGGCGTCCACCTCCCGTTGAACCAGGGATAATCTCAAACCATGACCGACATCCGCAGCACCGTCTCCGAACTGATGCCCGCCCTCCTGGAGGACCTCAAGGACTTGGTCAGGATCGAATCGGTCAGCGCGGACCCGGATCGCCTCGACCAGGTCGAGGTCAGCGCTGAGAAGACCCGAGACCTCTTCGCAGCCGAGGGCTTCAACGTCGAGATCGTGCGCGCCTTCGACGGCGCTCCGCCGGCGGTCATCGGCGAGAAACCGGGCCCCGAGGGTGCCCCGGTGGTCCTGCTCTACGCCCACCACGACGTGCAGCCGGAGAACGATCACGCCGACTGGGACTCCCCGCCATTCGACCCGACCGTTCGCGGTGACCGCCTTTACGGTCGCGGTGCCGCCGACGACAAGGCCGGGATCGCTGCCCACCTCGGCGCGGTCCGGGCTCTGGGCGACCAACTCCCCGTGACCGTCCGGTTGTTCATCGAGGGCGAGGAGGAGGTCGCTAGCGCGACTCTGCCCGAACTGCTCACCAAGTTCGAGGACCGGCTCCGCGCTGACGTCATCGTCATCGGTGACTCCGGCAACTGGGACATCGGTGTGCCTGCGTTGACCACCAGCCTGCGTGGCCTGATCCGGGTCGACGTCGAACTGCGCACCCTCGACCACGCCGTGCACTCCGGCATGTGGGGCGGACTGGCGCCCGACGCGATCATGGCCTTGATCCGGCTGCTCGACACCCTGTGGACCCCGGCCGGTGGCTGTGCCATCGAGGGTCTGGTGTCGGGTTCGGCCGCTGAGGTGGACTATCCCGAGGACCGCCTCAGGGTCGAGTCGGGCATCCTGGCCGGTGTCGACTGGGTCGGCGAGGGTCCGATGGTCGAGCGGATGTGGACCCAGCCAGCCATTACCGTCACCGGGTTCGACGCACCGAAGGTCGCCGGCGCGTCGAACACGTTGAGTCCGGTGGCTCGGGCCAGGGTCACCGTACGCATCGCGCCTGGCGACACCAGCAAGAACGCGGTCGCCTGCCTGGAGGCACACCTGGACAAGCATGCCCCTTTCGGCGCTCACGTCTCCACCACCGTGGTCGACACCGGGGAGCCGATCGCGCTGGATGCCACCGGGCCGGCATACGACGCCGCGCGGGACGCCTTCACCGACGCCTGGGACGGCACTTCGCCGGTCGACATGGGGGTGGGTGGTTCGATCCCGTTCATCGCCGAGTTTCTCGAGTCGTTCCCGGCCGCCTCGATCCTGGTGACCGGGGTCGAGGACCCCGATACTCGGGCCCACGGGCCCAACGAGGGCCTGCACTTGGCCGAGTTCACCCGGGTCGTTGAAGCTGAGGCCCGACTGCTGCTCAACCTCGGACAGTCCAAGTAACCCCATCGGCCCGCTCCGCCCTCCCAGTCACTGACGCTGTGGTCGTCAATCTCGGAAATCGCGACCACAACGTCAGTGACTGGGTTGGAGGCGGGCCGCGGGGTTCCTGGAGGCGGGCCGCGGGGTTCCTCTCGGCGGGCCGCGGGGTTCCTCTCGGGTCAGTCGGCGAGGGTGGGCAGGATCACCCGGAACGTCGAGCCCTCACCGACCACCGAGTCCACCTCGATCCGTCCGCCGTAGCGCCGCACAATCCGGGCGGTGATGGCCAAGCCGAGCCCGGTCCCCGGCTGGGACCGCACGGCCGGGTCGTTGGACCGGAAGAACTCGGTAAACAGCTTGGCCTTGTCGTGCTCGGCGATGCCGATGCCGTGGTCGGTGACCGCCAACACAGCCCCGGCCTGATTGCGGTCGACTACCACCTCGATCGACGAGCCGGCCGGGCTGTACTTGATTGCGTTGGAGACCAGGTTGAGCACGATCCGGTCCATTTCGGTGCGGTCCACGACCACGACCACCGGTTCGGCGGGCGCCTTCAAGATCATCGAGATCTGCTTGAGATGAGCTGTCTGCTCCAGCATCTCAGTGGCGTCGGTGACCCCCTGCGACAGGTCCACCAGGTCGTTGCCTTGGCCGCGTCGGCCATCGCTGGCCAACATCAACAGATCATTGATGACGCGCACCATTCGTCGGGCGCTGCGCTCGACCACGTCGACCGGATGTTGCACCTCGGGGGTGAGCTCCTCGTCCTGGAGCATTTCGGCCTGACCGAGGATGGCGGTCAGCGGCGTCTTGAGTTCGTGGGCGACGGTTGCGATCAGGCGGTCCTTGTATTCATCGAGCTGTTGGAGTTCGCGCACCGTGGCCTGCTCTCGGCGCAGCGCACGCTGGGTGGCCATGGCGATGGTCAGGTCGCGGCCCAGATCCATGGCGGCCTTCGTCTCCACGCCGGTCCATGCCGGAGCTTCGAGGGCACGAAACAGCGCCAGCGAGCCCAGGCAGGTGGACCCGATGCCGATGGGGACCAAGGCCACCGAACCCAGCTCGTTGCGTCTGAGACGGTCCCGGAACGGGGTCAGATCCTCGCCGAAGACTCCGAGAGCGTCGTCCTCGACGGCGATCACACTGACCTCGTTGCGTTCCCACATGATGCGGGAGGCCAGGGCCACCTGGGAGTCCATTGCGTCGTCCCGCAACGAGGTGCGGCCACGTTCGGCGTACTCCAAGTGCTCGTCGCCCGGGATCACCACCCGAGCCCGTATGCCGACCAGATCGAAGCCACGCATAATCTCGTCCCCGACCTCGCTGAGTACGTCGACGACTCGGTCGTGACCGGCAGCAGAGCGCACGACAGCCCGGGCCGAGTCGGCCAGCCGTGCCTTCTCCTCGAGGGCTTCGCGCTGCAAGGCGGTGAGGATCGCGTGCCGGGCATGGCGGGCATAAGACTCCAAGATGCCCTTCTGAGCTGCGTCGGGCATCCGGCCCGACAAGGGGTCGTCGACCCCCAGTGCTCCGCGAACCTCACCATCGGCGTCGTAGATCGGCGCGATGAGCATGTCGTAGGGATGCCACGCCGAGGGGTCGTCGGTCGTCTCGATCTGCGGGACCCAGGCGACGTCGACCGGGGGGGTCTGATCCAGCAGATCGTGGTGGATGAACTTGAAGAGCCCCCAGTCCTCGCCCAGCGGCAGGTGGGCGAGGATCTCCTCGATCGAGGCGTCCTCGGCGAGCACCTGCTCGGCGGTCCAGGTTTCCCCTTCAGTTGTGGTGAGTCGGTCCGTCCCGGCCAATGCGACGATCTTGAGGCGGTCGCCACGACGCACATAGACCAAGGTGAGCCCGAAACCAGCCAATTCACACAAGCCCGAGGCGACCAGCCGAAAGGCTTCCTGGGATTCGGGGTCGCTCCAGCTGGCGAGACTTGGAACCTCGCGCGTCAGCGTCATCGTCTGCCCCCTGAGGGCCATCGGGAACGATGTCCCCCATCCCCCGATTGCGTGTCGACCTTCAATGCTAGCGATGTGCAACCCTGCGCGAGGGCGTTTGGCTCAGAAGTCGATCAGATCTCCACGGTGTCCTCGGCCGCCGGTAGGAAGACCCGAAAGTTGCTGCCGTGGCCGAGGTCCGACTCAACTGCGATCCGGCCGCGGTGGCGTCGCACGATCCGGTCCACGATCGCTAGGCCGAGACCAGTGCCCGGCTGGCGCAACGCCTCGGGATTGGTCGACCGGAAGAACTCGGTGAAGAGTCTGTCCTGATCGTCCTTGGAGATGCCGATGCCGTTGTCGGCGACGTCCAGCACGACCTCGTCGCCCTCGCGCTCCAGGGACACCACCACCCGTCCAGAACCGACGCAGTACTTGACGGCGTTCGAGATCAGGTTGAGCAGGACTCGGTCCAACTCGGCCGGGTCCCCGAGCGCGATCGCCGGCCGGTGAGGAGCCTTGACTTCGATGACCAAGTCGTTGTGGACCGCGGCCGAGGTGGCCAGGTCGCAGACTTCCCGGACCAACGGCAGCAGGTCGACCGGTCGGGCGTCGACAGGGTAGTCGGGGTCGCCGAACTTGGACAACAGCAGCAGGTCGTCGACCACGCGAACCATCCGCTGAGCGCTGCGGTCCAAGGCGCCCAGGGCACGTTCGCCGTAGGCGTCGGTGACCGATTCCTCCAACATCTCCAGGTTGCCCAGGATCGAGGTGAGCGGGTTCTTCAACTCGTGGGAGACGGTGGCAATCAACTGGTTCTTGAAGGAGTCCAGGTCCTGCAACTGACGCACGCTGCGCTGCTCGCGCTCGAAGGCCTGGGCGTTGACCATGATTCGGCCCAGATCGCGGCCAATATCACCGACTGTGTCGGACTCCAGGGCCGACCAGGCGGCGGAGTGGGCGTCGCGCAGCATCACCATCAGCCCCATGGCGTCGGGCCCAGCTCCGAGCGGCGCCAGCAGCACCGATCCGAAGGCGTGCTCAGTCAGATACAGCTGCACCGAGGCGACCGCCCGCTGCTGGAGATCCTCAAGGCCGTCGGGGTGGCCCACGTTGGTGCCGTCGCTGTCGATGATGAGGACCGCTTGCTCCTGCCACAACAGTGGCACATAGCGGCGGGCGAGTTTCACCATCAGGGTGTCGTGGGGAACCGAAACCCCGGCGAACGCGTGCAGGTAGGTCGGGCCGTTGTGCTCGGACCCGAAAAGCACGACCCACAACCCGACCAAACCGAACGAGTCCATCAGGGGATCGCTGATGTCGCGCAGGACCGCGTCCATCGACAGATGGTTGGAGGCCATCCGGACCACCTCGCGGGCCGCCTCGGTGATGCGAATCTGTTCGGACAACGCCGCACGATGGCGCGCTGTGGACAGCACCCGTCCTGCCTGATCGGCATACCGCTCCAGGATTCTGCGCCGACTCGGCGTCGGGCGCCGACCGTCCACCGGCATGTCCACGTGCAGGGTGGCGCACAGGGCGCCGGCGTCGTCATACAGCGGGGCGAAGAGCAGGTCGAACGGGAGCCAAGCGTCGGAACCTGACTGCGGGGCGTGGTCGGGCACCCAGGCGTTGACCTCCTCGTCCCCGTCAAGCCGGTCGTGCGGCACGAACCTGAACACTCCGAGGTCGTCGGCCAGGCTGATCCGCCGCTGCACCAACTCCACCGTGTGGGACATCGCCTTGACGTCGGCGACCACGTCGTCGCGACCGGTGATGGCGACCGGAGACAACCGGCCTTCCACGGTGACAACGGTGATGACGGCGAGCGCGAAGCCCGCGAGGTCGACCACCGAGTCGGTGATCAGTTGCAGTTCGGCGACGGTGATCTCATCGGGCCAACCCACTGCGGCAGTCGTCGACCCTATGGCGTCGTTCTCCTGAGGGCCGCGGGAACGGGGCAGCAAGTCGCTGAGGTGGCGCACGATGGAACGTCCTGACTCGAAGATCACGGTGACTCACCTCCCACGACTCGCCCCGGCGGCAGCGCTCCCCGTACACTTCCGGTGTGCCGTTCGTGAGCAGTGGCCAACCATCCAATCCGACGCCGTATCGTCCGCAGCGACGTGGCGGCGACGGTCGACTCTCCGCAGCCCTGGACCCCCACGACCTCGGACCTCAGGACGCTTGCGGTGTTTTCGGGGTGTGGGCACCGGGCGAGGAGGTCGCCAAACTCGCCTACTTCGGCCTGTACTCCCTGCAGCACCGCGGTCAGGAGTCTGCGGGGATCGCGGTGGGCAACGGCCGCCAGATCCTGGTCTACAAGGACATGGGCCTGGTCTCCCAAGTGTTCGACGAGACCACCTTGGACTCGCTCCAGGGCCACATCGCCGTCGGCCACTGCCGCTACTCGACCACCGGTGCGAGCGTGTGGCAGAACGCCCAGCCCACCTTCCGCCCCACCGCGGATGGATCGATTGCGTTGGGGCACAACGGCAACCTGATCAATACCCACGAACTCTCCCAAATGGTCGACGAGCTCCCCAGCCCGTCCGATGAACTCGATCTCCATGCCAGAGACGGCGAGACCTCCACCAATGACACCGGCCTCGTGACAGCCTTGCTGGCACACCATCCTGACACGTCACTGGAGCAGCGCGCAGCAGAACTTTTACCTTTGCTGAAAGGCGCTTTCTCGCTGGTCTGGATGACTGAGAACACGTTGTATGCCGCCCGGGACCCGCAGGGCATCCGTCCGTTGGTGCTGGGGCGTTTGGATCGTGGCTGGGTGGTGGCTTCCGAGGACGCCGCCTTGGCGACCGTCGGTGCCAGCGTGGTGCGCGAGGTCGAGCCCGGCGAGATGCTGGTCATCGACGAGTCCGGTCTGCGCTCCCGCAAGTTCGCCGAACCGGACCGCAAGGGCTGCGTCTTCGAGTACGTCTACCTGGCCAGACCCGATGCGACCATCGCTGGTCGCAGCGTGCACGAGGCGCGGGTCGAGATGGGCCGCCAGTTGGCCCGGGAGTTCCCCGTCGAGGCGGACCTGGTGATGCCGGTGCCCGAATCAGGCACGCCGGCAGCAGCGGGGTATGCCGAGGAATCGGGCATCCCGTTCGGTCAGGGGTTTGTGAAGAACTCCTATGTCGGACGCACTTTCATCCAGCCTTCGCAGACCCTGCGCCAACTCGGTATTCGGCTCAAACTCAACGCCCTGGACCACATGATCCGAGGCAAGCGGATCGTGGTCGTGGACGACTCGATCGTGCGCGGCAACACCCAGCGGGCCCAGGTGAGGATGTTGCGCGAGGCGGGAGCCGCCGAGGTGCATGTGCGGATCTCGTCGGCGCCGGTGACGTGGCCCTGCTTCTACGGCATCGACTTCGCCACTCGCGCGGAGTTGATTGCCAACGGCCTCGAGGTCGACGAGATCCGGTCCTCCATCGGTGCCGACTCCCTGGGCTACATCTCGCTGGACGGGATGATCGATGCGACCAAGCAGTCGCGCTCGCAGTTGTGCACGGCCTGCTTCACCGGTGACTATCCGGTCGAACTGCCCGACCAGTCGATGTTGGGCAAGCACCTGCTCGAGGTCAGCCTGTCCGACCGCACCCGCGGCGAGCCGCTCTCGGTGTTCAACAACCCCTAGACCATCCAGCCAGGAGCCGACCGTGACCAATGCGTATGCCGAAGCCGGCGTCGACATCGAGGCCGCTGACCGTGCCATCGACCTGATGAAGGAGTGGGTCGAGAAGGCTCGGCGCCCCGAGATGCTCGGCGGGCTGGGTGGTTTCGCCGGACTCTTCGACGCTTCGGCCCTGAAGAGCTACCGACGGCCGCTGCTAGCCACCTCCACCGACGGTGTCGGCACCAAGGTCGCCATCGCCCAGGCGATGGACATCCACGACACCATCGGTTTCGACTTGGTCGGCATGGTCGTCGACGACCTGGTGGTCTGCGGTGCCGAGCCGCTGTTCATGACCGACTACATCGCCTGTGGCAAGGTCGTCCCGGAGCGGATCGCCGCGATCGTCAAGGGCATCGCGCAGGCGTGCGCCGAGGCGGGCTGCGCTCTGGTCGGCGGCGAGACGGCCGAACATCCCGGACTGCTGCATCCCGACGAGTACGACGTCGCAGGGGCCACCACCGGGGTGGTCGAAGCCGATGAGTTGCTCGGCGCCGAGCGGGTCGCGGTCGGCGATGTGGTCATCGCGATGGCGTCCTCCGGTCTGCACTCCAACGGCTACTCACTGGTGCGTCACGTGCTGCTCAACGCTGCGGCGATGGACCTGCACGCCCACATCGATGACCTGGGCTGCACCCTCGGGGAGGCGCTGCTGGTGCCAACCAGGCTCTACACCCGGCCCTGTCTGGACTTGGCGCGGACCACCGAGACCCACGCGATGAGTCATGTCACCGGTGGCGGCCTGGCCGCCAACTTGGAGCGGGTTCTGCCCGAGCACGTCGGAGTTCGGATCGACCGCGGCACGTGGTCGCTGCCGCCGATCTTCTCCCTGGTCCAGCGGACTGGTGACCTCGCCCTGCGTGACCTGGAGATGACTTTGAACTGTGGGGTCGGGATGGTCTCCCTGACTGCCCCGGACGCCGTGGACGACGCGCTGCGACTTCTGGAGGGGGCCGGCATACACGCCTGGGTGGCCGGCGAGGTCACCGACGAGGCGGGCGGCCGGGTCACCCTGGACGGCTCCTACGCCCACTGAGCGCCCTGTTTCCAGCCTCGGCCGGGCCATCGCAGTGAATCTCGCGACATTTGGGATGGCCGGTTGGTCGTTGTGACCATCGACCGGGTAGCCTAGGCCGCACGAACAGTCTTTAGATGCGAAAAGGGGCCTGTTATGGGTCGCGGCCGTGCGAAAGCCAAGCAGACTAAGGTCGCGCGCGACCTCAAGTACCGCAACTACGACACCGACTTCGGTGCGCTGGCGAAGGAACTCCATGGTGAGCCGTCCTCTGCCCCTCCCGAAGAGGTCGAGGAACCCGACGACTGGTCGGACTACGTTCCCAGGGCTGCAGACTGACGCTGGCGCGTCCTGGTGGGTCGGCTGGCTGGCCGCAACCGGGACGTTGGTAGGTTCCTCCCCGGAGGAGAGCGATGAATCTACGTACGGTCGTGCCCGCTGTCGCGCTGACGGCGGTCGGGTTGTTGGTGGCAGGGTGCGGCAACGGCGCGATGCCCATCGACCAGGACGAACTGCAGGCGGCGGTGACGCTGTCGGTGCAGAACGCGGTCGGTGAGTTGCCGCCCGAGGCCAGTTGTGAAGGCGATCTGGGGGCCGACGAAGGGGACACCCAGACCTGTTCACTGACGTGGCGTGGTCAGGACTACGCCGTCGTGGCGACCAGGGGCGCCGACGGTGAGGCGGCGTTCAAAGTAGATCCACCTCTGCCGGCATATCCGGCGCCGGTGATCGAGGCCAACATCGCCTCCGATTACGTCTCCCAGCACCAGAAGGGCGCCGCACCGACTCGGGTCGACTGCCCCGAATCGATGGGCGGTGAGGTGGGTGAGAAGCAGACCTGTCTGGTCACCCTGGATGACGGGTCCGATCTGGATGCGATGGTCAAGCTCACCTCGGTCGACCCTGAGACGGGCTACACCACGTTCAACGTGACCTACCCGAACTGATTGCGCCCGGACTGATTCGGTGTCGTCGCCAGTTGGCCGGCCTAATGCCGAACGGCCCCGAATGCGGGGCCGTTCGTGGTGGTGGCCAGGGGCGGGGTCGAACCGCCGACCTACCGATTTTCAGTCGGCGACAGTGGGGTCTGGATGCGGTTGCTGAGCGTGCTCTGACCTGCGGAAACGTGCCAGATGAGGACAGAAGATGACTCCGCTAACACCATGGGAACACAAAAAATCGGTTCGTGGTGTTAGCGTTTGAGCCTCGGAAAGGAGCCCGTCGATGGCTACTCGGAAGCCTCGCGTGAGCACGTTCGGCACGATCCAGGAGCGAGTCGCCGCCACCGCGCGCAGCCGCGGCAAGCCGGCCAAGACCTACCGCGCCAGCTACACCGGTCCGGATCTGTCGCGGCCGTCGAAGAGCTTCGGCACCAAGCAGGACGCGCGGGCCTGGCTCGATGCCGAGAAGACGCTCGTCGACCGCGGCGAGTGGAAGCACCCCGAGGTCCGCAGGGCCGAGGCGTTGGCGGCCGCCGAGGCCGACCGGCTCAACACGCTGGCGGCGTGGGGCGAGGCGTACGTCTCCGACCCGGACCGTGCTCTGCGTCCCAAGACCCGCAGCTCCTACCGTCGCATCCTGCGGATCCAGCTCGCGCCGCTGGCGGAGAAGCCATTGCGTGCGATCACGCCCGAGGACGTCCAGCGCCTCATGGCAGACCCGAAGCTGCGGAAGACTCCGGGCGTGCGCGCCGAGGCGTACCGGGTGCTGCGTGCTCTGCTCAACGCCGCCGAGGACGACGGCCTCATCGACCGGGCACCGTTCCCGCGCAACACCCGCGGCCGAGCGGTGTCCAGCACGAGGAGTGTCGGCGCCACCAAGCGGCGCGAGGTCGAGCCGGTGACCATCGCCCAACTCGACAAGCTCGTCGAGTCGATGCCAGATCGGCTGCGGCTCTTCGCCGCCCTCGCCGCGTGGTGTGGTCTGCGTGAGGGGGAACTGCTGGAGCTGCGCCGCAAGGACTTCCCGCGCACCGACGACGGCAAGGCGCTCACCGGTCAGGTGTCGGTGAGTCGCAAGGTCTCCGCTCATCGGCTGCCGGACTCCGAGTCTCCGTGCGCTGGCTGCGGCCGGGACATCGGTGCACCGAAGACGGCGGCGGGCACGCGGCTCGTGGCCATCCCGGAGTTCATGATGCCGATGCTGCTGGAGCATCTGCTCCAGTTCACCCAGCCAGGAGAGAACGGCCTGATCTTCACCGCTCCAGGGCGCGACTGCCATGCCTCGGTGCGGTACGTCGCCAACCACATCAAGAAGGCTGCCGCCGAAGCAGAGATCAACGATCTCCGCATCCACGACCTGCGCCACCACGCCCTCACCGTCGCCGGTGCCACCGGTGCGACAGCAGCCGCGATCCAGCGCCGAGGCGGCCACTCGTCGCTGGCGAGCATGTCGATCTACCAGCACGCCGAGCAAGCCCAGGACGCCGCCATCGCCGAGGCCCTCAACACGCGGTTCACCGACTATCGCGCCGCCCGTGGGCCGGAGGAGTCGTGACCAAGGGCAACAGGTGGAGCGTCGAGTTCTACGAAGACGCCTCCGGGAAGCGACCAGTTGAGAAATGGATGGACGGCCTCCGAGATGCCGAGTACCTCGCACTCCGTGCCGCGATCACGAAGGTTCTTGAGCACGACGGGTTGGACTTGGCCAGCACGGCGTGGCTGAAGGCCCTCGGCGATGGCCTCTTTGAGTTCCGGGTCCGGCACGACGCACCGACGATCGAGGCGCTGCACTCCGCAGGGAGAGCCGAGACTCCGAAGGCTTCGGCGCGCATCCTGCTTCGCTTGTTCGTCCACTTCCACGGTAATCGGATCATCCTGATGCTCCATGGCTACGACAAGGGGAAGGACAACAGCGCCAAGCGCCAGAACGCCGAGATCCAGGAGGCGCGCAAGCGCCTGCGAGCGTGGAAACTCGCGGAGGCATCGAACAAGAAGCGGTGAGACACCGCACCGTGCAAGAATGTGCTCAGGCACATATGGGATCGAGCAGGAAGGATTGGACATGGCCAAGACGTTCGCGGAGTACGCGCAGGAGCGTGATACGCGCCTGAGCCCGGAAGCTCGCGAGTTGGGCCGCGTTTTCGAGGCTGCAGCCGTGTTCGGTCGCGTGATCCGCGAGGCCCGCAAGACTCGCGGCCTGCGGCAGGCGGACCTGGCTGAGCTGAGCGGGGTGACGCAAGCAGACATCAGTCGGATCGAGCGCGGGATGATCGCACCAACGTCCGCCACCTTGCTGAAACTCACCCAAGCCCTCGGCGCCCAGATCCAGTTGGTCATGCCGCCGGATGTCGCGGTCGTGGACGAGGCCCGCGACCTCGTGGCGCTCAACGTCCAGACTGCCTGAGCGCCGTCAGCGTCGTCGCTTCAGTACCGCGCGGATCTCGTCGGCGCTGAGGCCGTGGTCGGCGAGGCGTTGGATGGCCCGTTTGCGGGCGGCTTTGCTGACGGGCTTCGGGCGGCCTGCCTTCCAGTCGGCTCGGAAGCTGTCGATGAACCAGCCGTCGACTGTTGAGTTGACGAGGTCGCCCCATGCTTCGCGGATCGGTTCGGGGAGGTGGCCGGCGATGTCGCGCCAGGCGTCGATGAGCAGAGCGCCGTCGAGGTGATTGGCGAGTTGGGTCTCGTCTCCATGAAGGATCAGCCAGACGTACGCCGCGACGCGGTCGTCGCGGTTCTCCAGGTAGAGCGACGTGGGGCCACCGGTCATGCGGGCGGGAACGGCTCGGAAGCACCAGCGTGGGTCGAGGCGCCAGAGCTGATTGGGCACGAGGAAGGTCCGTCCCTCGTGGTCATGTTCGGTGCGGAACGTGATGTGTGGGGTGAGGTCGAGGTCGTACCCGAGCGCGTGGAGGATGCGCTCGGCGACGGCCAAGGTCGGTGAGCGCACACCGCGCTCGTACGCCGACAGCGTCGGCTGTGAGGTCCCGGCCAGACGCGCGGCCGCTCCCTGCGTCAGCCCTCGGACCGTGCGCGCGCTTTCGAGCAGGTTCCTGCCCTTCATGGACTGATTCTAGATCGGTTCCGATCTGACACGCCGAGAAGCGACCACCGGCGTGCACACCTGTCCGCCAAAGGCAGAAAGGAGCCGGACATGAGCATCGCTGGCCAGTTGGGGCTGGGGAGTACGGACACGCCGTCGTATGTCAGAGCGCTGGAATGGTGGCAACACGAGCTGGGTGACGACCCCGCACTCGACATCGTGGGTGACCTGGTCGACCTGGAGTTGTGGACCCGCTGCGCGACGCGACCAGGGTGTGACGCATTGGAGGGATGGCTCGCCGGACGTGCCGTCACCGAGGTCGATGCCGCAACCGTGTTGGCGTGGCTGCTGATCCCGGGCGCAGCGCGAATGGCCGATCGTCTCCGAGACTTGTCGCCGGAGATCGACCAGTTCGTGGCGGGGCAACTGTGGCTGGAGGTCCGCACCCACGGCGGACAGCCAACGAAGGCGGTTGGGTTCACGATCCTGCAACGGACCAGGCGCGCGGTCCTGGCCGACTTCGGCCTCGGCGATGGTGGCGAACGCCAGGACACTGCATGGGCCAACGCCATCGTCACTGATCGCTTCGATGAGCACGACGTGCCCGTCACCCTCGCCGCCTACGACAGCCGCGACGAGGTGTGTGTCCTCATCAGTCGGATGCTTCGCGACGGCGCTTTGACCCCGGACGACGTGGGCATCCTCGCCTCGGCTGCAGAACATGCCAACTGGCTCGACGCACCCCTGCGCAGCAGGGGTGGGCTGACGACTCCTGACGCGTTGGAGGTCTTGACGTGGCTGGAGCCGTCGAAGGCCCGCACCATGCGCCGTCGAGTCGGGGACCTCCTGAAACGGGTCGCGGTCTACGCGCACCAGCACGGCACCTGGGTCGATGACGAGGATCTGGCCGAGGCTCACCAGGAAGGGTGGACGCTGATCGAACTGTCGACGATCGCCAGCGACCCGGCCAAGGAGCGCATGCTTCGGCGGTGGCGTGAAGACCTCGACCTCATAGCCCGATGCCAGGCGCTGCGGAGGGCGGGTCAGGCCGCCGGGGAGCCTCGATGCCCTTGTGGCGGGACGGGCGAGTGCGACTCTTGGCTTGGCTCGGCTTGACCAACTTCGCGACCCGGAACTCCAACGCCGCCGTCGGATGGTCATCGGGGAGCGGCCGTGCGATGACTGCACGGTGGAGGACGTGCTGGGCGTCGATGCCTCGCCGTGACAGGTGCTCCAAGGTCTTGGCAAGCTCGATGGTTCGGCCGTCGCGTCGGCCGACCGCGTCGATGATCCGCTGTTCCCAGGGGGCGAGCACCTCGCCGTAGCGGGAATTGAGTCGGCTGAGAAGTCGGCGTTGGTAGGTAGCTTCGGCGTCGCCGTGTGCCGGAGGACCAGTCACGGTGCGCTCGTCGTTGCTAACGCCGGTTGCTGCCCGCCACACGGCTGTCTCGGCGAGGAGGTCCGGGGTGAGGATGTCGCCGTACCGTGTGGCCCACGAGGGCGTTTCGTTCGCCACCCCCGCGCGCACCTCGCCAGCCAACTCGTCGACGAGTCGTGCCCGTGCGCTCAGGTAGCGGTGCCACGTCGGGTGCGCGGCCAGCACCTCGGGGATGCCGGCGAGCCACGGCAGCGGCCCTTCCCCGGCTGGGTCGTCGTCGGGGATACGCAGACGTTGCGCGGCAAGCGCCAGTGCGTCGGCGTAACGGAGTGCAGCGTCGCGCAACCGTTCGGCGGCGCTGGCCGCTTGGGTGGCGGTGGTCGTGGCGGAGATGGCGGCGCCGTCGCGGGCGAGGATGCGTTCGAGGGTCTCGGTCGCGGTCAACTCTTCAACGATGCCGGGCAGCGCAGGCTGCTCACCGTCGGCGTCGGTGGACATGACGACGTGGACGTGGTTGGCGTGACGGCCGCGCGTCATCATCGTGTAGAGCACCTGCCTGGACTCCTCGCCGGTCACGATCCCGTGCATCACGTCGGCGGTGAGACCTTGCGCCGTGTGGACCGTCGAGGCGTAGCCGAGCTCGACGTGCGCGGCCACATAGTCGGCTGGCAAGGTCGTGTGCAGCCCCGAAACGGTGTGCCGGACACGCAAGGTCCCGTGTTCGATGCCGGTGACGGTCCAGCGGTCGCCGTTCTTGACCCAGTCGGTGCCGCTCACCCCGAGCCGTCGGTCGTTGCGCCGAGAGAGCACGATGTCGCCGACCGAGGCAGCATTGCCGTCAGCCAGGCGCACCTCGTCGGTTGGTCGGTCTTCACCGCGTATGACGTCGCGGGCGCGTTGGTTGAGTTCACGCACGAGATCGCGCGTCGGCGCGAGCATCACGCAGTCGTGGCCGACCGATCGCTCCTCCTGCCAGGCAGCCAGCACGGCGTCCAGGTTGGTGGCCGTATCGCCGACGTGGATGCGGTCGTGGTCGAGGTAGTAGCCGAGCGCCGCTCGGTCCCCCTCGCGAAGCAGCAGGCTCGCGTCGGCTTCGGTCGCGTCGCTGAACCGGACGACCTCGTCGAGCCGAACGTCGCCGTGCCGGGCGGCGATGTCGCGCAGCACACCGCCGGCACCGACGGCGGCGAGTTGCTTGTCGTCGCCGATCAACCGGACCACGGCACCGCGTGCGACGGCATGATCGACCACCGTCGCCAGCGAGAGCGTGTCGGCCATGCCCGCCTCGTCGATCACCACCAACGTGCCCTCGCCGATCGTGGCCACCAACTCCGAATCGGAATCGTGGGCCAGGTCGTGGATCAGCTTGGCGAGCGTGTCGCACCGCATCCCGGTGGCCCCGGCAAGCGCAGCCGCAGCGGCGGCTGACGGAGCGAGTCCGACGGCGTCGACGTGTGCCTCACGCCAGACATCGGTCAGCACCTTCATCGCAGTCGTCTTGCCAGAACCGGCCGGAGCCAACGCAAGTTGCACCCGGCGTCCACTGGTGGCCAACTCTTGGATGAGGCGCTCCTGCCCCGCGTTGAGTTCGGTCCCGGCCAAGCGGGCAGCCAACAGAGCCAGCTCGACATGTTGAGGCGACCAGGTCGGGGCTCCGGTGGAGCCGGCTGCGGTGAGGATGCGTTGCTCTGCATCGAGAACCCGGTGACTCGTGTAGCGGTCACGGCCGGTGTGCCGGTAGACGCTCGTACCGTCGCTGCGCCGCAACGCGGTCGGTTCGCTGATCGGGTCGAGCTCCGGGGTCAGATTGACCGACAGCCGGTTGGTCACCTCATCGACGATCCACTCCGCAACCTCCCCAACCCTGTGGGTAGGGATGGCGGCATCTCGGATCTGACGCTGAGCCTCAGCTCGCACATGCCAGACCTGCCATGCTGCACGCCGGGATTCGACCTCGGCCACCACTTGCTCGGCCGTTGCGCGGACCCACTGCGTCGAGACCTGCTGTTGGGCCACCGGTTGCGGCTGCAACGCCGCGTGCACCATCTGTGCAACTGCTGCGTCGGAACCAAGCACGTCGATGGCCTCGGTGCGCCAGGTCTTCCGATGCTCGGCCAGGGACCGGGGTTCGTGCTTGGCCGCCCGGGTCTCCAGGTTTGCCTGCTGGGCGAGTGCGTACTCCTCCTCGCGCGTCGGCGGACGTCCCTGAGCGGCCTGGAACTGACGAGCCAACTCCTGCTGCCGGGTCACGATCGCGGTCCTGCGCGCCGACCACGTCTCGCACAGACGCTGATCGACACCGACGATCTCCCGTACGCCTCGCCTGCCGGGTGCACTGGAGCGCTCGGCGAACCGCAGCCCCAGCCGCTCCCCAAGGTGCTTCTCCAACGCCGTGTTGTACGTCTCGGAGACAGACACCGCCTGTTCGCACAGGAGCTTCCCGTAGATCGCCAACCACTTGCCCTGCCGGGTCTGCACCTTGTTCGCCACCGCAACGTGGGTGTGCAGGTCGGGGTCACCAGCGCGGGAGTCGCGATGAATGAACACCGCCCCGATCAACCCGCGCGTCTCGACCTGGCGAGCACCGTCCTTGCCCTCCCGGGTGAACAGCACCTCCCGCTCCACAAACGCCAGCGCGTCTGCCACAGCCGCGTCGTGTGCCGCCTCGATCACCTCGGCCACCTCACGCGGTGCCACCGCCCACAACGTGCTGACCGACTTCACCGGGCTGAACGTCAGGTCCCACCCCGACACCGCCGACTGCTGGGGCCGCGAGAACCGAGCCACCGCACTGGCCAACTCACGGGCATCACGAGGCGCGCGGCTGTGCCGACGGACGAAGAACTCCCGGCCCACTTCGCTGCGAATCTCGGCCGCTGCCCGATGTGGTGTGGCCTCCATCCGACGGGCAACCTCGGCGTCGAAGCCATCGACGCCGTCCTTGCGGTAGACGGCGTTCCGTCGCCCGAGTGCCACCCCGGAGACCGGGTCCTGCCCCGCCCCGAACAGAAGCTTCATCTGCTCGGCGGTCACCACGTCATCGGCCTCCAGACCGTCGATGCCGGCGAGGCCTGACCCAACCCAGCGTCCGGGCGACTCGCCCTTGGCGGAGTAGTAATCAGCAAGCGGTGTCGCACCCTTCCCGGTCGAGTCGAGCGCAGCAACCTGCCGGGTCAGGTACTCATACCCCGACCCGGCCGACAGCTTGTGCAGCGACATCGTCACACCCCCACAGGCCGCTGGGATGCGCCGAGTGGCCAGGAAGGGCGCGGAATGGAAGAGGTGTGTCTGGAACCTGTGGCGAGTGAAGCATGAGTGCTGAATCGCCCCGGCATGTCCGGAGACTTTCTAGTTTGAGACTCCAGCTTCTGCTGGGGCCTGGTGGTGAGCGTAGTGCGCGGACTCCGCCTCTACCGGCGTGAGGTCGTCGCAGTACTCGAAGGTCCGCCGGTGGTTGTACCAGTCCACCCACTCGGCGGTGGCGAGTTCGAGGTCGTCGAACCCCTTCCACGGTCCGCGTCTCTTGATCAGCTCGGTCTTGTAGAGCCCGTTGATCGACTCTGCCAGGGCATTGTCGAACGATGAGCCCACCGCTCCCGTCGAGGGTTTGATCCGGGCTGCATCGAGCCGTTCGGAGTAGGCCAGCGACAGGTACTGACTGCCGTGGTCGTGGTGTGCGATCAGACCGGTCAGGTCCTTGCCCTCGCGCTGCCGGGTCCAGATGGCCTGCTCGACAGCATCGAGGACGAGTTGGCTGGTCATCGTGGTCGCCACCGACCAGCCCAGGATCCGTCGGGCGTAGGCATCGATGACGAACGCGGTGTAGCACCACCCCGACCACGTCGAGACATAGGTGAAGTCGGCTACCCACAACAGATCGGGTGCCAACGGCCGGAAGTTCCGGTTGACATGGTCGGCCGGCTTCGGTTGCTTGGGGTCGCTGATCGTGGTCCGTTTCACCTTGCCCCGCACCGCCCCTGCTAGCCCGAGCTCGCTCATGAGTCGCTCCACCGTGCATCGTGCGATCGGCGGCGCATCCAGTGGTCGTTCGCGGTTCAAGGTCAGCCACACCTTCCGTGCGCCGTAGACGCCGTAGTTGGCCTCGTGGACCTTCGCGATCTTGGGCTTGAGTTCCTCGTCGCGGACCTCCCGGGCCGTGGGTCGACGGCCGGTGTGTTCGTAGTAGGTCGCGGGGGCGATCTTCGCGCCGAGCTCGGTGAGCGCGGCACAGATCGACTCGACACCCCAACGCAGACCCGGTCCGTCGGCCTCCTCGTGGCGCAGGCCGACGTGTTCGTCGATGTAGGCGACGATCAGCGCTGTGGCCGGTCGAGTTCGGCCGCGAAGAAAATCGATGCCGACTTCAAAATCGCGTTGGCACGCTTGAGCTCGGCGTTCTCCCGCTTCAACCGCTTCAACTCGGCCGATTCCTCGCTCGTCATCCCGGCACGCTGACCAGCATCGATCTCGGCCTGACGGCACCACTTCCGTACAGTCTCTGGGGTGCCGACCCCCAACAACTCAGCGACCTTGACCATCGCTGCCCACTCCGACTCGTAGTCGGCGCGGATCTCAGCGACCATCCGGACCGCCCGCTCACGCAGCTCGGCCGGGTACCTCTTCGATGTACTCCCTGACATGACTCCATCCTTCCCAAGGAACGGAGTCTCCGGACACGCCGGGGGGATTCA
>JBPPMQ010000035.1:0-4232 GCA_051306135.1 Nocardioides sp. | reverse complement strand
AGCCCGATCCAGTCGAGCCCAGGGGGAGAGGCATGATTCGCGTCGGCACCCGCCGCAGCCTGCTGGCCCGCACCCAGTCCGGCCACGTCGCCGAACTGATCCGCTCCGTCACCGGCGACACGGTCGAACTGGTGGAGATCACCACCGACGGCGACCGCTCCCAGGCATCCCAGACGCCGCTGTCCGATCCGGCCGCGACCTCGACCGGTGTGTTCGTCAGCGCCCTGCGGGAGGCATTGCTCGACCAGTCCGTCGATGTGGCCGTCCACTCACTCAAGGACCTGCCGACCGCTCCGGCTGCCGGGATCACCCTGGCAGCTATCCCGCCGCGGGAGGACCCCCGTGACGCGGTGGTGGCCCGCGACGGACTCACCTTGGGTGAACTTCCGGTGGGATCCCGGGTTGGCACTGGCAGTCCTCGCCGGGCCGCTCAGTTGGAGGCGCTCGGGCTCGGACTCGACATCGTCGGGGTGCGCGGCAACGTGGACACCCGCATCGCGAAGGTGCGCTCCGGGGATCTGGATGCGGTGATTCTCGCCCGCGCCGGTCTAGCCAGGATCGGACGCCTGGACGAGATCAGCGAAGTGCTCGATCCTCTCCAGATGCTGCCGGCTCCCGGACAGGGTGCGCTGGCTGTGGAGTGTCGCGCCGACGATCCGCTGGCCGCGGTGCTGGCCGGAATCGACGACTCGGCGACCCGGGCCGCCACCGCGGCCGAACGGGCCGTGTTGGCAACCTTGGAAGGCGGCTGTTCGGCAGCGATCGGTGCGTTGGCCGAAGTCGTCGACGGGGACGAAGGAACCGAACTTTGGGTGCGCGCGATCGCGCTGTCACCTGATGGGGCGGGGTCGGTGCGGATGTCTGCGTCCGGCGGCCCCGACGACGCGACCGGGCTGGGCGCCCGGCTCGCCACACAGATGCTCGCCGACGGTGCCGGCGAGCTGACGCTGATGGAAGGCGCGTGAGCATGGCTGAACTTGGAACCGTTGCGTTCGTCGGGAGTGGTCCCGGCGACACCTCGATGTTGACTGTGCGTGCAGTGGAGTTGATCTGCGAGGCGGAGATCATCGTCACCGAGGATGCCGCACATCAAGCGCTGGTCGCGCAGGTGCGCGGTCTGGACGACGTCGAGTTCGTCGACGGGGGATTCGGGGAGGACGACCAACCGCTGACCCACGCGGCCCGCGCGAAGCTGATGGTCAAGCAGGCCCGGCGTGGTCGCCGCGTGGTGCGTTTGATGGCAGGCGACCCGTTCCTCTACGCCTCCGGTCCCGAAGAAGCCCAGGCGGTGGCGAAGGCAGGTATCGCCTTCGAGATCGTGCCCGGTGTTTCCTCGGTCACCTCGGTGCCCGGTTTTGCCGGCATCCCGCTGACCACCAAGGACCATCCGGAGATCTCCGTGGTCACCTGTGGCGACCGCATCGACTGGAGCCAGTATGCCGACGACCGCACCCTGGTGCTGCTCTCCGGGGTCGGCCAGATCGCCGACATCGCCAAGGCGCTCATCACCGCCGGTCGATCGGCTCAGACCCCGGTCGCGATGACCCGGGTCGGCTCGACCACCGAACAGGTCACCGTGGTCTCTACGCTGGCCGACATCGGCGCCGACGCGCGTGCCGCCCGAATGGCGCCACCGGCGATCATCGTGGTCGGCAAGGTGGTCGACCTGCGTGAAACTCTGTCGTGGTTCGAGACCAGGCCTCTGTTCGGCTGGCGGGTGCTGGTGCCGCGCACCAAGGAGCAGGCACCCGCGCTGTCCACCACGCTACGGGGCTTCGGTGCCGTCCCGGAGGAGGTGCCGACGATCTCGGTGGAACCGCCACGGAACCCGCAGCAGATGGACAAGGCCATCCGCGGTTTGGTCGAAGGCCGCTACGAGTGGGTCGCATTCACCTCCGTCAATGCCGTCAAGGCGGTTCGGGAGAAGTTCGACGAATACGGTCTGGACGCCCGGGCGTTCTCTGGTCTCAAGATCGCCGCCGTCGGTGACAAGACCTCCGAGGCGTTGCTGTCTTGGGGGTTGCGCCCCGACCTGGTGCCCACCCAGGAACAGTCCGCCGCAGGCTTGCTGACCGTGTGGCCGGAGTTCGACGAGCAACTCGACCCGATCAACCGGGTCTTCCTGCCTCGTGCCGACATCGCCACCGAGACGCTGGTGGCTGGTCTGATCGAGCTCGGCTGGGAATGTGACGATGTCACCGCCTATCGCACGGTGCGTGCGGCCCCGCCGCCGGCACCGACCCGCGACGCGATCAAGACGGGCAAGTTCGACGCGGTGGTCTTCACCTCTTCGTCGACCGTGCGCAACCTGGTCGGTATCGCGGGCAAGCCGCACCCGTCAACGGTGATCGCGGTGATCGGGCCGGCGACCGCCAAGACGGCCGAGGAGCACGGTCTGCGTGTCGACGTCATGGCATCGAGCCCGTCCATCGAAGAGCTCACCGCGGCACTGGCCGACTTCGGAGCGTCTCGCCGTGCCGCCCAGATCGAGTCCGGTCAGCCGGTCACCCGGCCCTCGGACCGCAAGCCGGCCTCGCGTCGCCGGTCCTCGGCACGCTAAGGACACCGAGGTGTCCGGTCCGGTGATTCGGCCGCGTCGACTCCGCACGACGCCGGCCATGCGGCAGATGGTCTCCCAGACCACGCTTCGGCCCTCGCAGTTGGTGCTGCCGGTGTTCGTCCGGGAGGGTGCCACTGCGCCGATCGAGATCTCCTCGATGCCCGGAGTGGTGCAGCATTCGCGGGACTCGCTGCGGCGGGCCGCGGTCGAGGCAGTCGAGGCAGGCGTCGGTGGCATCATGCTGTTCGGGGTACCTGAGACCAAGGACGAGTTGGGATCGGGCGCGCTCGATCCGGCCGGTATCCTCAACGTGGCGCTCGCCGACGTACGCGCCGAGGTCGGCGACGACCTGGTGGTGATGGGCGACCTGTGCCTGGACGAGTTCACCTCCCACGGGCACTGCGGCGTGCTGGATGCTCACGGCGACGTCGACAACGACGCCACCTTGCACATCTACGCCCAGATGGGCGTCGCCCAGGCTGAGGCCGGCGCCCACATGGTGGGTCCGAGCGGCATGATGGACGGCCAAGTCGCGGTGATCCGTGCCGGGCTCGACGGTGCCGGCCACACCGAGACCGGGATCATCGCCTACGGCGCCAAGTACGCCTCGGCGTTCTTCGGTCCGTTCCGCGAGGCCGTCGACTCCTCGCTGACCGGGGACCGGCGCACCTATCAGCAGGACCCGGGCAACGCGCGCGAAGGTGTGCGCGAGGCTCGTCTAGACGTCGAGCAGGGCGCCGACATCGTGATGGTCAAGCCTGCGCTCGCCTACCTCGACGTGCTGCGCCAGGTCGCAGACGCCGTCGACATTCCGGTGGCGGCCTACAACATCTCCGGCGAGTACTCGATGGTCGAAGCAGCCGCTGCGCACGGCTGGATCGATCGTGAGGCGGCGATTCTGGAGACCCTCACCTCCATCCGTCGAGCCGGCGCCGACGTGATCTTGACCTATTGGGCCGCCGAGGTCGCAGGCTGGCTTCGAGCCACCTAGGGACCCGGACATGAGGTGAGTTGCGTGATCGGCGAGAATGGCGGACGTGGTTGATACAGCGGCGTCCCGGATCGAGCCCGCGTTGAGCGTCGCCGCCTCCGAGCACCTGTTCGATCGTGCCCGCGCGGTGACCCCCGGCGGGGTGAACTCCCCGGTGCGGGCCTTCAACGCCGTCGGGGGAACGCCCCGCTGGATCGCCTCGGCCAAAGGCCCGTGGCTGGTCGACGTCGACGGCAACCGGTATGTCGACCTGATCTGCTCCTGGGGCCCGATGCTGCTGGGCCACGCCCACCCTCAGGTCACCGCTGCGGTGACCGAAGCCGTCTCCCGTGGCACCTCGTTCGGAACTCCGACGGTGCCCGAGGTCGAATTGGCCGAAGAGATCGTCGCCCGCACCCCGGTCGACCAGGTCCGTCTGGTCTCGTCCGGCACCGAGGCCACCATGAGTGCCATCCGGTTGGCCCGTGGATTCACCGGCCGCGACATCGTCATCAAGTTCGCCGGTTGCTATCACGGTCACGTCGACGCCTTGCTGGCCTCGGCCGGCTCCGGACTGGCCACACTGGCGGTGCCGGGCACCCCCGGAGTGCCGACCAGTTCGACCGAACTGACGGTGGTGCTGCCCTACAACGACACCGCCGCCGTCGAGGCCGCGTTCGCCGCCCACGGTGACCGGATCGC
>JBPPMQ010000180.1:0-3581 GCA_051306135.1 Nocardioides sp. | reverse complement strand
CTGGCGGGCGATCTTGAGGACCCGGCACGTCACCGTGACGGGGATCCCGTCCTCGGCCAACTCGCGGACGAGCGGGTACCTCATTTTCCCGGCAGGTGAGCCTGGGAGAAGTAGGCCGCAGCCCTCCTGAGAACCTCAACTTCTTGCTCGAGGGTCTTGATCCGCTTCTTCGCTTCACGCAGCTCGGCCGACTGGGCCGCGGTAGCGCCGGGCCGTTCACCCTCCTCAACCTCGGCCTTCTTCAGCCACGAGTACAAGGTCGTGAAGTGGATCCCGAAATCCTTCGCGATCTGGGAGAGCTCGACACCGGGCTCACGGTTCCTGGCGACGTTGACCACGTCATCGCGGAACTCCTTGGGGTACGGCTTGGTCACGGTGGACATCCTTCCAGCCCAACCATCAGGTTAGGCAGTTCAGTTGTCACCTATCCGTGCAGCAGTCCCCACCGCACCTGGCACCGCGGAGCCACGGGGGCGGCCCCGTTGGACAGCTGGCATCCAGACTCGATTGTCGGGCGTTGAGCAAGCCCACGTAAATTCTGGCTACCTCCTGGCGACCACTCGTTGACAGGCCGTCGAGTTGGGTATGGGATCGCGATATTGGCGACTCACTGGAGGATCAGAGTGTTGAAGCGCGTCCTACACTTCTCGGCCTCAATGTGCCTCGCATCGTTCGTTGCGCCCCTTCCGGCCCACGCTGAAGGAAATCAGATCGACAGCTCTGGAAATGGCGTATGGACTGCCACGTGGACGCCCGCGACGAGTGGCACGAAGGCCGCAGATTCCGTCAGCCCTGCCGCCGCCGGCGGGTACTGCGAGGGGACCGCCTACCGGCCCTACATCACCTACAACGCCAACAGCAAGGCTGGGATCACATTCTCCGCGAGCCAAACCTGTAACGGTGACTTCTACGATCAGCAGGTCTGCGCGAAGCTCCAGGAAGGCACCAGTCAAGGCTGGTACAACCGCACCACGCTGTCGTGCTCTCCTATCACGGCGAACGGGTACGTGTACCTGCGCAAGTGGGCCGGAACCTGTACCGCCGCTGGCCACGGGTCCTACCGGACAGCAGCCAAGGGATCCGTCGACACCCCGTACGGCACTCAGACCAGCGGCTGGCACTACTCCTCGCCGATCACTCTCTGCTGAAGTCCGCTGGTCCTGGGAACCCTCTCATATTCTCATCTGACGATGTCAACTGCGACTGACACTGTTGTCCTGCTTATCTTCAAGGACGGCAACAAGACCTTCCTCGAAGGAACTCACATCCACGGCTTCCGTGACGGGCAGGTGCTGGTCGCGGCAAATCCCCCGGGGGCCGGCCTGGGCGCCGATATCGTCCGCCAGGTAGCTCTCTCCGACCTCGTGTCGGCAGAAACCTGCTCCGCCGACACCATGCCGGACGATCCTTCGACGGGGCCCGCCTGGCGCATGGGCTGGGGGGAGCGGCAGGCACCGCCTGCCGCTCCTCCCCGCGACAGCCCCGGAGCTAGATGACAAAATGTGTCGAAAGATCCCCATGTGGCTGGCTGTAAGTGCCGCCATCGCGGTCACTGCCGGCTGCGGCACCGAGACGGGCGATCAAGCGAGTGCTCCCTCGGGAGGGCCAGTCGGGGATGCCGACGACGTCTACTCAGCCGTCCAGCACCTCCGTTCCCTGGGCATGGGATTCACTCTGGAGCCACAGAGCCTTGCCGACGCCCTACCCAACCGCGAGATAGTCATCAAGACGAGCACCAAGACCATCACGTCTCGGTTCTCCGACGCTGCGGTAGCCGGCCAGTTCACTGCGGTCATGCCGGACGAGGGGCTCGTGTGGACCAACGACGACGGCACCGACCGAGCTGACGACGACCCCAAGATCGTCGACTTTGACGACCCCGCCGCCGATGAGCGCAGCGCCATCGTCACCATGGAAGTCGACTGGGTCTGCGGCCTCGGCGACGCCGAGACGGTCGACTTCCGCATCGGGGTACCGGTGGAAGCTGACCCCGACAAATTCTTGGCCGGCCTCCGCGACTTCGAGACCGCCATCGTTCTCCTCCAACGCGACCCATCCGGACGCCGAGAAGGGGAACTGAGGCCAATTCTGCAAAGCGCCGGACTGGGCGAGATCGACGAACAGGACAACCTGCACTTCGAAGGCCTCGGTGACGACCAGACCAGATTCCTAGACGGCCTCGACACCCTGGATGAACTCCAGGCCGAGTGCGCCGCCGACACGGTCACACTCAAGTACTGAGACCCGCGTGACCCGGTGAGGACCTGACCTGCGGCGACAAGCCTGAGGCAAACACGCGTTCGGACTCACCCCCGGGCGGCACCGATCGACTATCCCGAGAACAACCCGACGGGGCTGCCGCACAGTTGCGTGGCGCACGGAAGTGCGTCGGAAGTGGGCGAAGTGACCGACGCTGCCCAGCGTCCTGTCGCTGGCCAGGGCGAGAGAATCCCGGACCTTCCTGCGGAATGGAATCGCAACCCGCGGGTAGAGTTAATGGAAGGAGGTGTCCGCGATGACCGCTCACAACGTCCCGCTCAGCGACCACGGTCGCGAGTACGTCGCTGCGGTCATCCAGAGCGGTGAAGCCAAGGATGATGCCGAGGTTGTGGATCTAGCGCTTCGGAAGATGGAAGCCGATCAGCACACGATGGCCGAGGTGTTCCGAGAATCAGTCCGCGCCGGCGTCGAGGACCTCGACCAGGGACGCTTCACCGCCGTAGCGTCCGATGACCTGCCCGCGTTCATCAAGGGCCTCAGTCCCCGACTCGCCGCGGGTGAGCCGAAGCAGTAATGCCGGACCCGCACATCTCAGCGGCGGCACAAGCCGACATCGCTCACGTCCTGCAATGGTCCTTTGACCATTTCGGAGCAGACGCGGAAGCCCGGTACGCCGCCCTGATCGCTACCGCGATCCGTCATGCTGCCGACAGTCGCGACTCCCCCGGCTTCAAGCGCCGCACCGAACTGCCAGGCGAGATCGTCAGTTGGCACCTGTCCCAAAGTGTTCGCCAGACCGGCGCGGATCGGGCCGCCGGCCGCGTAATCTACTTATGTGTCGATGGGTTGGCGACCAACTCCAGATCGCCCGACTGCTCCACGAGGCGCAGGATCCGAGCCTGAACTTCGACGCCGACACCGACTGGGGGTGAGCGATCTACTGTGCCGTTACTGTGCCGCACAGGGCCGTCAACAACAGTGTCGAACCAACAACCCAAACCCCCGTTTCCGCAGGTCAACAGCCAGATTCAACGAACAACCGTCGACGCCCGTCTCCGTGGCGATTATCCGAGCTCTACTATGATATTTAGGCCCTGAGACCTAGCAAACCGGCCCCTGACCTGCAGAAACGCAGAATCAGGGGCCGGTCTGTTTCGCCTAGTCCGCAAAAGTCCGCAAGACTGTCGTTGCGGACCAACGACGGCCGTCGATTTCCGTTCGCCACCGTCACTCCCCGGGCCGTGTACACTTAGAGCACTTAGATGATTCACGGCTGCCGGGAGGCGACATGAGCACTGCACTGACCGAGGACGTCCAGGTCCTACGCTCGGGCCTGGCCGGTGACGCGCCCGAGATCGAGG
>JBPPMQ010000166.1:0-8444 GCA_051306135.1 Nocardioides sp. | reverse complement strand
GCCCCCGCCCGAGACCGCGCCGCCACCCGGTGATGCACCAGTGCTACCGGTCGACGGGCCCGAGCCCGCCGGCGCCGGGTGAGCCGAGGATCCGCCACCCGAACCTTGTGCTGAGCCACCGTCGAGCACCTTGCTCGGCTGGGAGCCCGGGGCGCGGTTCATCGGGATCGGAAGGGGCCGGTTCAGGGCGGACTTGCCTTCCTGCTCGGCCGACATCGCGTGGTACATGTCGAACCCCATGAAGCTGATGGCCTTGTAGGTCATGTACGGCGCGAACCCCGCCATGAGCATGAGTACGACCCCCGCGATCGGTTCACTCACCGATTGGATGTCGCTGTCGATGGGCGCGGAGACCTGGGCGGTCGCGAGCAGGAAGATCACCACCAGGACGACCTTCGACAAGATCAGGGCGATCACGAACGACGCCCACTTGCTCACCCAGCCGCGGGCGTGGTCCCAGCTCGACCCGGCCAGAGCGATCGGAGCGAACACGATCGCGATCAGTAGCAGTGCCTTACGGATGAGCAGGCTGATCCACACGATCGCCGCAGCGCCGATCGCGAGGCCGGCGATGAACATCGTGATGACCGCGCCGGCGCCCGGAGCGGCGATGTTGAGCCCGACCAGCCCGGTGGTCAGCAGGGCGATGCGGTCGCCCATCTGCTCCATGTTGGTCCCGGCAGCGTTGACGATGCCGATACAGAGCTGGTCGGTGACCTCCAATGCGGTAGCGAGGAGTGCGAGAGCAACGAAGGAGCCGAGGATCGACTTGGCCAACCCGAGAGCCGCGCGCGACAGCGCAGCTGGCTCTCGTCGGATCATGCCGCCGATGACCTGGAGCATGAAGAAGCCGAGCATGACGAAGACCGCGACGCCGAAGAGGATGTTGTAGACCTTCGTGTACTGGCCGCTGGTGACGTCGACCATCGTGGTCGAGTCGAAGACCGTCCAGACCGCCTCAAACATCCACCCGGCTGCATGCCCCATGCCCTGGGCGAGCCAATCGAAGGGTGCCGCGACCAGTGAGCCGGCGGCGTCTCCTGCGACGTCGCACACGCTGGAGATGACCGGTACTCCGCAGACGTCAACCATCGCGATGTCCTCGCTCGCCCGCGGTCCTCAGACCGACTGGCCGACGTTCCAGAAGAAGTTGACCAACGCCACGGAGGCCCCGGTGACGATCGCTGCGCCCAGGCCGACGAGGACGCCGAACTTGCCGCGTCCGGCGAGGTGAGGATTGGACGAGTTCGCGCCCAGCGCCCACACGACCGCAGAGACAATGAGCCCCAAGACGGCGAGGATCAGGCCGATCGTCATGGACGCGCCGACGATGCTCTTGAGCTGGCTGATGCCAGGCAGACCGTTGGAGTTCGGGCCAATCTTGATGTCCTGCGGCAGCAAGGCCACGATCGTGGTGGGTAGACCGAGGTTGATCACAATTCCTCCAAGAGCGATTGGGTGGGCGAGTCACTGACTCAGGTGTGCGCTCCGGATCACGCTTCACATGTGTTCTCGATGGCGTTGGCGCCAATGAGCGTCCTGAGGCCGATCTCGCTCGTGTCAGGGCCCTTGCGGCTCCAACGTGCCCGCGCACATGTCGGAATACGCGAACCTCACGGAAAATATCGGGCAGAACTACCACCGCTACAGAGACAGGGTCTGACGTCGCAGCTGTGGGCCGGACACCGTCGCAGATTTGCCATCCAGTTACGACGCCGGCCGAGCGACGATGCGCTTGGGGCCGGCGCGTTTCCCCCGAAGGTTCCCGCCGCCGTTAGGTTGTCATCTGGTCAAGCGGTTGGAACCGAGGTGTCGCAGCGGTAGGCCTAGCCGTCGATGGACGTCGAACTTCGACGGGATCGTGATAGTTGAGTACGGTGTAGGAGCGCACTCAAAGGAAGGTCCGTTGGAGTCGGAACGCGTCGAACGGCAACGGCGCTCAGTCAGTCGGATGTCGCTCACCGCCGTTGGGCTCCGACCGCCGAACTCGCCGAGTGCGCGAGACTAGTCGGAGTGCGCAGGGGTACCGATCGTAAACGTATCTACTACTGTCACCCCGTCATCAGAGTAGACCGGAAGGCGGATCGGCCCGCGCTTCTTAAGTTCGGCCATGTACGCAAGCGCCTCTTCTGGGTTCCTTACTTCGGGTTCTGCCTCTAGGTCAGCCGAGACTACGTAGCCCTCCTTGCCATGATCGCCAATCACAGCGACAAGGTCAGGCAACGGACCCTCGTCGACGCTTTGACCGCTTTGACCTTGTTGAGGAACCGGCGTCGTTCCGTAGGTTCGTCCATCTGGGGTTCGCCCCCTGATCACCGTGGTCGGTTCGCTCGACCCGTCGGCAGGCAGGCCTGGACCTAGGTCAATCGTGGGGAGCGAGGACTCTGAAGCCAATGGTTCGCTCTCTGAGGCAAGCGTCCCTCGGGCGACCGCAGTGCCAAAGGCGGCACCGAGCAATCCTGCGGCCATTGCGACCACGGCGATCGTCTTCGTCTTCGTCTTCGCCTGAGTCTGGAACATCATTCCCTCGTTTCTCGGCGCTAGCCTTGCGCAGATTTCTCTTTACAGTAAAGTGCTGCCATGGGAAGGACGTCAACGGTTTCACGCGGACTAGTTGCACTCACTGCGGCGGTGTCGTTCTCCGTAACGGCTGCCGGTTCGGCCTTCGCGTGGTCGCTGTCGAGCGGCGCGGCCTCCTTCGGGGACGACCCATCAAGAGACACTTGCTATTCTCGCGAAACGACGTTGTACACCTTCGAAGGTGAAGCGATCAACATGGCCGACACGGTTGCCCACTACCTCAACTCATCCGGTACGTGCTTCACGGCGCTCGCTAACGACCCAGCGCCGGCTGGATGGCTTGGCGCTAGGTCTTGGATCATTCGCGGTGACGGCACGATTTGCAGGGTCGAGCCTTGGTACTACACCCAGCAGAAGAGTCTTGAAGCCCTCAACTACACCTCGGGCCTTCCAAAGTCCCAATGCAACGGAAATATTCAGGGCCGGGGTAGGTCTAAGGGGTATTCTCCCGCGCTCGGAGACTACATCACATCGAATTTCGTCTGGTCTCCAGCCCACAGTTGGTGACCTAACACTCCCGCGGGCATGTCATGCTCGTCGGGGAAGGTTGCGGCCCAACGGTTGTTGCAACCAGTTTCGGCCATTTGGGCTCCTGCGGGAACAAGCCAGGCCTGTGTGTGGGTAGGTCCGCCGATGGCGAAACGTGACTGCGCTCGGAAAATTCCAACGGTTGGCAGGCAACCGTAGGAGAGTTTCCGATCTGCCTTCGACTAGGTCTGCGAGAGTAGTAGTCCCAAATACCTCGGCTGAGGAGTTCTGGATCGAGACTGGCACCGTTAGAGCCATGTTCCGAGGTCCAGGAGCCAGTTTGCCCAGGCGAGTGCTCCGCCGGTGAGGACTGCGCCGCCGAGTGCAACAACGAGGCCGGTCTTGGCCTTGCTAGCTGTCTGCCAACTCCCGTTCGACGAACCGATGGCCCAGGTGGCTGCGCACACGATGACCATGAGCGCGGAGATGATGAGGCTGTAGGTGAGTAGTGCGCCGATGATCGAGCGGAGTTGGCTGGAGCCGCCGACGGCTCCGAAGTTCGGGGCGACGAGGGGGAGTACACGACTGGTCATGGTCTGCAGGTGTGTCTCACGCGCCCAGCCGGCGGAGGGTCATGGTTTCGCCGGCGAATTCCGATACGGTGCCGAAGCGGACGTTGGCGCCGGTGTGCGGGGCTTGGAGGATCTTGCCGTTGCCGACGTAGATCGCGACGTGGTGGGGCGCGGAGGATCCGGGGTGGGTGAAGAAGATGAGGTCGCCGGGCTGCTTGTCGTTCCAGGCGACGGGGCGGCCGAAGGTGATCTGGGCGCCGGAGTAGTGGGGTAGTCGGAGTTTCCCGTGGGATGCCTGGTAGGCGGCGTACATGACGAGTCCGGAGCAGTCGAAGCCGGGGCCGCGGCCGTCTGAGCCGATTCCGGAGGGTCCGGTGTAGGTGCCGCCGCCCCATACGTAGGGCTTCCCGAGTTGTGTCTTCGCTGCGGCGATCATTGCGGCGGCGAATCCCGACGGCAGGGGTACGCCTCCGTCCTGTTCGTCTCCGCAGGAGCCGGATGCCGAGCCCGTTGCGAGTGAGTCGACGATTGCTGCGGCGACGGGCTCGTAGGCGGCGTACCTGTCGGGGAAGGCGGAGACCTCGACTGCCTGGGCCGCGGCGCCCTTCGGCAGCAGCTTCCAGTCGGGGATGTCGAGAAGGCCGCGGGGTGAGCCGTGGTTGGGTCCGGTGGGGCCGCCGAAGAACGCCCGGGCCTGGTACTCGGCGTCCATGAGGTCGGCGACGCTGCCCCAGCCGGTGCTGGGCCGCATCTGGAACAGGCCGAGGGAGTCGTGGTCGCCGCCGTCGCCATCGTTGGGGTAGGTGGCTGAGGCTGGGTAGGCGCTGGTGTTGGAGAGCATTCGCAGGCTCGACTCGGTCAGCGCGGCCATGAGCGCGATGACGATGCCGTCGCGGCCGACGTCCTTGGTGCCCGATCCGACGCTGACGATGGTGGCGGCGCGAGTGAGCTGTGCCTGGCCGAGGGTGACCGTGATTCCGTCGGTCCGGGTCGCGGTGAGGTGCTTGGGGGTCTGTTCGACCACGGGACTCGACGGGAGACAGGAGGCTTGGGCGGCTGGGTTCATGAGGGCGCCGAGTCCGAGCAGCAGGCTCGCTGGGCCGAGCAAGACGGCGACCAGTGCGGCGACGACGACCTTGCCCATCGTCAGTCCAGCGGGTTGTCGAGCTCGGAGAGCCGGAGCAGGTGGCACTTCTGGTACGACGGGCCGCAGACGATAAAGACGGTGAACGCGACGTTGTGTTCGGAGCTCACCGGTTCGCCGGCCCACACGCCTGAGCGGTGCCGGGTGCCGTGGATCGTGTAGGCGATCGTTCCGGGCAGGAGGGCGTCGCCTGCTTGCGCCTCGGCTTCGGCCCACTTGGTGGGGACCGAGACCGTGTCGAGGGAGAGCCACTGGCGGGTCGCGTACTTCGTCAGCTCGACCCAGGCATCCGGTGTCGGCAGGTAGTTGCCGAGATCGGAGAGGAGTCCGACCGTGGACTCGCCGGTCGGGTCGCCGAGCCTGATGAGCTGCTCGATGTGGTCGTCACGCCCGATGAGGGTCGCGGTGTCCCACGCGAAGAGCGCTTCGGCGACCTGGCGAGCGAAGGACTCCGGGTCTGACGTCGCGCCCAGCGTCGGAAGCCTGGTGTCGCCCGTCGCCGCCTCGATGGGTGTTGACTCGACGGAGCCCGCTGACTGGGTTTCGGGTCGGGGCGCGCTCGGCGCCTGTCCCCGGTGGACGAGTAGCGCGTAGGTGACGAATGCGATCAGGAGCAGCGCCGTCGTGATGCCTGCGACGATCAGACGACGCTGGCGGAGGTCGTCGGGCGTTCTCGGGTAGAGCATCGGCGGGGCCTTCGGTGAGTCGGTGTGGTCACGACTCAGGTGTGTCGCCGGACTCACGCGCGAGGCCGACGGCTTCGGCGAACGACCTGGTCTCGTCGATGACGCGGAGGAAGAGCGCCCAGTCGTCGGGCTTGATCTCGCGGGCGATCTGCTCGACGTCGTACTTCTTGGACCAGCCGTCCATCTCGGCCCACTTGAGGTTGAAGGAGCGCGTGGAGCGCTTGTGGTTGGCGGCCTCTTCCTCGCGCCGCTGCTTGTTCTCTTGGATGCGGCGGCGCCGGTCCTCCTTGGCTCGCTGGAGGGCCTTCTCGGCTTCCTCGTTGAGCTCGTCCTCGGCTCCAGGAGCCATCATCGCCGCGATGCGTTTGGCGGCCATCACGCGTTGGTAGCCAGGATCGACCGGACCGCCGTTACGGATCGTGGTCAGCTCGACGTCGGCGACTTTCCGGACGTGCTGCGGGAGGTCGCGGTCGGCCGCCACGCGCTCCATCGCCAGGATCTGCTCCAGACGGGCGTACGACGCTTTGCCTGTGACCATTTCGGCAGCCCGCCGGCGGGCGTCTCCGAGGCCACACGTCTCCGGCCCCGCTGAATCAGCGGGGCCGGGCTGACCTGCGGTTTCGTTGGTTTTGGAACCGAACTGCGTGGCCCTCATCCGCCGCTGGGCGTCCTCGTCGATCAGCACTCGCAGTTCGGCGTAGAGCTTCGCTGCCTCATCAGCGGCGAGCGGTTTGTGCGTCGTGTTCTCGTCCCGCTCTGCGAGAAGCCGGGTCAGCTCGTCGCTGATTCCGGACCGCACCCACACCCGCAAGGTGTGCCAGCCGAGCCTCTTGGCCGCTTGTAGGCGGCGGTAGCCGCAGATGAGGTAGCCGTCGGGGGTGATGGTGACGGGCTGGAGCAGTCCGACGCGTTTCAGCGAATCCATGAGCGGAGTGAGGTCGCCCGGGTCTCGGCGGTGACGTTCGCCCACGACGATGGACCCGACAGAGCGGTCGAGCTCGATGTGACCGCGTTCAGACATAGCTTTCACCTGGCTCGGTGTCGAAGTCCGGTGCTGCCGCCTCGACGATGTGGACGAGTCCGCGGTCGTCGAAGAGCTCGGTGACGGGGAAGCCCATTGCTGCTTGCTTGAGGAGTCCGTGGCTCCTCGTGGTGCCCTCGAAGTCGGGGTGTGAGTCACCGAGTACGGCGCGGAGCACGTCGATCCACGCGTCTTGCCCGATGTCGAGGAAGCCCGGGCCGTCGCCTTCTCGGAGCAGCGACTTGTAGGCGATCTCGGGCTTGCCGCAGCGACTTAGCCGAGCGGCGATGTACTCCATCGCGAGCCGCGCACTGGCGGGCGGCCAACCGAGGTCGACGAAGAACTCCACGACGGTGTCGAGAGCGAAGAACGCATTGGTCGGCTCACCGTCCGGCGGATCCTTCGGGGCGGGCGCGAACGGGTCGGCCATCGTGGCGAAGAAGTGGAACGCCGGGTGATAGTCCGCGATCTCCGATTCGCGATCCGCGAATCGCTCGGCGTCGTGGTAGCCGTGGCCGGCTGTCTTGCGTGCCTGCCCGGACGAGCAGAGCAGGCCCTCGGCGCGCGATTCGTAGATGAGCGTCAGCTCGACGGCGTGCGTGACGACCGCCCACGGGTCCTCGGCAACGCGGGTGGCGCGCATCCGCATCACCTCGAAGGCGGCCGCCGCGGCGTCGGTGGGCTCCATGCCGTACTTGTTGGCAAGGCCGGCGTACTTGTCCATCGTGTAGGTCATCAGCTCGGCCGCGTCGGGGCTGGTCTGCCACGCGCCCGGTCCGGCGTAGGTGAGGTCGAGCAGGAGGAGCCTCAGCCCCTCGGCGGTTGCAAAGGCGGGCAGGTTCATAGCCCGAGTCCTTCCTGGTCGGTGATGGTGGGGCTCGCCGGTTCAGGTCGAGCGATCGAGGTGCGAGTGATTCGGCGCGACGCCTTCGAGACGGCGGCGCCGGGGGTACGCCATGCGCGGCGGGTGAGCTCGGCCTGGAGGTCGATGCCGCGGCGGACGAACTTGGAGCCGAGCAAGGTCGGCACTTCGCTGGGCCTGACCCACGCCACACTCGGCTGCGAGCGGTCGGGGTTCTGGTTGGCTTCAACGGACGGCACGGACGGATCGCGGTGGACGGCCAGAGCTTCGAGGGCCATGTCGGCTTCGGGCGTAGGAGCGGGTTCGGGAAGCGTGCGGTCGAGGCGGCGCTCGTAGAGGTCCGGCGTGTTCACAGCCCCACCGCCTCAACCGCATTCGTAGGGCGCGGATCGGTCACCGGACCGAGCCGCCTCGCGATCCGGTAAGCCGACCTGATCGTCGCCAGCGCTTCCCGCTCCGGCAGGCCCGCGGTGTACGCCGCCTCGCCGAGCAGCGACGTCGTACTGCTGAGATCGTGGCCTTCCTCGGCCATCCGACACGCCGCCCAGAACAACCCCCCGTTGCGGGCACCCTCCGGCCGCGAGGCGACCCAGGCGGCCAGCTTGTCGGGCCGGGCTCCGACGGCGGGGAGATCTGGGGGCGGGCGCATCGGTCGGGGCGGATCGAGGAAGCCACGCAGCCCGGTGGCGTCGACCGGCCCGGGGCGGCGATCTTCCGCGACTGCGATCTGCTGGTAGCTGCGACTGATGCCGTCGTCGCCGGTGACCTGGGAGGGCGGCACGATGATGTAGCCGCCGTCGCCTCGGAAGTCGATGTGCTTTCCGGGTACTTGCCACGAGCGCTGCTGGCGCTGGTCGGTGCGGAGGAAGTAGGCGTGGAGCCCGCCGGACGGAGTCCGCACCATCCAGGCCCATCCCTCGACGAACCCGGCACGACGGGCATGCTCGAAGGCCGCGTACCCGGAACCGGTCTCGTGGACATCGACGTCAACCACATCGATTCCCCCGGCCGCTCCGGTCGGGACGCCGATGTTCGCATCGGGTTGGCGCCGCCACCACGAGTCGATGACGCCGAGGTCAGCACTGGCGTCCTGAAAGCCGTGCGGCGTGAG
>JBPPMQ010000154.1:0-14774 GCA_051306135.1 Nocardioides sp. | reverse complement strand
CAGATCCGGGAGACCTCGGATTTGCTGATCCCGGTGCCGCCCATCGCTTCGACCAGGTCGTCGACGCTGCGGGTGGAGACGCCGTGGACGTAGCACTCCATCACGACCGCGTACAGGGCCTGGTCGATGCGACGTCGGGGCTCGAGGATGACCGGGAAGAACGACCCCTTCCGCAGCTTCGGGATCCGCAGCTCGACGTCGCCGGCCTTGGTGGTCAACGGCCGCGGCCGGTGGCCGTTGCGCTCGTTGGTGCGGTCCTCGGTGCGCTCGTAGGGGGCGGCGCCGATGCGTTCGGCGGCTTCGAGCTCGATCAGTTCTTGGAGCGCGACACGCACCGATTCACGGATCAGGTCGACGCCATCACCGGCACGGAACGCGTCGAGCAGTTCGGACAGGGCAGACTGGGACAAGGCCATCGGTTGGTTCTCCTTCAGTGCGTGGATTTCGCCGTTCACACCGAAGATCCCGCCGATGGCCGCCTACGTGCTGACGCCCCGCCGTTCGTCCCTCAAACCCCACCACTCCCAGGGACTCTTACTCCCAGGAAAACGTGCAGGCGGTCGCACTGGTCGCACCTATACACGAACTGGCTCCTTCCGGCGACGTCCTCCGCGACGACCGGTGGAGCGTCGAAGAGTTCACTCAACCGTGCGTCAGACAGCATGTGCCACTCCTGCGGATTCGGGATCGGACCGCTGGACTGGATCTGGTTGCCGCAAGGGCACAGCCACTTCGCCATATGGCGACTATCAGTGCCCAGCCCGGCAACGATCGGCTGATCCGCACAACCCGCGCACTGACATCGGCAGATCCGGGCACCCGGTGGCCGCGTCACGGTGGTCGATGTGCAGCATCTCGCAGTCGACTGTGACCCTGTCCCACGAGCCGAACCTCCATCGGGTGTGCGCAGACTAAGGGGCTGCGGCCGGGGATGCGTGCGGTGGGCGTCCCGGATGACCCGTCCGGAGAGTCCCACCGGGAACGGGACGCCAACCGGGCAGCTGCCGAGGCTCGCACGCCGTAGCCCGGGATTGGGCGGACTGACACAGCCCCTGTGTCCCCCACTCAGCTGCATCACGCGGCGAAACTAGGTAGCCAGCGGCCACGATGGGCGCGCAGCCCAGTGGTTCGAACGAGAAGCAAGTGTCAGTCGGCCACCAACAACTACACCCATCTACTGTGGCGCTACCGTGGCGCGGAGATCACTCAACGACCGTCAACAGCCAACAACTCGGGACCGCGTTTGTGCAGGTCAACAGCCATCTTCACCCAACAGTAGGTGTTTTCAACCTGAGCGTGGATCCATCCCGGCTTACAGGCCAGCCCCTCCGCACCCCCTCTGACCTGCGGTTTTACCGAGTTTGGGACAATACCTGGGGTTACAGGCCAGCCACCTGCAGGTTTGCATCCCTGGAGAGCAACATTTCACGCTCAGCCCGGCCGCCTCAGACTCCGACTTGCACACCACTTCCAACCCCTGAGGCCGCTACTGTGGCATTACTGTGGCGTCCAGCCAGAGCTCAGGGTCGCGGACCGCCCGAAAACCGGGTCGATCGCGGCGAATCGATGTGGCGTTCACATTCCAAAGGAATCCGTCGTGGGGGTGGCACTCGGATAGCATCCGGCATGTGACGCGACGGGCACGCTCGACCGTAGGTCTGCATTTGGGCTGGGTCTTCATTCAGGGGACGCTGCTGATGCCCATGTTCCTCAGTGGTCTGGGTGACTTCGCCAACTATGGCTGGCCGTTACAGGCTGTAACTGCGGCTCTCGCGCTCTTCGTCACCTACCGCCTGGCCCGGAATCTGGTCCATCTGTGGGAAGCGCCTGCGAACCAGGCGGACGCGGGGTCGGTTGCCCGTCTTGCTGCTGTAGGGGCATGGTTCACGCTTGGCGCGTCCGGGCCGTTGTTCGAAGGTAACGCGCAGGCCAAGCCCCTTGGCGTTGTCGCCGCACTCTTGGCGGTGAACCTGTTGGCCTTGGCGGCGCGGGACCTCTGGCGGATCTGCAGTCGCCAATCCAAAACCCCCTCTGCTCCCTCTCACGTAAACGCAACCTAAACCGCGGCGGACCGGCCCACTGGCGGCGGATTGACGCAGGGACTCGTGCACGACATTGGTGGCGGTTTCCTGGACATTGTCGCCGTGCGGTACCCCACCATGACTGCTGGATCCGGGAGGCCGGTTTGCGCTGGGTGTTCAGTCGTCGAGGTCCTCTGCCCACGTGTCGAAGTAGACGCGCAGGTCAGTGATGTCGACGCTGGCTGGCGGGAAGTCCTCGTCGCGGAGTCGCTGGTGTGATCGGAGCATCTGGACGAACACGCTGAGCTCGAATCCGGGGTCCGCCGCTGCGGCCGCGGCCAGGACCTCAGACCTATCGAAGTGTTGGTGAATGGCGTGGACGTCGGTGAAGTCACGCGGCTCTGCCCGGCTGAACAACGCAAGCGTCTTACGGATCGCCAACTCGCGAGGCGGGAGCGCGGGCCCGGCGATGGTGACCGTCGGCGTACCAGCCGGTGGGGTGTCGATGGCCAAGTCGATGTAGACCACCTCCTCACCGTCGTCTCCAGGCTGACCCGCTGGACGCGTGAGTTTGATGCGGCGGAACTCGGTGCCGCTTCGGATCACCTCGGTTCGCCATCCTCGGTCCGAGGCTGCCGCCTCCACTGCTGAAGCCGCGGCGTCCACATCCCCACCACCTCGCTGGGTGAAGAAGTCCAAGTCCTCGGTCTGGCGGGCGACGAGACCCTGCACGATCAGAGCACCGCCACCAGCCAGCAGGAAGCCAGCCGATTCCGGCAGCGAGAAGAACAAGCGGGCAGCCTCGATCTGAAACCGACTGAGGCCGGTCTCCCCCTCGCCGCTCACGCGTCAACGTCCCGGTAGCGAGCGATCAGCGGCGACCACGCCGCCCGCAAGGATGCCGGCAGGACGAGGTCATCCCATGCGTCGACGAGCAGGGCACCATCGACATAGGTCAACAGGTCCCCCTCCGCGCCCTCGCGCAGCACAATCTCGTACACCCGGGCACGGTCACGACGATCAGCCAGCCGATACGAACGCGACGGACCAGACCAATGCAAGTGACCCGGCAACACCACCGTGGCGAGTGCATCCTCAACGTCGAGACGCCACAGACGGTCAGGGACGGCATAGGGCTCGCCCCGCGATCCGACGTGTTCGCTGAACGTGACCCGAGGACTCAGATCCAGGTCGAACCCGCTCGAGCTAACAATCCGCTCGACCACCGCCAACGTGGGAGACTTCCCGCCGCGCTCGTACTCCGAGAGCGTGGGCTGCGAAGTGCCCGACCGACGTGCCAGCGCCCGCTGCGACAGTCCACTGCCCCGGCGAGCACGCGCGATGATCGTCCCCTCAGCCACACAGGAATGATATCTGTCTGAATATCATCCCGCAACCGAGCGCCCTGAGGGAACTGCTGCCTGGCCTGTCGGTGATCGCTCGGTTCCAGCGAACCCCCTACGCGTCTGAACGGTCCCCCCGTCGCTACCGACGAGGCTGCCGATGAACACCGCACCGCAGTCGACAACCAACAATTGCACGCATCTACTGTGGCGCTACTGTGGCGCGGAGTTCACTCAACGACCATCCACAGCCAACAGTCCGGAACTGCGTTTGTGCAGGTCAGCAGACGTTTCCAGCGAACAACACATAGTTTCCGTGTGAGCATGGCTCTATCCCGGCTTACAGGCCAGCCCACCCGCACCGTCGGCCCTAAGTCAGTCGACTGCCTACCGGTGCCAGGACGCCGGCCCGGGCGACATGGCAGGGTTGGCCCCATGGCGACACTCCCCTTCGATGACGGCTCCTGCGAGGTGCCGGCAGCCGTCGGGGGCGAACTGGGCAAGGTCATCGTGATCGGCGCCGGCATCGCCGGGCTCACCGCCGCCAACGCCCTGACGACGGCAGGAGTCGATTGTGTGGTGCTCGAGGCTCGCGACCGGATCGGGGGTCGCCTGCACACCGTCGACGTCGACGGTCATCCAGCGGACTTGGGCGGCGCCTGGATCCACCACCCCGACGACAACGTGCTGGCCGACTGGGTGCAGGCGGCCGGCGCGGCGTGGATCGTGGATCCCACCGGCACCCGGTTCACCGGCGCCGACCTCGGCGAGCAACGCACCCTGAGTGCCGACGAAGTCGCCGGGTTCGGCTATTCGGTCTTCGAGCCGGTCGCCGCGGACCTCGAAGCCCAGTTGAAGGCCGGGGCGCCCGACCGATCCGCAGCCGACGTCATCGACGACCACCTCACCCGCACGGTGGCACCCGGTCCCGCCCGGGATCGGCTACGGCAACTGATGGCCTCGATGGTCGAACAGGATGCCGCTGGCATTCTGGATCAGGTCTCCGCCCGCTGGGCGTTGACTGGGGGCATGTTCGTCGGTGACGTCATCGACAACGTGCCCACCGACGGCTACCGCAGCGTGTTGGCGCCGCTGGCCGCCCCCAGCACCGTGGCGCGCAATGCGCCGGTACGCCGGGTGGTGCAGACCGACTCCGGAGTCGAGGTGCACGGCGACGGATGGACCGAGTCCGGCAGCCACGTCATCGTGACCGTTCCGCTGGGGGTGTTGAAGTCCGGGGCGATCAAGTTCGATCCCCCCCTGCCCGCCGAGAGGCAGGCAGTGATCGAACGAACCGGTTTCGGGACCTTGGACAAGGTTTTCCTCGCGTTCGAGGAGCCTTTCTGGCGGACTAAGGACCCGAGCCTGCAGCACTCGGTGATCTTCCCTGCCGACCGGACCGAGGCGGCCACCTGGACCTGGGACTTCGGTCTCAGCCCGACGATGATGTTTCTGGTGGCACACGGCGCCACCCGGTCGATGCTGGTGGACCCGCGAGCCTGGGCCTTGGAGCAATTCGCGTGCGTCTACGGCGAAGCCCTGCCGGCCGCGCCGACCGCAGTGGTCCATTCCGACTGGCTGCACGACCCATTCGCGCGCGGAGCCTATGCCCATATCACCCCCGGCAACGTCGCCGACGACTTCGATGTCTTGGGTGAACCCGTCGGGCGGATTTGCTTTGCCGGCGAGCACACCGGAGCTGAGCGCGCCGGGTATGCCGATGGTGCGATGAGCAGCGGCTTGCGGGAGGCGAAGCGATTGCTTCAACGTCGCGCGGTCGACCTCACCTGCCCCTGAACGATGGGCGAACGGCTCAGGCTCCGGTCGAAAGGTCGAAAGGTCGATCGCCGATCGCCGATCGATGCAGGCAGATTCGACCGGGCAACCCCGCGAGGACCTCCCTGGCGGACGCGACCGCCACCCTCGGCCCCGCGGACGAGGAACCTGTCTTGGCCGAACTGGTCTCAGAGATTCGCGCGGATCGATGTTTGACGACCCCCGTTTCGGGGTACCGAAGCCCATGAGAGGCATCATCCGCACCCGTCCGGGAGGTTCGAACCCATGAGCATCGCTGCACGACTCCGCCGCGCCCCGCTGCGCCTGACCACTGGCGGCTTCATCCTCAACTCCGGGTGGGAGAAGTTCACCAGCACCGATGAAGACGCCGCCAAGGCCGTCCATTCCCTCGCCTCGGGGGCCTACCCCCAACTGGCACGCATCAACCCACGCACGTTTCAGAAAGCCGTGGGCGCCGGCGAGTGTGCCCTCGGCGCAGCCCTGGTGCTGCCGGTCGTCTCCCCCAGAGTCGCCGGATTCGGCTTGATGGCCTTTTCCGGATCCCTCCTCGGGATCTACTGGCGCACCCCGGGGATGCGGGTGGAAGGCAGCATCAGGCCTACCCATCAGGGGATCGGTCTGGCCAAGGACTCGTGGCTGTTCGGCGCGGGCGCCGCCCTCCTCGTGGACGGGACGTTGGAGAGTGCCGGAAACATCCGCAAGAACCAAACCCCGCTGTCGGAAGAGGCCAAGTCCGCGGTAGCCGCCGGTGCCGCCTCGGTCGCCGGTGCGGTGGGCCTCGCGGCAGGTGCAGTGGGAACCGCTCTCCACGACGCCAAAGACCTTGCCGCGCAGAAGGCCCCCATCGTCGCCGAGAAGGCTGCCGACGCCGGCTCGGTCGTGGCCGACGCAGCAGTCGGTGCCCGACAGTTCGTCGCCGAGAAAGCACCGATCATCGCCGAAAGGGCCTCCGAGGCCGGCTCGGTGGTAGCCGGAAAGGCCTCCGAAGCGGGCTCGACGATCGCCTCGGCCGCGGCGGATGCAGCATCGAGCACCAGCGGAAGGACCCCATCGGCAGATGAGGTCTCGGCAGCTTTCGAGCACGCTAAGGATCTCGCGATGGCGCGAGCCGGCAAGGCCGCAGGGTCGGTCCGCGACTCCGACGGCGTCACTGCACTGAAGTCGTCGTGGAAGTCGGCGAAGAAGGACCTGGACAAGAGGGCCAAGGAACTTCGCAAGTCGATGCGCTGACCCCTGTGCGATCAGGTCTGACACTGGGGGCACCAGAAGACGACCCGTCCTGCGAGATCGTCGCCCCGCTGTATCGAGGTGCCACAGCGCAGGCAGGGCCGCTGCCAGCGCCCGTAGGCCCAGAGCCTGGCGCCATCGCTCGAGCCGGTCGTCACCCGTGTCGAGCGATGGCGGTTCGCCTCGAGCAGGCGTTTGGCCAAGTCGACCATTCCAGCCAGGTCCGTGGTCTCCGCGGCAGGGCGGGTGGGCAGGACGCCCCGCAGGAAGCAGATCTCGCTGCGGTACACGTTCCCGATGCCGGCGAGGTTGCGTTGATCCAGTAACGCTTCCCCGATCGGACGAGAGCCGTCTCGGGCCAGATTGAGGGCGGCCGATGCGGGGTCCCAGTCCGCTCCGAGCAGGTCAGGTCCCAGGTGTCCGACCGCCTTGACCTCCGAAAGCCGCGTCAATACCTCCACGACGCCGAGGCTGAAGCCCACCGCCTGCATTCGGCCGGTCTCAAGGACGATTCTGGCCTGCCACCCGGGTCGGCGCCACCGATCGCCGGTCCTCATGACATCCCAACGGCCCTCCATCTTCAGATGGGAGTGGATCGTGGCATCCTCGGCCCGGATGAGCAGATGTTTGCCCCGGCTGACCACCTCGTCGACGTGTCGCCCGGTCAGATCCACCGTCGCGTAGGTCGGCACCCTGATGTCACACCGAGTCAGCACCTGTCCGGCCAGTGCAGCGTGCAGTCGCACCCCGGCACGGAAGACGGTGTCACCTTCGGGCATGAGCCCAGTGTGCCGACCGGGTGTTCATTCGGTGGCGCCGAACTGTTCGACCCTGATCAGGTCTGAGGCCGCTCCGAGGTCGGTGAGCAGTCGGGTCGCGTACGACGCGAATCCGGCTGAGCCGCACACATAAACCCGCTGGACGCAGGTGAGCATCGGATCGACCTCGTCCGGGTACGGAGGTGCCGCGACCCGACCACCGAGGTTCTCTCGGGTCAAAGCCACGAAGGCGCCGGCGTCGATCAGTTCGTCGACGTACGGCAAGGTGGCTCGGCCTCGTCCGACTGCCACCGTCCGGATACGATCGCCCCTGCCGAGGCGCCGGGCCTGTCGACTCATCGCGACGAAGGGGACCACACCAGTGCCGCCGCCGATGCACAGCACCGGCCCAGGATCGCTACCGGCATCCCAGGTGAACCACCCGCCTATCGGTCCACGAAGCTCGAAGAGGTCCCCCGGGCGGGCCTCATCATGCATGAAGGCGGACACCTCCCCACCCGGCAGACACTCGATCATGAGTTCCACCCCCGGGTCACCGGGGTCAGAGGCCACCGAGTAGGACCGCGACGCCGTGTAACCGTCCTCGGCGCGCGGCCGGAGGACATAGTGCTGTCCGGCTCGATGCGCGACCCGGTCAGGCACGGCGAAACGCAGTCGGACCAGCGCCTCGGTGACTTCCTTGTCGACCAAGGTGCCGACCGTCCAGCCTCCGTCCACAACGGTCACGGGTCGCCCTGGTAACGCTGCTCGAGCCACGGGTCGCCGCGGTCGTGATAGCCGTTGGACTCCCAGAATCCCGGCTGGTTCTCGGCCATCAACTCCAACCGGTTGACCCACTTCGCCGACTTCCAGAAGTACAGATGCGGCACCAGGAGTCGGATCGGACCACCGTGCTCGGGGGTCAGCGGTCGACCGTCGAACTCCCAGACCAGCCACGCCTTGCCGCCCGTCACGTCGGCGAGCGGCAGATTGGTGGTGTAGCCGGTGGTCGAATGGGCCATCACGTAGGCCGCCTCGGGGCGCGGAACCGCAAGGTCGAGCACAGTGTCGACGCTGACGCCGGCGAAGGTGACATCCAACTTCGTCCAGGTGGTCACGCAATGGATGTCGCCGACGTAGGTCGACCCGGGCAACGAGCGCACGCCTCGCCAGCCCCAGGTCTTCACCTCGTCCACCAGGCCATCGACCGTCATGGTCCACTCATCGATATCGACCAGGGGCGTCGCCTCAGCACTCAGAGTCGGCCACTGCCGGCCGGTGTCGTACTGCCCCGGAGGCAGCCTCGACGGTCGCGCTGTCCGAGGGCGGCCGACGAAACCACGAGTGACAGGCATCCGACGATGCTAGATGGCGCAATCGATCGCGGGAAGCCCGAAGCGGGATACTGGAGCCATGGACGCAGCGCACTGGGACACCGTGTACTCCAGCAACGACCCGCGAGCGGTGAGTTGGTATGAGCAACAACCCGACACCTCGATGCGTCTGATTCGATCTGCGACCGCCGGCGGCGACGTCATCGACGTCGGAGCCGGCGCATCAGAGCTTGCCGACGCCCTCGTTGAATCTGGGTACGGGGTCACCGTCCTCGATGTCTCTGCCGAGGCCCTGAAGCTGGTGCGTGCGCGGCTCGCTGACCGGATCAGTTACGTCACGACCGACGTGCTGGCGTGGCAGCCTGGCCGGACCTACGAGGTGTGGCATGACCGGGCGGTCTTCCACTTCCTCATCGATGCGGACGACCAAGGCAGGTACGCCGAATGTGCCGCAGCGGCCGTCCGGCCGTCGGGGATGCTGGTGATCGGAACGTTTGCACCGGATGGCCCCGAGAAGTGCTCGGGCCTGACCACTGCCCGACACGACGTCGACTCCCTGGCGAGAATCTTCGGTCGCGACTTCGACCTGGCTCACGCAGAGCGCGCCGATCACACCACGCCGTGGGGCGCGAGCCAGTCCTTCACCTGGGCAGTGTTCACTCGACGCTGAGCGGCGCAATCGGTTTGGGCCGATGGTGTCGAATGGTGGGTGATGACTGCGCCTACCTCTGTGCCACGAGCCGAGTTCACCGATCTTGTCCTGCCCGAGACACCTCGGTCCTTAGTGCTGGTGCTGCACGGTGGCAGCGGCCGCAGCAGCAAACCGGTCGACGGCACCAGTCTGTCGTGGCGTCGCGCACGGGCCCTGCTCCATGCCGTCTCACCACCACTTCTCGACCACGGTGTCGGACTGGCTCTGTTGCGCTTCCAGGTGAAGGGTTGGAACGGCCCGACCGACCCGTCGCCGGTGGCCGACGCCCGCTGGGCGCTGGACACCATCGCGACCCGCTACGGGCTTCCGGTGACGATCCTGGGTCACTCGATGGGTGGACGTACCGCGGTGGCGGTGGCTGATCATCCGTCGGTGCTCGGCGTGGTCGGGCTGGCGCCATGGCTCCCGCCGAACGAACCGTTCGCACCGTTGCGCACCAAGACTCTGCGGGTCGCCCACGGCAGCGGCGACCGGATCACTTCGGCTCGGGCGACCCGTCGATTCGTCTCGCAGGCACAGCAGGCAGGCATCGACGCGGAGTTCACCGACATGGGCGGGGTTGGTCACTACATGCTGCGGCGGGTTGCGGAGTGGAACTCTTTCGCGACCCGCACCTGCCTCGAGGTTGCCGCCGAAGGATCGGACTGACCCCGACCCTCACCCCTGGCGGGACGGGCTTGGTGTGGTGAGCCACAATCTAGGTGTGGCACGCTCCCGATTCATCGCCGACAAATCCCTGACCACCCGGATGACGCTGGTCATGTTCCTGCTTGGCGCGCTGCTGGTCGCCCTGGTGGTCACAGTTGCCTACGTGTTGGGGTCGAGCGCCGGGCCCGGTGTCGGAGTGCTGGTCGCAGTGATCGGCATCGGCATCGCGGTGTGGCAGTGGTCGAACTCGGACAAGGTGGCCATGCGGGCGATGAACGCCCAGGAGGTGACTCCCGAGCAAGCTCCGGAGTTGCACGGCGTCATCGACCGTCTGTGCGCTCTGGCCGACATGCCGAAACCTCGAGTCGGGATCGCGCATACCGACGTGCCCAACGCCTTCGCCACCGGGAGGTCACCGCAACGGTCGGTGGTGTGCGTGACCACCGGCATTCTCAACCTGCTCACCCCCGAAGAACTCGAAGGCGTGCTGGCCCATGAACTGTCCCACGTCGCCCACCGTGACGTGTTGGTGATGACCGTGGCCTCCTCGGCCGGCATCGTCGCCGGAATGCTCACCCAAGGCTCCCGGTTCGGGGCCTACGGCATGCTCGGCGGCCGGCGGAACAACAACAACGGCCTCCCCGTCTGGCTGGTCATCCTGGTGGTCAGCATGGTGGTGTATGCCGTGAGCTTCGTGCTGTTGCGACTGCTGTCGCGCTACCGGGAACTGTCAGCCGATCGTGCCGGTGCCTACCTGACCATGCGGCCGGCCGCCCTGGCCTCGGCGCTGCAGAAGATCACCGGTGGCATCAACGCCACCCCCAAGAAGGACCTGCGGGAGGTCAGTGCCGCCAGTGCGTTGTGCATCGCCCCGGCGATCGCCGGCGTCAACCTGAAGACCCTCACCTCCACCCACCCGAGCCTGGAGCAACGACTCGAACAGTTGGCCAAGATCCAGTCCGACCTCGGCCGTCCCTCGTGAGCGCTGCCTGCGCGGGGCCACGATGAGTTTCTGGCGTTCCATCATGGGGCAGTCGGTCCCCAAGGCAGCCAACCTCGACGATCTGTTCGCCCTACCCAACGCGGCGCTGACCCTGCAGACGGCTCTGGGCATGGTGCCGACCGGGGACGGGGCAGTGTGTTATCGAGCCAGTTCAGGCGCCGGCTTTGCCCGGTCCCAGGACGACATCGTCGCGCTGTTGCGCAGCGACCCCGATGCTCCGGCGATCCGGGTGAGCGAAGATTCGTTCGGGTTCACCTGGCTCGAAGTCGACCACCCGGCCTTCGATCCGGCGACGGACACGCTGAGTTCGTTGTCGACCGATCTGCACGCCGTCAATGTGACCCTCACCGAGGCCGGGTTCGGTCCGGGTCTGCTGTGCACGGTGGTGCCGTTCGAGACGGCCGGCTCCGGCGGGATCGCTGGGCGGGTCGGGCTGGTCTATCTGTACAAGCAGGGCACGTTCTATCCCTTTGCGCCCACCGGCGAGGGCAGGGCCACCGACGCTGTGACCGAGATCCAAGTCCGAGACGTCCTTGCCGGCGAGCTTCCGATCGAACCGGACCGGTCCCGGTGGCTGGGCCTGTGGGGGGCACCGGGGCTGTGAGCGGCCACGCGGTTCACAGAGCCTCGTGGGTCCCGAAGATTCGGTCGTGGTAGGTCAACGGGCGCCCTTGTCCCTGCGCCGCACCGATGACGTCCCCGACGATGACGATGTGGTCACCACCGCGCACCATCTGACTGACGCTCAGCACGAACCAGGAGTGGCTCCCGGTGATCTGCGGCGCCCCGTCGACGAGTTCCCAGTCGACTCCTGCGAAGCGGTCTGCGTCGCGGACGGCGAACTTCATCGCCAATGGGGCCTGCTCGGCCGACAACACGTTGACACCCAACACAGTGCCGACGTTGAGATGGCCCAGCAGGTAGCTGGTGTCTTGCAGTGCGACCGTCATCATCGGTGGGTCCATGGAGAGAGAATCGAAGGCCGACACGGTCGTTCCGAACGGCTGCCCACCGATGTAGGCCGTCACCACCGAAACCGGGGCCGCCACATTGCGCATCGCCAGTCGGAAGTCCTTGAGGACCTCGCCGCTGGTCTCGAACTCGCTCATCGTCTCGAACTCGCTCACAGCGATCACAACGCGCCTGCGGGGCATGACATTCCCCGGAGGCTGGACCCGGTTCAGGCAGTGAGCCCCAATCGTCCGGCGGCGCTGAAGTCGTCGTCGACATAGACCGGGACGATTCCCGTTGCCGCCAGGATGGACGCAGCGGTGCCTGCCCGAAAACCCGACTGGCAGTAGACCCAGGTTCGCCGAATGGGCAGTTCGCCCACTCGATCCTGCAGGTCGTGAAGGGGAATGTTCACGGCACCGGCCACGTGTGCGTCAGCGAACTCGTCGTCACGTCGTACGTCGAGAACCGTGTCACCGAGCTGGGGGCGAAAGTCGAGCCAACCGACCCGCTCGAAGGCCGAGACGGCCACGGTCGTCGGATCGGCGAGATCACCCAGGCTCCCCCAGCTCCACGCGTCCGGCTCGATGCCGATGCGGACCAGTTGGCGGCGAGCCTCGATGAGGTCGGACACCTTCGGACCGATGACCGTGATCGGCTCACCCCACTGGGTGAGCCAGCCCAGGTAGGTGGCGAACTGTGCGCCCAGCGCGATGCTCAGGGTGCCGGTCAAGTGCTCTTGAGCGAATTGTGCCGCGGGGCGTAAGTCAATGACGCGAGAGCCGGCACGGATCCTTCGCGCAAGGTCGTCCCGATCGGCGCGAGCGAAGGTCGCGTCCAAGGACGGAACCGGTGGGCCTTCAAGGTTGAAGTCGGCCATCTGCGCGTAGTACCGCGGGTGGGCGGTGAGTGAGTCGATGAGTTCTCGGACGAACGTCTGCTCATCCGGGGTCACCAAGGCGGTGTTCGCGGTGCGCTCGTCCCCGATGGTCGATCCGTCAGCGCCTCCGGTTCGGCCCGCAGCACAGAATGAACCGAACCCGTGGGTAGGCATCACCAGCGTGCCTGGGTCCAGCGCTGCGAGTCGCCGGGCTGAACGCCATTGGGCTCGGGAAAGTTCCTCGGTGCGGTCGGTCCCCATCAGATCGGTCCGACCGACGGTGCCGTGCAGTAGGGAGCCCCCACTGAACAGCGCCGCAGCGGCATCTGGAGCTGCGACGTCGGTGACCAGGTAGGACAGGTGGGTGTCGGTGTGCCCGGGGGTGGCGAGCACCCGCACTCTCAGCGATCCGACGCCGAACACCTGCCCGTCCTCGAGGGGAAGGTGCTCGAATCGGACCGGGTCGTCGCGGTTGACGCCATAGGCAGCGCCGGTGCGCCGGGCAAGTTCTGCCCCGCCGCTGACGTAGTCGTTGTGGATGTGGGTTTCCAACACGTAGGCCACGTCGTGTTCGATCAAGGGGTCGATCCGGTCGATGTCACGCTGAGGATCGATGATGACGGTGCTGGTGCCGTCGTCGACTAGGTAGCTGCGGTTGCCGAGTTCCGGGGTCGGCAGGGTCGTGATGCGCATAGAGACTCCTCATCTAAAGTAATGTAGTTTGCTTCACTAACTCTACTTTAACGGAGCCGGGGGTCGCCCCGTTGCTGTCCCGGGCGCCCGATACTCTGAGTGGAGGCGTGGTCGGCACCGCCCCGCGGCCCTGGATCCGGGTCACCTGTCGACCTCGCCTCCGGCCCTTGTTCGGTCATCGACAGAGACGTTGCGTGAAGATTCTGCTGCCGCCCAGCGAGGGCAAGTACCGACCACGTCGCGGCGCGCCCCTGGACCTCTCGGCCCTGGGCCGTCCCGAACTCACCGACGCGCGCACCGAGGTCATCGAGGCACTGGTCGACTTCTGCCTGACCGAACCCCAGCGAGCCGCCGGCGCGCTCGGGGTGCCGAAAAGTCAGGCGGATCTGGTCGACCTCAACGCTGCACTGAAATCCAGCCCGACCGCACGGGCTGACCAGATCTACACCGGCGTCCTCTACGACGCACTCGGGTTCGGGACCCTCAGCCCGTCAGCCAAGCGGCGTGCGAGGAGTCGGGTGCTGATCACCTCGTCGGTGTTCGGTCTGGTCAGCCCATCGGACCGCATCGCCCCCTACCGACTCTCCGGAGACGCCAGCCTGCCGGGCCTGGGCTCGGTGGCAGCGCACTGGCGCCGACATCTGATGGTCGAGGACGACCTCGTCATCGACCTGCGGTCGGGCATGTATGCCGGCTTTTGCGCGCCCGGTGGGCGGGTGGCGGCGGTCAAGGTCCTCCAGGAGCGCAACGGCACCCGCGCCGTGGTCTCGCATTTCAACAAGGCGACCAAGGGGCGCCTGGTGCGAGCGCTGCTGGAGTCGGGAGCCTCCCCGGTCGACCCCACCCGACTGGCACAGGTTTGGCGCGACCTGGGCTGGCAGGTCGAAGAGTCCGGCAACGTACTCGAGGTCATCGTCACCGAGGTCTGATCTCGCAGCGTTGCGGACTAGGCCGACCCAGTGAGGCAGGTCAGCGGAACCAGGCCGAGGAGTGCGCCGCGAACGGATCGGCGCTGGGGGGCAGCGCGTTGTACAGGCGCATCGAGCCTCGCACGTCGCCGTCGGCGTCGGTGAAGAAGCTGAGCACGGTGACCGACGCGGGCGAGAGTTCCATGCTGAACAGGCCCTCGATTCCCAGGCCCAGACAGTGGGAGACCAGGGTCTTGATCGGCGTCACGTGCGACACCACGACCACCGTCTGCCCCTGGTGGTGGTCCAGCACCCGCTCCAGTCCGGCGAGGACTCGTGCGCGCACCTGTCGATGGGTCTCGCCGCCCTCTGGGGCGTAGTCGGGGTCCCGGGCCAGCCAGTTCTGCACCTGACCGGGAAACCGCTGTTCGACCTCGGTGAAGGTGAGGCCGTCCCAGACCCCGAACTCCATCTCGGCGAAGCCCGGCTCCTCGGTGAG
>JBPPMQ010000145.1:0-12596 GCA_051306135.1 Nocardioides sp. | reverse complement strand
CGGTCTGCTCGTCCGCAGTGGTGTCGTCCGACCGGCAGCACCATCGGGTGGCCCGACACCGGGTCGGGCACCACCATCGAGTCCATTCCGAAGACCTGGCGGACCAGGTCGGAGTTGAGCACCTCATCGGGCGCTCCGGCAGCACACAGTGATCCGCCCGCCACCGCGATCAGGTGGTCGGCATACCGAGCGGCCAGATTGAGGTCGTGCAGCACCATCACGATGGTGGTGCCACGCTCGGCGTTCAGGTCGGTGAGCAGGTCCAGCACCTCGACCTGATGGCTGACGTCGAGGAAGGTGGTCGGCTCGTCGAGCAACAAGATGTCGGTTTCTTGGGCCAGGGCCATCGCGATCCAGACCCGTTGACGTTGTCCGCCGGACAGTTCGTCGACGCTGCGGTCGGCCAGCTCGCTGCTCGACGTCGACTCCAGTGCGGTCGCCACCACGGCATCGTCGGCGCGGGACCACCGGGAGAACGCACTGTGATGGGGGTGGCGTCCTCGGGCCACCAGGTCCGCGACCACGATGCCCTCCGGGGCGATCGGCGACTGGGGAAGCAGTCCGAGGGTGCGGGCGACCTGCTTGGTGGGCAGGCGGTGGATGGCCTTGCCGTCCAGCAGCACCTGGCCACTGGTGGGCGACAACAGCCTCGCCATCGCCCGCAGCAGGGTCGACTTCCCCGAGGCATTGGCGCCGACGATGACCGTGATCCGGCCTGTGGGCACGCTCAGGCTCAGGTCGGTGACCACGGCGCGGTCGCCGTATCCGAGCGTGACCTGGTCGACATCGAGGGTGTGGTGGGTTGTCACAGCGAACCTCCGGTGCGATTGGTGCGGATGAGCAGATAGACCAGGTAGGGCGCGCCCAGTGCGCCAGTGACGACCCCGACCGGATAGCGGGTTCCGAAGGCCCACTGGCCACTCACGTCGGCGACGAGCACCAGCAGGGCGCCGACCAGGGCCGCAGGCATCAGCAACGAATCGCCGGGGCCGAAGACCCGAGCCGCGATCGGGCCGGAGAGAAATGCCACGAAGGCGATCGGGCCGCTGGCCGCGGTGGCGAACGCAATCAGCGCCACGGCTGCGACGATCACCACGATGCGGGTGCGTTCCACGCCGACCCCGAGGGCCGAGGCCACGTCGTCGCCCAGACGCAGCATCTCCAGGTTGCGCGACTGGCTCAGCAGCACTGGCACCGCGATGGCCGCCGCCACGACGACTGGGACCACCCCGGACCAGGTGGCGCCGTTGAGGCTCCCAGTCAGCCAGCGCATCGCTGTCTGAAGGTCCCAGGCAGAGGCCCGCAGGATCACGTAGGACACCACCGAGTCGAGCATCGCCGCGATGCCGATGCCGATGAGGATCAGGCGTGCACCGACGACACCGTCTTGAAAGCTGAGCAGGTAGATCAGGGCCGCGGTGGCCAAAGCGGCCGTGACCGCCAGCATCGAGGTCTGTGCCTCGGTGAGGCTGAACATGACGATCGCGATCACTGCGGCCGCGCTGGCACCGGAGCTGATGCCGATGATGTCGGGGGAGGCCAACGGGTTGCGCAGCATCGTCTGGAAGGTGACTCCCGCCATTCCGAACGCGGCTCCGCTCACCAGACCCATGGTGGCTCGGGGGAGTCTGAGATCCCCGACGGTGAACGATGCCCCCGGAACTGTCTCGCCGCTGAGCACCCGCCAGACCTCGGACAGGGAATAGAAGGTGTGACCGACCATCAGCGACACCGCGAAGGCGATCACGACCAGGGTCGTCAACAGCACCAGCAGAGCCCAGCGGCGCAGTCGACGTCGCCGCCGGGAGGCCACGATGACCTCGATCGTGTTCACCTCGACGGTGCTCACAGGGCACGCACCTTGGTGTTTCGCACGATCCAGATGAAGATCGGCGCACCGAGAATCGCGGTGATGATTCCGACGTCGATCTCCTCGGGGCGGGCGACCAGTCGGCCGGCGACGTCGGCAGCGGTGAGCAGGATCGCTCCGACCACCATCGAAGCCGGCAACAGCCACCGATGGTCGATGCCGACCAGCAGTCGGCATACGTGGGGCACGACCAGTCCGATGAAGCCGATCGGTCCCGCGAGGGCTGTCGCGGCGCCGCAGAGCACGATCGCTCCGGTCGCGGCCACCAGACGGGTGCGGGTGAGGTGGTGGCCCAGGCCCGCCGCGATATCCGCGCCCAGAGCAAGCGAGTTGAGGCCCCGCGCACAAGCCACGCAGACCACGGCGCCGAGGATCAGGAACGGCAGCACCAGCCAGACCTTCGACCAGGTCGCGCCCCCGACGCCGCCGATCTGCCAGAACCGGAAGGAGTCCATGACCTCGATCCGCGGCAACAAGATCGCACTGATCATCGAACCGAAGGCGGCCGAGGTGGCCGCCCCGGCGAGGGCGAGCTTGAGGGGGGTGGCTCCGCCGCGGCCCAGCGAGCCGACCCCATAGACGAAGGCGGCCGCTGCGCCGGCACCGAGGATCGCAACCCAGATGAAGCCGGTCGACGAGGTCAGGCCGAAGAATGCGATGCCGGTGACGACGCTCAGGGACGCCCCGGTGGTCACCCCGAGGATGCCAGGGTCGGCCAGCGGATTGTGGGTGATGCCCTGCATCACCGCACCGGCCATACCCAGTGCGGCTCCCACCAGGATCGCCAAGACGGTGCGCGGCACCCGTTTGCGGACCGCTGCCTGAGCGATGCCCTCCTCACCGGAGAAGGCCGTGAGGATCTCGTGCCAACTCACCACGCGGGCTCCGAAACCGACCGACGCGGTCGCGATCAGGGCCAACGCGACGAGGGCGACAACGAACCATCCGGCCCGGGTGAACCTCGGCGTCACTCCCGTGGCCGTTCGACCGGTGTCATTCGACCGGCGCCATTCGACCGGTGTCATTCGACCGGCGCCATTCGACCGGCGCCATTCGACCGGTGCCGTTCGACGGGGGTCACTCGACCTTGTCGGCTGCCGCGGCAAGCAGGCCGACATACTCATCGAGGTTGTAGCCGATGGACAGCGGGGACGGGTTGGCCGAGGCGGCCAGCGGCGTGTTGTCGGGCAGCAGCACCACCGACCCGCGATCGATCGCGGGAATCTTGCTCCACAGCGGGTCTGCCTCGGCGGTTGCCAGCGACGCCTCGTCGGCGTACACCACCAGGACGTCGGCATCGACCTGGTCGGCGCTCTCGGCACTGATCCCACCGTAGAACGACGAGCCGTCCTCGTTGTCGGTGACCACAGTCGGGATGGTCATCCCGAGCTGGGTCGGGAAGCTGGCCCGCGGGTCGGCGGAGGTGTAGAAGCCGAACGTCGACAAGTCCGTGGTGTCGATCCAACTGAAGGCGACCGAGGTATCGGCCAGCCGAGGATAGCCGGCGGCGGTGTCGGCGATCTGCTGGTCCAGGTCGGCGATCAGTTGTTCGCCCTCGGCCTGCATGCCCATCGCGGTGGCGTCCAGTTCGATCATCTCCTGCCAGGTGGTGCCCCAGGCGACGTCGGGGTAGGCCACCACCGGCGCGATCTTGGCGAGGGTGTCGTACTCCTCCTGGGTCAGGCCCGAGTAGCCGGCCAAGATGACGTCAGGCTGGGTGTCGGCGACGGCCTCGAAGTCGATACCGTCGGCCTCGTCGAACAGCACCGGGGTCTCGGCGCCGAGGTCGCTCAACGTGTCCTCGACCCAGGGCAGCACACCGTCGCCGTCGTCGTCGCCCCAGGTGACTTCGGGCATGCCGACCGGGACGACGCCGAGCGCCAACGGCACTTCTTGGTTTCCCCAGGCAACGGTGGCGACCCGCTCGGGCTTCTCGGTGATGGTGGTGGTGCCCAGGGCGTGCTCGATGAGGATCGGGTAGTTGCTGACGTCCTGGTTGGACTGCTCGGCAGCGTCCGGCGCAGCGTCGCTGTCGGTTCCGCAGGCGGCGAGCGCCAAAGCTGCCGCCGTTGCGGCGGTGGCGGCCAGGATGCGATTCGGGTGCATGGGTGACTCCGTTCAGTCGGGACCGGGGGCTCCGGCAACTCAATGAATATTAGGTGAGCCTAACCTATGTTGTCGATCTCGGGTTGCTCGATGCCGACAGCGACCGGCCCGCGCCGTACGCTTGCCGGGTGACTCCCCGCGTCTACCTCGACCACGCCGCGACCACCCAGATGGTCTCCGCGGCGGTTGAAGCGCTGACTGCTGAACTCCAGAGCCCCGGCAACGCCTCGTCCCTGCATGCCTCGGGCCGGCGAGCCCGTCGGGTGGTGGAGGAGTCTCGAGAGCGAATGGCCGCGGCCCTGGACTGCCGGCCCGGCGAGATCGTGTTCACCTCCGGTGGCACCGAGGCGGACAACCTTGCCATCAAGGGTCTGGCCTGGGCCCGCGACGGCCAGGTGGTGACGTCGGCCATCGAGCACCACGCGGTGCTCGATCCGGTCGACTGGCTCGCCGAGCACGACGGCACCCCGGTTCGGTTCCTCGACGTCGACGACCTCGGGCGGGTCGATCCGAAGGAGGTCGACCGAGCCTTGGCCGGCACCCCGACGGCGGTCGTGTCGGTGATGTGGGCCAACAACGAGGTCGGCACCCTGCAACCGATCCAGCAGGTGGTGGCCAGCGCCCACGCGCACGATGTGCCCGTCCACACCGACGCCGTCCAAGCGATCGGCGCCGTGCCCGTCTCCTTCGCCGCCAGCGGCGTCGACGCGATGTCGGTGTCCGGTCACAAGGTCGGCGGTCCGGTCGGGGTCGGCGCGCTGGTGGCTCGCCGCGAACTCGCCCTTCAGCCTCTGCTGCACGGTGGGGGACAGGAGCGTGAGGTCCGCTCAGGCACCCTCGACGTCGCCGGGGTGGCCGCTCTGGCCGTGGCGGTGGACCTTGCGGTCGCCGACCAGCACCAGCACGCCAGCCACCTCGCCGGACTCCGGGATCGGCTGGAGGCCGGCATCCTCGCGCTGCTTCCGGGCACCCTCGTCAACGGCGATCAGGCGAATCGCCTGCCGGGCATCGCGCACCTGTCTTTCCCCGGTTGCGAAGGCGACGCGCTGCTGATGCTGCTGGACGCCCAGGGCGTGGAGTGCTCCACAGGTTCAGCGTGTTCGGCCGGCGTGCCACAGCCGTCCCACGTGCTCATCGCAATGGGACGCGACGACGCGACAGCGCGGGCGTCGCTGCGGTTCTCGGTCGGCCGCACCAACACCGAGGCCGACATCGACCGAGTGCTCGCCGTGCTCCCCGACTGTGTGGCTCGGGCGCAAGAGGCGGGCCGACGCCGATGAGGGTCATCGCAGCCATGTCCGGTGGCGTCGACTCCGCGGTGGCCGCCGCTCGAGCTGTGGAGGCGGGCCACGACGTGACGGGCATCCATCTGGCACTGTCGCGCAACCCTGCCTCCTACCGTTCCGGGGCACGCGGATGTTGCACGATCGAGGACTCCAACGACGCCCGGCGGGCCGCCGACGTGATCGGGATTCCGTTCTACGTCTGGGACATGTCGCAGGAGTTCCATCGCGAGGTGGTCACTGACTTCATGGACTCCTACGCTGCCGGCCGCACCCCCAACCCGTGCCTGCGCTGCAACGAGAAGATCAAGTTCGAGGCGGTGCTCGATCGGGCCGTCAGCCTGGGCTTCGACGCGGTCGCCACCGGTCATTACGCGCAACTGCGCACCGGCTCCGACGGACTGGTGGAGCTGCACCGTGCCCAGGACGACGCCAAGGACCAGTCCTACGTGCTCGGGGTGCTCACCCAAGACCAGTTGGCCCACTCGATGTTTCCCCTGGGGGACACCCCCAAGCCGCAAGTGCGTGAGGAAGCGTCCCGACGCGGTCTGCTGGTGGCCGACAAACCCGACTCTCACGACATCTGCTTCGTGGCCGATGGCGACAACGCCGGTTGGCTCAAGGAGAAGCTCGGGGATCGGATGCCGAACACCCAGGGACCGATCCTCGACGAGTCCGGCGAGGTGGTCGGCAGCCATGAGGGCACGGTCGCGTTCACCATCGGACAGCGGCGCGGGCTGCGGTTGGGCCGCCCGGCACCGGACGGCAAGCCTCGATTCGTGCTCGACATCGAGCCGGTCTCGGGCACGGTCACCGTCGGCCCGCGAGCTCATCTGGCCGTCGACCAGATCATGGCCGCGCGCCCTTTGTGGGCGGGCACTGCCCCCGAGCGACTCGAAGGCACCGTGCAGTTGCGGGCTCACGGCGACGAGCACCGAGCGGTTGTCGTGGTCGAGGGCGACGAGGTGCACATCGACCTGATCGACCACGCCTTCGGTATCGCGCCGGGCCAGGCTGCGGTGATCTACGACGGCACCAGGGTCGTCGGGTCAGCCACCATCGAATCCACCAGGCGCGTCCACTGATGCCCACGCAACGGTCAAATTGCCGCTCATTTCGCGGATTTCACCGGCAAATTCACCGTTGCGACGCGGGTCTGGCGTGATCGGCACCGCCATCGGCTCGCTGCCCGGCCTGGAGTATGACGAAGCGGTTCGACTGGTGCTGGGGGAGTTGCCGGATCTGCCCCACGTTCCGGAGTTGCCGGATCGCGGGGTCGGTGCGGAGATGATCGGTCGCACCCTGGGCCTTATCGGCGGCCTCGACGCCGATCTCCAGCCCGTCGGCTGGCGACTGACCGGAACCTCAGGCGCACCGGGTGTCGACCAGCGGCGCGCGAGATCGCTGCTCAGCCGGGACCTCGACACGGTCGAGGAGTTCACCCAGGGCTACCGGGGTCGCTTCAAGACCCAGGTGACCGGCCCGTGGACCCTGGCTGCGAACGTGGAGAAACCTCGAGGCGACAAGGTGCTGTCCGACCACGGGGCGCGGCGCGATCTTGCCGAGGCGCTGGCCGAGGCGATCGGTGCCCATGTCGGCGACCTGCGCCGCCGAGTGGCCGGCGCTGCAGAGATCATCGTCCAGATCGACGAGCCGGCCCTGGCCGCAGTGATGGCCGGGGCCATCTCGACGGCGTCAGGGTTCGGCAAGCACCGCACGGTCGAGGTGCCGGCCGCCTCGGCACTGTTGGAGACGGTCTTCGCTGCGGTGACCGAGGCCGGAGCCACCCCCTGGGTGCATTCGTGTGCGGCAGGAACGCCCTGGGGCCTGCTGCGAGATGCCGGTGCTCGCGGGCTGCTGGTCGATCTGAGCCAACTGGACGCCGCCGACTTCGACCAGACGGCCGAGGCGATCGAAGCCGGTCTCACGGTCGGCCTGGGCGTGGTGCCGTCCACGGACTCGACTCTGCCCGACACCCGGATTGTCGACCGAGTGCTGCGCTGGCTGGACATCGTCGGTCTGGATGCAGAGGAACACGGCGACCGGATCGTGGTGACCCCCAGTTGTGGTTTGGCCGGGGCAAGCCCGGCATACGCTCGAACGGCGCTGGCCCTTGTCAGGACCAGCGCCGCCGCGTTGAGCTGACGAGCGTTAATGCATGCCCGCACCTTCGGGGGCTTCGGTAGCCAACTCTTCGTGCTTGACGTCGAGGAAGATCCAGATGACGGCGGCGGCAGCCAGCATCATGAACGCTGCCACCAGGAACCCGATGCTGGCTCCGTCGGTGAAGGCGGCCCCCCCTGCGACCTGCTGCAGTTGCGCCGGGTCGTTGATCTTGCCGGTCAGGGAGGACGCGATCTCGTCGGCCTTCGAACTGACGGTCTGGGTGACCACGGTGGCCAACACGGCCAAGCCGAGCGCGCCGCCAACCTGCTGCATGGTGTTCAACACACCGGAGCCGACACCGGAGTCACGAGCCTCCACGTGGTGCACCGCGGTCAGGGTCAGGGTCACGAAGGTCAGACCCATGCCGACACTCATCAGCACGACCAACGGGAACAGCTCGGTCCAGTAGTTGACGTCTGCACCGAAGGTCTCACCGGCGGCGAGGGCACCCAGGATGGCGTCCGGTGAGGTGTCCACCGACAGGGTGGAGAACCCGAACAGCGCACCCGCGGCCATCAAGGTGCCGACCCCGGCGATGTACCTCGGATTGAAACGCTTGAGCAGGTTCTGGGTCAAGATCGCTCCGAAGACCACGCCGACCGAGAACGGCAGGAACGCGAAACCGGTCCTCAGTGAGCTGAATCCGACGACCTGCTGGATGAACAGCGAGAGGTAGAAGAACATCGCGAACATCGCTGCCGGCGCGATCATGAACGCCAGGAAGCTCACTGCCCTGGTTCGGTTGGTGAAGATGCGAAGCGGCATCAACGGGTGCTCGACGCGGGTCTCGATGAAGACGAACAGCCCGAGCAGGAGGATCCCGCCGATCAGCGGCACCAGGGCCTGCCAGTGATCCCAGCCGTAGGCCTCCTCGGCGGCACGGCTCAGACCGAACACGATCCCGAACAGGCCGAGCGTTCCGGTGAGGGCACCGGGAATGTCGAGCTCGCCGGGGTGAGACTCCGACTCTGGCAGCAGACGCGGGGCCGCCCACGCGGCGGCCAGGCCGATCGGCACATTGATCAGGAAGGTCAGCCGCCAGCCCTCGATGTCGGCACCGAGGACGTGGGTCCAGCCGGTCAGCCAGCCGCCGAGGATGAGGCCCACTGCGGCACCCGCACCGGACATGGCGGCGTAGACGCCGAAAGCACGGCTACGCTGCGGCCCGGCCGGGAAGGTGGTCGTGATCAGCGACAGCGCTGCGGGGGAGGCGAGTGCCGCGCCCAGGCCCTGGAGGCCTCGGGCTCCCAACAGAAGTCCTTCGTTGGTTGCCATGCCGCCGAGCAGCGAGGCGACAGCGAAGATGATCAGGCCGATCATCAGGACCCGGCGACGTCCGTAAAGGTCACCGAGTCGGCCACCGAGGAGGAGCAGGCCTCCGAATGCGAGGGCGTATCCGGTCACGATCCAGGTCAGGTTGGCCTGAGAGATGTTCAGGTCCTCCTGGATGAAGGGCAGCGCGATGTTGGCGATGGTGGCGTCGAGCACAACCATCAACTGCGCGACCGAGATCAAGGCCAGCGCCCATCCGAGATGCTGCGGTTTGCCGCGGGTTGACTCCGCGGCGATTTCTTCCCTGCTGGTCATAATCGTCCTTTTGGGTTTCGGGCGGTTGTGGGGTCGCCATGCTCGACCGGGCCGGCCGGTCGAGTGGCTGCGGGCAGGATGATCTGGTCGATCACCCGACTGATGAGTTGCGCGTCGGGCATTTCTCCCAGCACGAAGGTGCGGTGCAGGATGATTCCCGCCAAGGCGGGTTCGATCAGAGTCAGGTCGACGTCAGCGGCGACCTCTCCCCGGGCTTGCGCTCGTTCCCAGATCGCGACCGAGGTGGCGATCTTGGGCCCGAGTACCTCCTTGCGAAATGCGACGGCGAAATCCGGGTCGGTGCCCACTGCCGTCACTATCGCGGTGGCGATCTCGACCGTCTCCGGGTCGGCGATGCCACCCATGCCGCAGTAGGCGGCTTCGAGGTCTCCCCGCAAGGTGCCCGTGTCGGGGACCTGGGTGGAGCCCTTGGTGTGTTTGAGAGCATCGAGGACGAGACTCAGTTTGGTGTTCCACCGGCGATACAAAGTGGCCTTGGAGGCCTTGGCCTCGGCAGCCACGGCATCCATCGTCAACCGGTCGTAGCCGACGTCGGCGAGGATCCGCAGGGTCGCGAGCAGGATCTCCAACTCGCGGTCGCCCTCGACGCGGGGCCTGCGGCGGCCCAGTTTCGCGGCGAGGTTCATGGGTGCGACTTTCGGTGAGATGAAACGGAACGGTTCCGTTCCGTCCGTTAACGACGGTAGTTCTGCGTTTCATTCCCGGCAAACCGATACTGGGTGAACCGCCTCGCGTTCCACACTGTTCCATCCGCCGGGGACATTCGCTCGGGACCGACCCGGGACCGACCCTGGGCCGACCTGGGGCCGACCCTGGCTCGGCTTGGGCTGGGTGCTGAAGGTGTCGGTGGTGGAAGGCAAGATGTATGACGTGAACCCGCGATCCACCTCGGAGATGACCCCGGACCAGATCCTGGCTTTGCATGCCGACCTGACCGCCCAGGTCGAGGCCGCTTCCTCCGCCTACTACCGCGATGGCACCACCACCCTGTCGGACGCTGAATACGACCTGCTGCTCGCGGAGTTGAAACAGATCGAGGCAGCCAACCCGGGCCTAGCCACCGACACCTCGCCGACCCGACGGGTGATGGGAGATGCCGGCGACATCCCCCACCTGCAGCGGATGGAGTCCCTCGACAATGCCTTCGACCACGACGAACTAGCCAGTTGGCACGAGCGGGTCGTCCGCGATGTCGGCCCTCAGGCGTTGCTGTGCGAGTTGAAGATCGACGGCTTGGCGGTGAATCTGCGCTATGTCGGGGGTGAACTCGACTTGGCGCTGACCCGGGGCGACGGCACCGCGGGAGAGGACGTGACCGCCAATGTCCGACTGATCCCCGGTATCCCGCACCGGCTGACCCCGAGCCCAGACCACCCCGTCCCGGGTCTGATCGAGATCCGCGGCGAGATCTACCTGCCCACGGCCGCCTTCGAGGAACTGGTCGCCGCGCAACGCGAGCTGGGCGTGCGAGAGTTCGCCAACGCACGCAATACCGCGGCGGGCTCCCTGCGGCTCAAACTCGACGACTCGGTCGCCGAGGCCAAGCGGGTTGCCGGTCGAGACCGGCTGGGTCGGCTGGCGATGATCTGTCACGGCATCGGGGCACGGGAGGGCTTCGAGCCGCGGTCGCAGTCCCATGCCTACGAGGTGCTCAAGGCGTGGGGTATGCCGACCAACGGCGAGGTCCGCGTGGTGGCGACGCTCGGTGAGGCTGAGGAGTTCATCGCCCACTTCGGTGAGCACCGCCACGACCTGACCCACGAGATCGACGGGGTGGTGATCAAGGTCGACGCGATCGGAGCCCAACGTCAGTTGGGCAGCACCTCCCGGGCACCTCGGTGGGCGATCGCCTTCAAGTACCCGCCCGAAGAGGTGCACACCCTGCTGAAGTCGATCGAGGTCAACACCGGCCGCACCGGCCGAGTCACCCCGTTCGGGGTGATGGAGCCGACCAAGGTCGCCGGTTCGACCGTCGAGATGGCCACGCTGCACAACTTCTATGAGGTGGCCCGCAAGGACGTGCGCCCGGGCGACACGGTGATCGTGCGCAAGGCCGGCGACGTGATTCCGGAGATCCTCGGGCCGGTGCTGGCGCTGCGCCCCGATGACCTGCCCGAATGGGTTGCGCCAACCCGGTGCCCCGCCTGCGGCACCACCTTGGTCGAGCAGAAGGAGGGCGACAAGGACCGCCGCTGCCCCAATCACGAGTCCTGCCCGGCCCAGGTCTGGGAACGGGTCACGCACGTGGGGTCCCGCGGAGCCTTCGATATCGACGGCATGGGTGCCGAGGCGGCGGCTGCGCTGCTGGCGGCCGGCGCTATCCGCAACGAACGCGACATCTTCGACGTCACGGCTGAGGACCTGCTGTCCACGTCGTTGTTCACCCGGGATCCCAAGAAGGGAGAAGTGGGCAAGCAGGTCTCAGAGAACGGTCTTCGACTCCTCGACAGCCTGCAGCGCGCCAAGCGGACCGCGTTGTGGCGGGTGTTGGTGGCGCTCTCGATCCGGCACGTCGGACCGATCGCGGCCCGTGCCCTGGCCGGACACTTCGGTTCGATCCAGGCGATCCAGGAGGCCTCCGTGGAGGAGCTCGCCGGGGTCGACGGGGTCGGCGGCGTCATCGCCGAGTCCGTGATCGAGTGGTTCGGTGTCGAGTGGCACCGCGACATCGTGGAGCGGTGGGCCGAGGTGGGCGTGACCATGGCCGAGGAGAGGGACGACTCGGTTCCGCAGACCTTGGACGGACTCACCGTAGTCGTCACCGGCTCTCTCGCCGGCTACACCCGGGACTCGGTCAAGGAGGCGATCATCGCCCACGGCGGCAAGGCTGCCGGGTCGGTGTCGAAGAAGACCGACTACGTGGTGATCGGGGACAACGCCGGGTCCAAGGCCGACAAGGCCGAGGAACTCGGGTTGACCATTCTCGACGAAGACGGCTTCAACAGACTCCTCGCCACGGGCAACCCTGAGATATCCCCGCCCGAGTGAGTCGGCCGTCGTGAGGTTCAATGGATCGTCGGCGAACGTGGGACCCGGGCCGGACGGCCGCCGATTAGACTTTGAGGGTGGGTGTGTACGCCGAGGCGATCAGGATGCTCACCGGTCGCCCGGTGGTTGCCCTGACCGGAGCCGGGCTCTCGACCGACTCCGGCATACCGGACTATCGCGGGCCGACCTCGATCGCCCGCCAACCGATGACCTACCAGGACTTCGTCGCCACCCCGGCCAACCGTCAGCGATATTGGGGCCGCTCCCACGTCGGTTGGCGCCGGATGGGTCGCGCCGAGCCCAACGCCGGGCACCGGGCGCTGGCCGCCCTCGACCCCGGGCTGTTGATCACCCAGAACGTCGACGGCCTTCACGAGGACGCGGGTTCGCCCGCGGTGGTCGCCCTGCACGGCCGGATCGCCGAGGTGGTCTGTCTGTCCTGTCGCGCGGTGACCGCCCGCAGTGACCTGCAAGGCCGGATGGAGGCACTCAATCCGGGCTGGACCGAGGCCCACCTGGATGTGGAGATGCGGCCCGACGGTGACGTGGCGCTGGAGGAGACTGCCGACTTCGTG
>JBPPMQ010000112.1:0-21518 GCA_051306135.1 Nocardioides sp. | reverse complement strand
CAGGCGGGCCGAACGATTGAGAATTGTCACGAGAGACACCTTTCGAACGCAAAGTTTGGGGCGAACTACTCCCCGAGAAGGGACATTTCCTGCCTGACCCTAGAGCAGGTCGAACTGGCAGAGGAAGGGTGCCGGCCCGATTTTCACAGATTTCACATTGCCGCCAGCCACCTGGTGGCCACCGGCAGGTCGGCTGTCGGCCAACTCCAGGTCAGCCGCAGGTGGGCGCGGGCGGCAGTGGCGCCGGGACGCCGAGGCTCGGCATACCGAGTCCGACCTGGCGAGGCTCCTCGGCCGGGCGAGCCTGGCGGGCCTGCCAGGCGTCGCCTGAGCGGGTACGCCGAACCGAGACGAGATGGTCGGCGACCAGATAGTTCGGCGCGGCGTAGGTGACCTCGACGGTTGCGACGTCCCCCGGCCGGATGTCGGCGTGGGACGAGGCATCGAAGTGCACCAGACGGTTGTCGGGGGCACGGCCCGACAACCGTGCGGTCGCGGCGTCCTTGCGGCCCTCCCCTTCGGCGACCATGAGATCGAGGCGCCGGCCGACCAGCGCCTTGTTCTCCTGCCAGGCGATGTCGTTGACCAGCGCAGCCAGGCGCTGGTAGCGCTCTTTGACGACCTCGGGGGAGACCTGATCGGGCAGGTCGGCGGCCGGCGTACCGGGACGCTTGGAGTATTGGAAGGTGAAGGCGGAGGCGAACCGCGCCCGGCGAACCACCTCCAAGGTGGCCTCGAAGTCGTCGTCGGTCTCGCCGGGAAAGCCGACGATGATGTCGGTGGTGATCGCGGCGTTGGGAATGGCTTGGCGGACGCGGTCGATGATGCCGAGGAACTTGGTCGAGCGATATGAACGGCGCATCGCCTTGAGGATGCGGTCCGAACCTGACTGCAGCGGCATGTGCAGGCTGGGCATCACCGTCGGGGTCTGGGCCATCGCCTCGATGACATCGTCGGTGAACTCGGCCGGGTGCGGACTGGTGAACCGAACCCGTTCAAGGCCCTCGATCCGGCCGCAGGCCCGCAACAGTTTGGAGAAGGCCTGCCGGTCGCCGAACTCGACACCGTAAGCGTTGACGTTCTGGCCGAGCAGGGTGATCTCGGAGACACCCTCGGCCACCAGGGCCTCGATCTCGGCGAGGATCTCGCCGGGGCGGCGGTCCTTCTCCTTGCCGCGCAGAGCCGGCACGATGCAGAAGGTGCAGGTGTTGTTGCAGCCGACGCTGACCGCCACCCAGGCGGCGTAAGCAGACTCGCGCCGGGTCGGCAGGGTGGAGGGGAAGACGTCGAGGGACTCCAGGATCTCGACCTGGGCCTCCTCGGCCACCCGGGCGCGCTCCAGCAGCACCGGCAGCGAGCCGATGTTGTGGGTGCCGAACACGACGTCGACCCAAGGAGCCTTGCGGGTGATGGTGGTGCGGTCCTTCTGGGCCAGACACCCCCCGACGGCGATCTGCATCCCCGGGTTGGCCGCTTTGATGGGGGCGAGGTGACTAAGGTTTCCGTAGAGTTTGTTGTCGGCGTTCTCGCGCACGGCGCAGGTGTTGAAGACCACCACGTCGGCCTGGCTGCCGTCGGCAGCCTTGAGATAGCCGGCCTCCTCCAGCAGCCCCGAGAGGCGCTCGGAGTCGTGCACGTTCATCTGGCAGCCGTAGGTGCGCACCTGGTAGGTCCGTGCGCCCCCGGCGAAAGTGGGGGTGCTTTGGTCGGTCCGCGTCGTGGTCATGGCGCCTTCTAGAGTACGGCGCCGCCCGCCCGCGGGCTGAATCGTCCGGCATCTGCGAGGGTCAACGCGATGCTGTCCGGGGTTCCTGGGGTTGGACCGAACGGCTCAGCGGGGTCAGCGCCCGCTGGATGAGCACGGCCAGCCACAGCAGGCCGAGGGCGACAATCCCGTCCAGCCACCAGTGATGTCCGGTGGCGGCCACCACCACGAGGGTGATCGGCAGGTGCAGCACGATCACCCAGCGCCACCTGCTGCGCGTCGAGGCGAACACCCCGAGTGCCACGATCGCGGCCCAGGCCACGTGGATCGACGGCATCGCGGCGTACTGGTCGGAGACGCCCCGTCCGGGGTCGCCATAGATGTCCAGGCCGAGATGGTCGGCCAGGTTCACGAACCCCAACTCCGGCACGAACCGTGGCGGTGCCACCCGGATGAACCGGATCAACAGGCAGCCCAACGTGACCAGGACCAGGTTGTTTCGCCAGAACCGATACCGGTCCCGGTGTCTGATCCACATCCAGATCAAGAACGTGATCAGAGCCGGCACGTGCACGATTGCGTAGTAGGCGTTGACCGTGGCGGCCAACCACTGCCACTGGATCACGAAGTGCTGCAGTGCCAACTCGCTGGGCAGGCCGAGATGGTGTTGCAGGTCGTCGATCGCTCGCGCCCGGTCCACCGCGCCGGCCTCCTGGGTGAACGGCAACTGGCGGGCCAGTCGCCACACTCCGTACAACGCGCTGACCACAGAGAACTCCAACGCTGCGGCCGCCACCGCGTAACGGACCCGATGCAGCCGTCCGTCCTCGGCATACCCCTGCGGCACCAGCCGCGCCATTCCCCACCGCGCGCTCGCCCAGATCAGCAGCGCCAGGCAGCACGCGATCGCTGCCTCATCCCAGGTCGGCCACACCCGACAAGTGTGCCCGCACCTTCAGGTCAGTGACCGTGGGGGGCGACCACAGCGCGCTCGCTCAGCTCGCCGGCCTCGAGTTTGCGGTAGGCCTCCAGCGCGTTATCGAGGGAGTAGACCTCCACGTCGGGGGTGATCTTGCCGTCGCGGTAGAGCGCGGTGACCTCGTGCAACTCCTCCAGAGTCCCCCAGTAGGTCGAGGTCAGTTCGGTCTCGTAGGGCACCTGATAGAAGTTCCATCCGTAGCCGCCGCCGGCCAGCCCGATGACGGTCACCCGCGACTGCACTGCGGCGCAGGCCATCGCCAACTCGACGGTGGGGGTCACTCCGACGAAGTCGAAGACAGCGTCGGCGCCCTTGCCCCCGGTGAGCTCTCGAATCTGTGCGACCTGGTCGGGTCCGGCGGGCACGGTCAGCGCTCCACGGCCTGCGGCCCGCTCCATCGCCTCAGGCTTGGAGTCGGTGGCGATGACCGTCGCTCCGGTGATGGCCTGCAAGATCTGCACCGCCATCTGACCCAGCCCGCCCAAGCCGATGACCACGGCGAACTTCCCGCCTCCGGCCAGCTTCGGCAGGGCCAGCTTGATCGCGTGATAGGGAGTCAGGCCGGCGTCGGTCAACGGCGCGGCAGCCACCGGGTCTGCGTCCCCCAAAGCCACCAGGTTGCGGGCCGGAACGGTCAGATACTCGGCCATCCCGCCGTCACGGCCCAGGCCGGCGGCCATGTACGGCAGCGTGGCGGCGTTCTCGCAGTAGGTGTCCTGCCCGCGCGAACACGCCTTGCAGTGCCCACAGCCGATGGGGCCGTAGACCAGGAAGGCGTCGCCGATCTCGAGGCCGGTGACACCTTCGCCGAGTTCCTCGATCCATCCGGAGTTCTCGTGGCCGAGCACATAGCTGGGGCCCAACGGACCGGGCGCGGTCTCGGGGGTGAAGTCGTGATAGATCGCCACGTCGGAGTGGCACGCCCCGGCACCGGCGACCTTGAGCAGCACCTCGCCCGGGCCGGGCGTCGGCTTGGGCACGTCCTTGAGCACCGGGAAGGTGTTGAAGGCTTCGAAAACAACCGCTTTCATGTCGACTCCTTTGTCGGTCCGCCTGTGACGGTCTGCGTCGGTTCGTGTCAGATAGTCGCTGCAACGCTCGATCGTCGCGACGACTCCTGTCACTGACGCTATCGCTGCGACCCGCCGGGGGACCAGGGCAGAAGGTCCCTCAGGCGACGTCGGCCGGCACGGCGAGCAGGGGCCGTACGCCGGAGAACCATTTGCGGTAGCGCACCCGGTCGGCATAAGCCTCCAGCGCCTGCCACAACTGCTTGCGAGCCGGCCAAGGCAGCACGTCGGACGGGTCCTTGCGCCAGGACTCTCCGAAGCTGACCCAGACCGGGACCCAACTGGCGGCGCAGTCCCATTCGCCGCGGTGGGCCGTAAGCATCCGGTGCCTGATCTGGAACGCCAACCGGGACCCGTCGATGACAGTGGGGGCGCTGGCGACCGGCCAGACCCGAATGTCACGCTCCATCAGCTCGAGTTCGAGATCGGGCAGCAACGCAGGGTCCACCAGCACGGTGGCGACCAGTTCGTGCGGCGAGCGCAGCATGTGAGCACGCTACCCGGCACACGGCTGAGGTAAAAGAGGCTGCCGATGACGTTCAGGCAACAACCGCGTGCACCGGTGGCGACTCGGCAGTTGTCCGACTCCGCAGTTGTCCGACTCCGCAGTTGTCCGACTCAGCAGTTGTCCGACTCCGCAGTTGTCCGACTCAGCAGTAGCGGTGGATCCCGGTCGGAGTCAGGTTGCGGTCACGCAGCACCACCGGCCAACGATCACCGAACTCGGCGCAGGTCGTGCGGTAGTCCTTCTTGCGATACTCGACTGCGAGCACCTGGTCGCCGAAGTCGTCGGCGTAGGCGCGGCACTCGTCCCAGGCGCCGCACTCCTCGGAGACCGCGAAGTCGAACCCGATCCGGGTGCCGTCGTAGCCGGCGAGGTTCTTCTGACCGGCGAGCAGATCGGCCTTGTGGGCCCGGTTGATCAGGATTGCAGCGAACGCCAATCCCTGCCGGCGGCTGATCATCTTTCGGCTACGAGTAAAGGAGTCCAGGTTGTCGAACTCGACCGCGTCGAACCCCTCCTCGGCGCAGCCGTCGATCCAGCCGCCGAGGATCCTGCCCAGCGCCGTACGCCTGGCCGGGGTGCGGGTGTCGAGGAGCCACTCGTGCCAGGCTGTGTCGGTGACGGGCTTGCCGTTCTTCTTCAGGACCAGCCGCCAATGATGTCGCCAGAACTTCCGGGCGTCGGGTTGGGCTTGGAACCCGTTGACGTAGCAGACGTTGAAGGCTCCGTCGCGGGGTGACTCGGTGCGGTCGCGCACCACGATGCCGACGTCGGCGGGCAGGTCGTCGTTTGTGCCGCCGAGTTGGTAGTCGACGTCGAAGTCAGCGGGGATCTCGGTGACGTCGGCCGCCCCGTCGGCCGCCCCGACCGACGCCCACGCCCACAACCCGACCGACACGCACAGCCCCACCAGCACCGAGGCCACCAGCACCGAGGCCACCGAGCGACGCATCGCATCAGCCTAGATGGGACCGACCGCTGGCGTGACCGAACGCCATGAGATAGGTTGTAGTCAGAGTGACTCAATTCAGAGTGACTCAATAAGGAGTGTCGATGGATCAGCACAGCCCCGGACTGCTCACCGACCGCTACGAGTTCACCATGCTCAGCTCCTTCGTCGCCGACGGTCACGTCGACCGCCCCGCTGTCTTCGAAGCCTTCGCCCGCCACCTGCCCCCCGGTCGCCGATATTCGATGCTGGCAGGCCTGGGACGACTGTTGCCGATGATCCGCGACTTCCGCTTCGACGCGGCAGAGCTCGACTGGCTGCTGGACGTCGGGGCTATCACCGCGGCCACCGCGCACTACCTGGCCGACTTCCGGTTCCGGGGTTCCATCGACGCCGTGCCCGAGGGTGAGCTCGCCTTTCCTGGTACGCCGGTCCTCACGGTCGACTCGACCCTCGGCGAAGGGCTGCTGCTGGAGACCCTGGTGCTCTCAGTGCTCAACCACGACACTGCCGTCGCCAGCGCCGCCGCCCGGATCGTGACCGCCGCCAGGGCTAGCGGGACGGGTCGACCGTTGATCGAGATGGGGTCACGCCGGGTCCACGAACGGGCCGCGATCGCCGCTGCCCGGGCCGCCTACATCGCCGGATTCACCTCCACCTCCAACCTGGCCGCGGGGTTCGGGTTCGGCATACCCACCGTCGGCACCGCCGCCCACGCCTTCACCTTGGCCCACGCCAGCGAACTGGACGCCTTCCGCAGCCAGATCGCGGCGCTGGGGGTCGGCACGAGCCTGCTGATCGACACCTACGACATCGCCGACGGAGTCCGCACCGCGGTAGCCGCAGCCCGAGAGACGGGGGCCACCGGGCCGGGTTCGGTGCGCATCGACTCCGCCGATCTGGCCGAGGAGTCGGCCACCGTGAGGCGCCTGCTCGACGAGCTCGGCGCGGTCGACACCCAGATCACCGTGACCAGCGACCTCGACGAGTTCGTCATCACCGCCCTGGCAGGCGCGCCCATCGACGGGTTCGGAGTCGGCACCCGGGTCGCCACCGGATCGGGCCACCCGACCGCAGGAATGGTCTACAAGCTGGTCGCCGTCGGCGACTCGGACGACCCCGACGCCCCGCTGCGCCCAGTGGCCAAGGCCTCCAGCGGGAAGATCAGCATCGGTGGCCGCAAACAGTCTTGGCGCACCTACGGCCCGCGCGGAACCATCACCGGCGAGTTCTTCACCGTCGGCGACACTGCACCACCCGACGGCGCGGTCGGGATCCAGGTGCCGGCCATCCGCAACGGCGACATCGTGCACGCCCCGTCGCTGGACCAGATCCGGGCCCGCGCGGCTGCCAGTCTTGCGACCCTTCCCGCCGGCGCGATGTCGGTGGCGGCCGGAGAGCCTGCCGTCACCGCGACTGCGTGGCCCATCGAACCTGAGACACCCGGCGATCCGCCGAGAATCCGATCCACCCAGAAACCGAGGCAATCATGACCCGAGCACTCATCATCGTCGACGTACAGAATGACTTCTGCGAGGGCGGCTCGCTGGCGGTCGCCGGCGGCACCCGGGTCGCCGGCACCATCTCCACCCACCTGGACCGCCACGCGAGCGAGTATGCCGCCGTGATCGCGACCCGTGACACCCATGACCCCGATTCGACCAACGACGGCCACTTCGCCGTGCCCGGCATCGCCCCTGACTTCGTGTCCACCTGGCCCGAGCACTGTGTCGCCCACAGCCACGGTCAGGACTACTCCTCCGATCTCGCGGTGGACCGCATCACCCACCACGTCGCCAAGGGCATGGGAGTGGCGGCCTACTCCGGCTTCGAGGGGGTCACCGAGACTGGACAGTCGCTGGCCGACCTGCTCGACGACCTGGGGATCACCGCGGTGGACGTGGTGGGTTTGGCCACTGATCACTGCGTTCGGGCCACCGCGCTGGATGCCCGCTCCCACGGCCTGGCGGTGCGCCTACCGGCGCAGATGCACGCCGGGGTGGCACCCCAGACCACAGTCGCAGCGCTGGCGCAGATGGCGTCGGCCGGCGTCGAGATCGACATCGACATCGAGAAGGGGCCGCAGGCATGACGGCGTACGACCCCGGTGCCCACCCATCGGTCTTCGTCACTGTCGACTTGGCGATCTTCACCATCCGCGACGGCGCGCTCAGCCTGTTGATGGTCGAACGGGGCGAGGAACCCTTTCGAGGGTGTTTGGCGCTGCCCGGTGGTTTCGTCGAACCCGAGGAGGACATCGAGCAGGCGGCCTGGCGGGAGTTGGCCGAGGAAACCGGTGTCGAGCGTTTCTCCGGACACCTGGAGCAACTGCGCAGCTACGGCGCACCCCGGCGCGACCCCCGGCACCGAATCGTCTCGGTGGCCCACGTCGCCTTCGCCCCGAACCTTCCCGAACCGCACGCCGGCTCGGACGCCGCCACCGCCCGGTGGTGGACGGTCGATGAGGTGGTGGCGCTCCCGAGTTCGTCGGTGGCCTTCGACCACGCAACCATCATCGCCGACGCGTTGGAACGAGTGCGCTCCAAGATCGAATACACCACCCTGGCCACCCAGTTCGTGCCGGAGCCGTTCACCTTGGCCGAGTTGAGGCGGGTCTACGCAGCGGTCTGGGGCGAGGCGCCCGACCTGGGCAACTTCCGGCGCAAGGTGCTCGGCATCGAGGGATTCGTCGTCGCTACCGAGGAATCAGGCGCGGCAGCCAGCGGAGGCGGGCCCCGTCCGACGCTGTACCGCCGAGGGTGGGCCACTGCGGTCCAACCGCCGATGCTCCGGCCCCGCCCAGCCTCGTAACGGTCAAATTGCCGGTCATTTCCGCGATTTTCCCGGCAATTTGACCGTTACCCGGGGCGATGTGGCTGGTTCGGGTGGCCGTGCGAGGATCGATCACATGCGTCGCGTCGTGATCCTCGCAGTGGCTGGCCTGCTGGTCGCTCTGACAGGCTGTGACAACCCCGTGACCGGATCCGACGGTCCCGATCCGATGGAGCAGGCCCAGGCTGCTGTCACCACCTTGGCGGTCGCGGCAACCGACAAAGACGTGTCCGGCATACCCTTCGACCTCGCCAAAGCCCCCCAGCAGTATGCCGACATCACCGATCAACTCGCCGACTTTCCGCTGACCGTCACCGGGGAGGTCGGTTCGGCCGACCAGACGGCCGCCACCGCGATCCTGCACTGGAACTGGGACCTCAACGGCAACGAGTGGGCCTACGACACCACCATCGCCCTCACCGATGTCGACGACGTGTGGACGACCACCTGGAGCCCGGCGCTGGTGCATCCCCGGTTGCGCGCCAAGGAGGTCTTCGACCTCGACCTGCTGCCCGCGACCCGCAGTGACATCCTCGGTGCCGACGGACCGATCGTGACGCACCGACCGGTGATCCGCTACGGCTTCAACAAATCCGTCGTACCGAACTCGAAGTGGTCCCAGCGGGCCGGAGAGGTTGCGTCGGCTGTCGGAGTCGAGGTCGTCGGCTTCCAAGCCAAGGTCAAAGCCGCCGGACCGGAGGCATTCGTGGAGGCCATCGTCTACCGCAAGGCGGACGCTCCGAGCTACATCGACCCCAACTTCGGCCGGATTCCGGGAGCACTGGCCATCAGCGACTCGATCCCGTTGGCACCCTCGCGCACCTTCGCCGCACCCATCCTCGGGTCGGTGGGCACCGCGACCGCCCAGGATGCAAAGGAATCCGACGGCACCATCGCTGTCGGTGACGAAATCGGCACCTCGGGTCTGCAGGCTGAGTTCGACACCCAACTGCGAGGTACCCCGGGCGTGCGCGTCCAGGCATACCGGACCCAGGAACGCACCCTGGTCTCCTTCGACCCGATCGCGGGCACTGCCCTGAAAGTCAGCCTGGACACCGAGCTCCAGAAACTCGGCGAACAGGTGCTGGCCGAGCAGACCTCGATCACCGCGCTGGTCGCCGTCCGACCCAGCGATGGCGCGATCCTGGCGATCGCCAACGGGCCGGCCAACGGTGGCTTCAACGCGGCCACGGCCGGTCAGTACCCGCCGGGCTCGACGTTCAAGGTGGTCGGCTCCCTGGCGCTGCTCCGCGACGGCATGACCCCGTCGAGCACCTTTGCCTGTCCCGCAACGATCAACGTCGACGGCCGAGTCTTCAAGAACTACAGCGACTACCCGAGTTCCGGACTCGGCACCATCACCGTGACCCGGGCACTGGCCAACTCGTGCAACACCTTCTTCATCGGTTCGGCGGCCCGGCTGGGCGACAACGACCTGACCGAAGCCGCCACCAGCCTGGGGCTCATCACCGACCACGACCTGGGCTTCGATGCCTACTTCGGTCAGGTGCCCGCCCCGGAGTCTGAGACCGTCAAGGGCGCCAACATGATCGGTCAGGGCATGGTGCTGTCCAGCCCGCTCGGGATGGCCACGGTGGCCGCATCGGTCGGCAAGGGCAGCACGGTGGTGCCGTGGCTGGTCACTTCGCGCACCCAGAAGGCCGAGGTCAAGGAACCGTTGACCACCTCCGAAGCGAAACAGTTGCGTCAGATGATGCGCGAGGTCGTGGTGTCGGGCACCGGCACGGTGCTGGGCGACCTAGGTCCGGCGGTGATGGCCAAGACCGGGACGGCTGAATACTCCACCGGCGACGGGCTGGGCACCCACGCCTGGATGATCGCGATCGATGGCGACCTGGCGGTGGCGGTGCTGGTCGAGGACGGCGCTTCGGGGTCGCACACCGCCGGGCCGCTGATGCATTCATTCCTCGCCGGACGCTGAGACGGCCACCGGCCGGCATACTGAGTGACGCGCTGTCGGGGAAAGCGTCGCGTGCGGGGTCGACCGCCGCGGGATCACTTCTTGTCGGTCACCCAAAGCCGGATGACGCCTTCGATGACCACGGTGCCGTCGTCTCGCACCCCTTTGACGCGTACTGGGAGGTCTGGGTCCGAGCCGTCCCACTGCGCCTGGTCAGTTTCGGCGATGCAGGTGATGTCGCTGGTTGCCTTGGCGGTATAGCTGACGTTCATGCCTTTGGGGATCCAACGCTTGGTGGTCGGGATGGTCACCTCGGCCAACGCTCCCATCGCCATCTCCAAGCCGTTGCACAGCGCGATCGCGTGCACGGTCTTGATGTGGTTGTGGGTGGACCGTCGGTCGGGCACCACCACGGCGGCGTAGTTCGGTCGCAACTCGGTGACCCGCGGATGGATGGAGGCGAAGTACGGCGCCTTGCGACTGAACGCGAACGAGAAGGCTCGCTGACCCAGGCTCGGGCCTACCAACGGCACGGTGGTGAGCCTGTTCCAGAGCGCGTAGAGTTGCATACGCACTATGTTACCCATCAGTAACCTGTTCTGACCACCCCGTTCGCCGAACTTCGGGGTCGACCGAGTCTCTTGATGTCAAGAATCTCGACCGGCTAGGATGGGGCCATGAAGGACGAAGTCGACGACCTCAGCGCCGCCTGGGCGCGCGAGCGCCCCGACCTCGACCTGGCCCCGGTCGCGGTCTTCTCTCGCCTCGCCCGGCTCTCCCGGCACTTGGACCTGGCCCGGCGCGAGGCGTTCACCGCCCACGCGATCGAACCGTGGGAGTTCGACGTGCTGGCCGCCCTGCGTCGCGCCGGGTCACCCTACGAACTCTCCCCGGGGCGACTGCTGCGCGAAACGATGGTCACCTCTGGGACCATGACCAACCGTGTCGACCGTCTGGTCGCCCGCGGCTTCGTGGAGCGACTGCCCGACCCGGAGGATCGTCGTGGCGTGCTGGTGCGCCTGACCCGCGAGGGCAAGACGGCCGTCGACGGTGCCTTCGAGGCATTGTTGGAGGCCGAGACGACCTTCGTGTCCGGACTCAGTGAGTCCGAACAGGAGCAACTGGCCAACCTGCTCCGGACCCTGCTCCAGCCGTTCACCTGAGACCTAGTCCAGGATCTCGGCAGCTTCGAGCCACTCCAGTTCGAAGTCCGACTTCTCCTCGGCCAGCGCGGAGATCTCCGAGCCGATCTCGGCCAGCTTCTCGTAGTCGCTGGCGCTGGTCGCAGCCAGGTCGGACAGTTCGGCCTCCCGGGCGGCGATCCGGGCAAGTTGCCTGTCGATCCGAGCCAACGCCTTGCGGGCCTCGCGTTCCTGCGCAGAACCCGACCTGGCCTTGGCCGGCGTCGGCAGAATTTCCCCCCGAGTCGGCGTGTATACACGCCGACTCGGCGATTGGCGACGCTCCAGGTACTCATCGACACCGCGTGGCAGCATCGAAATCTGGCCGTCGCCGAGCAGCGCCCAAATCGAGTCGGTGACCCGCTCCAGGAAATACCGGTCGTGGGAGACCACGATGAGCGTCCCCGGCCAGGAGTCCAAGAAGTCCTCAAGGATCGTCAACGTCTCGATGTCGAGGTCGTTGGTCGGCTCGTCGAGCAGCAACACGTTGGGCTCGGTGAGCAGCAGGCGCAGCAACTGGAACCGGCGTCGCTCCCCACCGGAGAGGTCGCCGAGCCGCGCCGTCAACTTATCGCCGGTGAACCCGAAACGCTCCAGCAGCGAGGTCGCCGACATCTCCCGACCGTCCAGGGTGCGCACCGAGGAACGAATCTTGGAGACCGTCTCCAACACCCGGTCGTGGTCCGGCAGATCGTCGATGGCCTGAGTGAGGTGCTGCAGCGCGATGGTTCGGCCGTGCTTGACCTTTCCGGCCGTCGGAGCCAGGGAGCCATCCAGCAGCGCCAGCACCGAGGACTTGCCGGCACCGTTGACCCCGACGATGCCGATGCGGTCCCCCGGCCCGATGCGCCAGGTGGCGTGGTCCAGCAGTTGCCGAGGGCCCCGGAACATATCCACGTCCTCGACGTCGATGACGTCCTTGCCGAGCCGTTGAGTCGCGAAACGCTCCAACTCAAGCGGGTCCCGAGGCGGCGGTTCGTCGGCGATCAGCGCGGTCGCCGCGTCGATGCGGAACTTCGGCTTCGAGGTGCGCGCCGGGGCACCGCGCCGCAACCACGCCAGTTCTTTGCGCATCAAGTTCTGTCGACGCCCCTCAGACGCGGCGGCCTGCCGGGAGCGCTCGGCCTTGGCCAGCACAAACGCGGCGTAGCCACCCTCATAGACGTCGACGGTGCCGTCGTGGACCTCCCAGGTCCATTCGCACACCGCGTCGAGGAACCAGCGGTCGTGGGTGACCACCGCCACCGCGCACTCCCGGTCCGCGAGGTGGGCAGCCAGCCACGCCACCGCCTCCACGTCGAGGTGGTTGGTCGGCTCATCCAGCACCAGCAGGTCGTGGTCACCGAGCAGCAGTTGGGCCAGCGAACAACGCCGGCGCTCTCCGCCGGACAACCCGTGCACGGCGCGATCGAGTTCCACCCCCACCAAGAGCTCGGTGACGATGCCCCGCAGCCGGGCATCGGCCGCCCATTCGTGGTCGGCCAGGCCGCCCAGCACTGCCTCGCGCACCGAGTGGGTGTCATCGAGTTCGTCGCCCTGGTGCAGGTAGCCGATCTGCACATCGCGGACCCGCGAGACCCGGCCGGTATCGGGTTCCTCCAGCCCGGTCATGATCTGGATCAGGGTCGTCTTGCCATCACCGTTGCGTCCCACGATGCCGATGCGCTGGCCCCGGTTGACCCCCAGCGAAACTTCGGTCAGCAGTGGCCGGATCCCGTAGGACTTCGAGACCCCCTGAAGATTGAGCAGGTTGCGGGGCTCAGCCATAACTCACCACGTGCACACCCGCGACAGGCCCATGGGCGGTGGTGTGGGCGATGCCTGCCTCAACCAGGGCAGCGGCTGCTCCGCGGGCCCCCTCGGCGTCGACGTGGGCCAGCAACTGAGTCGGACCGGAGCCAGACAACAACACACCGGCGCCAGTCAACTCCGTCAGCCTGCGGGCACGTTGCGCCAACTCGGGGCGCAGCACGTATGCCGGCACGGTCAGATCGTTGTGCAACGCAGCGATGACGGCCTGCGCGTCCCCGGCCGCCAGCGCTGCGAGCAGGTCGCTCGGGGTCTGGTCTCCAAACACGACAAGGCCGTCGGGGTCTTGAGCCAACGCGTCGTAGGAGGCGAACACGGTCGGGGTGGGGAGCCCCGCCCCGTCCGGTACGACGGTCCACCACAGGTCGCAGGCACTCCGCACGGGTTCGACGATCTCGCCGCGTCCGGTGCCGACGGCGGTGCCACCCAGCAACGCGAACGGCACATCGGAGCCCAGTCGACCGGCCAACCCGAGCAGGTCGTCGTCGGTGGTCTCCAGGCTCCAGAGCCGGTCCAGCGCCACCAGGGTCGCGGCGGCGTCGGCCGAGCCGCCCGCCATCCCGCCGGCGACGGGGATGCCCTTGTGGATCTCGATATGGGCGGCGCGGTCCAGCCCGTGATGAGCCACCAGGGCCTGGCCAGCACGGACTGCGAGGTTGGTGCCGTCCAACGGCACCTCGGGGTCGGGTTCGAGCAACTCCACCGACCAGTCCTCGGACTCGATCACGGTCACGTCGTCATAGAGACTGACGGCTTGGAAGACGGTGCCCAAGGGGTGGAAGCCATCGGCTCGGACTCCTGCGACGCCTAGGTGCAGATTGACCTTCGCTGGGGCGCGGACGGTGACGGATTCAGCCATCGGAGGCCCCGGGCGACCCTGACGGCGCCGACCCTGACGGCGCCGGGTCGGTGGCAGCCTCGGTGATCGGCAGGTGCTCGGCGATACCCACGAAGTCCGCCAAGCCCAGCGCCTCACCGCGGGTCAACGGGTCGATCCCGGCTGCCTGCAGAGCCGCCAGCGATCCGTCGATGCCGCGCAGCGCCCCGCGCAGCCCTTTGCGCCGTTGCGCGAAGGCCGCATCAATGACCGAGAAGACCACCGCGCGCGGCACCGTCGTGCTCGGTGCGTCTCGCCGCGTCCAGGCGACCAGTCCAGAGTCGACGTTGGGCGCCGGCCAGAAGACGTTTCGACCGATGGAGCCGGCGCGGCGCACATCGGCATACCAGGCGGCTTTGACCGAGGGCACCCCGTAGATCTTCGACCCGGGTTTGGCGGCCAGTCGGTCAGCGACCTCGGCCTGCACCATCACCAGTCCCTTCTCGAGGCTGGGCAGCAACGCCAGCAGGTGCAGCAGCACCGGAACCGAGACGTTGTAAGGCAGGTTGGCCACCAACGCCGTGGGTGCCGGTCCGGCGATTTCGCTGACTTGCATCGCATCGGCCTCGATGAGTCGGAACCGGTCGGCTTGCTCGGGCGCGAACTCGGCGATGGTGGCCGGCAGTCGGGCCGCCAGCAGCGGGTCGATCTCGATAGCGGTCACCTGAGCGCCGGTCTCCAACAGCGCCAAGGTGAGCGAGCCCAACCCCGGCCCGACCTCCAAGACGACGTCGTGCTCCCCGACCCCCGACTCACGCACGATCCGGCGCACGGTGTTGGCGTCGATCACGAAGTTCTGGCCGCGCTGCTTGGTGGGACGCAGGTCGAGTTCGCCCGCCAGGGAGCGCACCTCCACCGGGCCCAGCAGTCGCAGCGTCATGTCGGCAACCCTAGTCGCCGCTGCCGCGGATACTCTGGGCGCATGTCCGATGCTCCGATGGTTGAACCACTCGACGTCTCAGGTGTGTATTCAGTCGCCGTCGGCACCGGGCTGTGGGCGCTGGCATTCCTTGGACTGCTGCCCTTCTACAGCCGTCTGGCCGACGACGGACACGGCTGGTGGTTGTGGACCTGTCTGGCCGGGGTGGGGTTGGGCCTGCTCGGTCTAGAGGTATGTCGACGCCGCACCCCCTAACCCGGCTTCGCCGGGCCTGGTTTTCCCTGATATCAGGGAAAACTGGAACTTGGCACGGAAAGCTTCCCGTGCCAAGTTCCAGTTTTCCGTGCCAAGTCAGCCGGTATGCCGGGCACCGGACGACGATATGGCCGGACCCGAGCAAGCCCCACGAACCGAGCAGGCTCACCAGACAGTCGGGGTCAGAAGTACTCGAGGTCCTCGGCGAGGGTGTCCCACGCAGGTTCGGGCAACGGCTGCGGCTCGTGCCGCTTGGCCAACCGCACCTCGGAATGCCCTCCGCAGCCGTGGTCGAAGGCAACCACACGGCCGTCGTCGTTGGCGTTGCCGTTGGCACACACGCCGAATGAGCCCGACAAAGAGCCAGCCAGCCTGACCAGAAATCCGCAGGTCTGACAGGAATCCGGAGCCGATTGAGCCAGCGCGGACTCGGGACCACCCACGCCGCCATACCACCGCTCAGCGGCAAGGTCGAGGCCTTCGCGACCGAGGGTGCGCACTCGGCCAAGTCCAAGGTCGGATGCCACCGCAAGGATCTGACCGCGCTCCTCGTCGTTCAACGAGTCTTCACCGTAGGCATAGGTCGGCACCAGACGGAGGTCGTCGTCAGCGACCGGCAACAGGTCTCCGGGCGAGAGGTCGCCTGGCTGGATTCGATCGCGGTAGGGCACCCAGGTGGGAGCCACGATGGCCCCGTCGCCGGGAATCAGGACGATCTCGTTGGTAGTCAACGGACCGTCGATCAGGCAGGTCAGAGTCACCGACCAGCGCCAGCCTCGATAAGACCGCCTGGTGCAGGTGAAGTAGTGAGTTACCTGTCCGTCACCCTCGTCGACCGATCCGACATGCTCGCCGATGTCAGCGGCGTCAACATCGGCGAGGAGTGCTTCACGGGCAGCATCAACGGCGCCTGCCAGCAGGTCGATGGTCGAAGGCGCATGGGTGTCGGACACGCCCACATCCTACGATTGTTTCCGGACCGGCACACATCGACCGGGCAGGATAGAGCCATGAGCGAGGGAAGCGACCAGCATTGGCGCGACCCACAGCCCTCCTCTGGAGCGGGCGACAAGCCACCACGCTCAGCCGCCAAGACAGTGTGGAGCGGAGCCGCAGCGGCCGGGCGTAGCGTGGGACGTGCGAGCCGGTATGCCGCCCACACCGCACGCCGAGCCGCCGACGCCCAGGGAGCCGACGAGTCCGGTCTCAACCGACTGATCTATCTCCATGCCCTCAACGCAGCGGGCGATGCGGCGGTCGCGATCTCGCTGGCCGGGTCGTTGTTCTTCCAAGTTCCAGGCAGCAGTGAGGGTGGCAGTTCGCGGCAGCAGGTGGCTCTGTTTCTGGGGCTGACGATGCTCCCGTTCGCGATCGTGGCCCCGCTCCTCGGGCCGTTCCTGGACCGGTTCTCCCACGGCCGCCGGTGGGCGATCGGTGCAACCATGGCGGCGCGGGTCTTCCTGTGCTGGATTTTGGCCGATGCGCTGTCGACTGAGTCGGCCGCGATGTTCCCGGCGGCTCTCGGGGTGCTGGTCTGCGGCAAGGCCTACGGGGTGACCAGAGCTGCAGCGATCCCGCGATTGCTCCCGGTGGGTTTCACCTTGACCAAGGCCAACGGCAGGATCTCTATGGCTGCCATAGTCGGGGTTGCCGTCTCGGCCCCTATTGCAGGCATCTTGGCGCTCGTCGGGTCCGAATGGGTGCTCCGGTATGCCTCGTTGCTGTTCGTGCTGGCGGTGATCGCGTCCATCCTGCTACCTGCCAAAGTCGACTCCTCCTACGGGGAGGGCACGATGACGTTGCGAACGTCGGGTCGCTCCGAACGCGGCCGGGTGCTGGTCCGGATGCCGGCTTCGGTGGCGTTCGCGCTGCGGGCGAATTGCGCCCCCAAATGGCTCTATGGATTCTTGTTGATGTTCATGGCCTTCCTGCTGCAGGAGCATCCGGTCGGGAACCTGAGTCCGACCTGGTCGCTGGCCCTGGTCGCGGGTGGGGCCGGGCTCGGCAACCTGATCGGCGTGGTCGCTGCCTCCCTGCTCAAGGGCATCAAGCCGCAGATCACTTGCACAGCGGTCGTCATACTCGACGCGGTTGCGGCCGGGTTCTGTGCCTTGACCTACGGCGTGCTCTCGTTGGCACTGATCGGTTTAGTGGCTGGCGTCGGTCAGTCGCTCGCGAAGTTCTCCCTGGACTCCTCCATCCAGCGCGACGTACCTGAGGTGGTGCGCACCAGCGCCTTCGCGCGGTCCGACACGACGCTTCAAGTGGCCTGGGTCGCTGGCGGATTCGTCGGCATCGCCCTGCCTCTCAACGCAACCCTCGGCCTCTGGGTCGCATGTGCGGTGTTGGCGGCGTGGTCGGTTTTCACTCTGGCAGCGCCGCGCCCGAAGGGTATGCCGGACATCGCATGACTGGTCCGCGGACGGGCCTGCGGGGCCGCCTCGACCACTTGGCGCGGAAAACTGGAACTTGGCACGGAAAGCTTCCCGTGCCAAGTTCCAGTTTTCCCTGATATCAGGGAAAACCGACCGGGCGGAGCCCGGTCAGAGTTCGAACTCGTCGGCCAAGGTCCGCAGGGCCGGAGCGACCTTCTTGGCCAGATCACGGCTCGGCGGCCGGCCGTGCTCGTAACCTTCACGAATGTCGTCGAGCAGCTTGATGACGTTCTCGGTGATCAGCACCATCTCGTCGGGCTTGCGGCGCTGGGCATTGCGCTGGTTGGCCACCACCGAGACCGGAGCGTCCAGCAGGCGCACCTGCAGTGCCTGGTCGCCACGACGGCCCTGGGCGATGCCGAACTCGACCCGAGTGCCGGGCTTGATGGTGGTCAGTCCCCCAGGGAGCGCATCGGCGTGCAGGTAGACATCGGGACCGTCGTCTTGGGACAGAAACCCGAATCCCTTGGCTGCATCGAACCACTTCACCTTGCCAGTGGGCACGTTACTCAACCCTCACTCACTCCGCCCGCGCCGCGGGACCCGTGGCTGGCCGGACTCGGCCGCCAACCAAAATCCTAGGGGGCAGGCCGCCCGCCTAGCCAACCGGTTGCCCATGCCGACCGTCGATCGCGACCCACACTCGACCCACCCACCGCCTGACACGGGGTCCTGGGAGCGGTGTCGTAGTCTTCAAGCCGTGGACGACCTGGATGTGCCCGCTGGCGAGTCGACGGACACTTCCCGGCCCGAACGGCCCTCGGCGACCCACCGAATCATCGGCCAGGCCTGGCGCACGATCCGCGAGACCGCGATCCTGATCGCCGTCGCTGTCGGCTTGGCGTTGGTGATCAAGACGGTGCTGGTGCAGGCCTTCTACATCCCGTCCGGATCGATGGAGCCCGGGCTGGTGGAGAACGACCGGATCCTGGTGCAGAAGGTGTCCTACTGGTTCTCGGACCCCCACCGCGGCGACGTGATCGTCTTCAAGGACCCGGCGAACTGGCTCGGCCAAGAGGCGGATGCCGCCCCGACCGGCATCCGCGGCTTGCTGAGCAAGGTCGGGCTCTACCCCACTGGCGGCCACCTGGTGAAGCGGGTGATCGGGCTGCCCGGCGACACGGTCGAGTGTTGCGACGACCAAGGCCGGATCGTGGTCAACGGTCAGCCTCTCGACGAGGACGACTTCATCGCTCCACAACCCGACTGTGACGGCCCGATGGCGGGCTGTCCGACCGGCAACCAGAAGCGATCCTGGATGGTGACGGTCCCAGCGGACAGTCTGTTCGTGATGGGTGACAACCGTGGCGACTCCGCAGACTCGTCGTTCCACCTGTGCAACGCCGACGACCCAGACTGCGACAACTCCGCCACCTTCGTCCCGATCGACGACGTGGTCGGCAAGGTGACAGCGTTGGTGTGGCCGCTGAATCACGGAAAGTTCATCACCACACCCGACGTGTTCGACACCGTCCCCGATCCGAGTTGATTCACTCCTCGACGTGGATGGTCAGGCTGTCACCGAGGTCGATCATCGTCCCGGTGATCACAGCGACCGGAACGCCGGCACGCAACTCCTCAGGCCCGGCACCGGGTTGAACCACGACGGTTCCGTTGGTCGAACCCAGATCGGTGACGATCACGGCCGCGTGACCCTCCCCGGGTTGGATCTCGATGTGGGTCGAGGAGATCTCCTGATGCGGTGACGGCACCCGTATGCCGACAGCAGACGGGTCGGCGCTGCGAGACGGGTCCGGGGCCCGGCCGACCACGATGGTGTGGTCGGCGGCCAAGGACTGTCCGTCGGAGAAGACCAGAGTCGGCCCCGACGACGCGGCCGGGATGGCCGGCTCGGCGAAAGCCTGCGCAATGAACTCGGTGGGATTCTCATCCTCCGGGTCGGCGAGGTCGAAGTGCTCATCGTCCGTGTCGGCGAGCGGTGCCGGCGTCCAGGCCGGTGGCGGCCCTAGCGGAGCGTCTGTCTGGCCGAGTGGGTCTTCCAGAGCCAGTGGAGGCAACGGAGGCATCCCGGTCGGTGGCAACGGCGGCGGCGGGCCGAGTACGTCGGGAGTCCAGGCCGGTGGCGCGCCGAGCGGATCGGTCACCGCCGCGATGTCGACGTCGGTCGAGTCGTCCGGCCCGATCCCGAGAATCTCGTCAACGACGTCGTCGTCGAGGTGGCTGGCCTGAGGTCCCTCCGCGGTGGCCATGCCGTCATCGTCGGCGGTTTCATCGAGCAGTTCGACGAGGTCGGCCTCATCGGCCCGCCATTGCGCCTCGTCGTACGCGCCCTCCTCATAGGCGCCCTCCTCATAGGGGCCTACCACCGACTCGCTCCCGGAGCCAGGGTCCGGAACGACCGAGAGCAGCGGCGCTGCTCCGGCCAGCGCAGCTCCGGCGCCGCCCAGACCGCTGCCGGCCAGGCCCACCCCGGGCGCATCGAAGCTCTCGTCGTCGAGTCCAAGGGGATCGGCGACGGGAACGGCCACAGGGATCGCAGGCGTCGAGGGCAACGGGGCCGCTGCGCCGTGCGCGGACTCCTCGGAGATCTCCAGCTCGCCGACCCGGACGAGCCCCCCGCGCAACGACAGCGCGGCGCCGTCGGCCAGATCGACCACGACCCGCACTGAGATCACCTCGGGGATGGAGGCCTCGGTCCAGGTGAGGGTGCCGAGACCGGTCAGTTCCCGGGTTCCGGAGTCGGTGCGCACCGAGACGACTGACTCCCCGCGCACCAGCACGCGCACATCGGTGTCGCCCGAAAGCAGCACGAAACCGGAAAGACCGCGCAGGCCCCGGGCGACCAGGGTGTCGAGCACATCGTCGAAGTCGGCGCCGGCGTCGACCATCGACCACAGTTCGACCGCGCGCTGCTTCTCGCTGCCGGGCAACAGCACGCAGGCCTTCGGGCCGGCCACGGCGAACCACGAGCCCTGTCGGTACGACATCTGCTTCACGACGTGCCCCTTGTCTGAACCTGTCCGCCTGACCTGACGGTCTGAAAGTATCCGCACCCGAGTGCGCTCAACCCTAGGACATGGCCCGCCTAGCGAGATCGGGCCGCCACTTCGCGCCAGGGTCAGTGCCGCCGATCGAGGGTTCGAGATGGCGGGGGTCTTCGGTCCAGGCAGCGACGTGACCGGAAATTCTGGGTCCAACTACCGCCATTCCCAGCAGGTCGACTGCATGAAGAACATGTAACGAAAGGATCTTGGGGCAAGAGGGGTCTTGACCAACTCCAGATGAACAGGTGTGATGAACGACGGCGGCGGCTTCGGCTGGTGCCATCACAATCCCTCCGCGCATCCCCGGGTGCGCAGCCCCCGCGGCCGCCACTGCCCTGCATGGTCGACCTGTCTCGGACTGCCGCCCAGCCCCTTGGGGCCTGGGCGGAGGGGCCATTTCGATTTCGAACGGGAGCACACGTGTCGAACCACCCCACACGGCGTCGCCTGCGCGCACTTGCGCTGGCGACCGCTGGGCTGACGGCTGCCGGCATCACGCTGGCACCGACGCAGTCACAGGCCGCAGAACGGACGCCTGGAACGAGCAAGTCCGCGCCGCCGTCGCTGGACAAGACTAAATACGCGATGGACGACGGGCTCTACATCGTCGTCCTGAACCAGCCCGGATCGACCGGGTACGCCGGCGGCGTCAAAGGCATCCCGGCCACCAGGGCCACCGGCGACCGCCCCTTCGCCTCCCACTCGGACGCTGCCCGTCGTTACAGCAACTACCTGCGCTCGGAGCAGAACCAGCTCGCGCAGTCGGTCGGCGCCTCCATCGACCGGCACTACACCACCGCCGCCAACGGCTTCGGAGCCCGACTGACCGGCGAGCAGGCGATGGCGTTGGCGACCAACAAGGACGTCGCGCTGGTCGAGAAGTCCCGCACCTACACCGTCGACACCTGGAACACCCCGGAGTTCTTGGGGCTGTCCGGCAAGAACGGCGTGTGGAACACGAAGTTCGGCGGTGCCAAGAAGGCTGGCGACGGGGTGGTCGTCGGCGTCATCGACACCGGCATCTGGCCGGAGTCGAAGTCCTTCAAAGGGCGTCCGCTCGGGGAATCCCCCGACGGCACCTGGGACCTCTCGATGGATGCCGACGGCTACACCCA
>JBPPMQ010000107.1:0-28852 GCA_051306135.1 Nocardioides sp. | reverse complement strand
CGGACCTGCGCCGTCGTCGATGAGTCCGGGACGGGGCAGCGGACCGGGGACCAGCATCATCCGGTATCCGGGCGCGGTCAGTGACCTGGACTCCAGGCGACCGCCGAGTCGGACCAGTTGGTCGTTGAGTGGCTCACCGGACAGGTGCGCCCCACAGACCGCGACCACGGTGCGCTGCAGGTCACCGTCGCTCCCGGCCACCGGGTCGGGCTCGCCCAGCAGGTGCGCCGCAAGCCTGAGCAACGAGAAGTCCGCGAAGGCGGGAGCGAGGAGTTGGATGCCGAACGGCAATCCGTCTGTACGTCGACCGGCCGGAATCGCGATCGCGCTGAGGTCCAGCAGGTTGACCATGTTGGTGTAGGTGCCCAGTCGGGCGTTGACCCCGAGTGGGTCGGTGGCCACCTCGCCGAGTCGGGGATGGGTCGGGGTGGTGGGCAGCACGATCGCGTCCAGGCCACCGAGCAACGCGTCGGTGTAGGCCTTGATCTGCTGGATTCGTGCAGTGGCGCGGTAGAGGTCGACCGCGCCGGCGGCCCCTGCCCCGAGCACCACCTTGCGGACGACCGGGTCCAGGTCGGGTCCGTCGGGAGTGAGCAGGTGCCCGAAGGCCGCCACCCGCTCGGCCAGCAATGGGCTGCCGTAGAGCAGCTGGGCTGCCTCGAGCAGTGGACCGACGTCGACGGGCACCAGCCGGACCCCGGTGCCCAGCCATGCCAGGGCCGACTCCCACGCGGGACGGTGGTGCGGGTCCAGGTCGAGTTCCCCGACCGGTATGCCGAGGGTCGTCATCCTCCGGGCCACGCCGGGTGTCATCGCCGGCATACGGCGCGACCACGGGTCGGCTGGGTCGAAGCCGGCCATCACCGTCAACGCGTCGGCCGCCAGCCCGACGGTCCGGGTGAAGATCGAGACGCAGTCCAAGGACGGTGCGGCGGGGAAGACGCCGCGGTTGCTGAGCAGTCCCCGGGTCGGTTTGACCCCGATGAGGCCGTTGAAGGCGGCCGGCACCCGACCGCTGCCGGCGGTGTCGGTGCCCAGGGCGAGTGGCACCACCCCGGCGGCGACGGCGGCGGCGCTGCCGGAGCTGCTGCCGCCACTGATGTGGTCGACGGAGTCGACGGCGTGGCAGGCTCCGAACGGGCTGCGGGTGCCGACCAGTCCGGTGGCGAACTGGTCCATGTTGGTCTTGCCGATCGGCACCGCTCCCGCGGCCCGCAGGCGGGCCACCACGGTCGCGTCCTGTTCGGCGGGTTCTGTCAGTCGGGCACAGCCGGCACTGGTCGGTATGCCGGCGACATCGATGTTGTCCTTGACCGCGACGGGGATCCCGGCCAGTGGCCCCGCGGGGCACTGGTCGGGCAGGTCCGCGTCGTCGACGATGTGCAGGAAGGCCGGGTTGGTCATCGCCCGGGCCGCCGCCGCGGCGCCTCGGAGGTCCCTGGATGGGTTCACCGATCCTCCGCCCTCGCCGTGTCTGCCCCGGTGGCGGCCCGCATCGAGACGTGGGCGTGCACGACCTGCCACGAGTCGCCGGCCCGCTGCCACACCTGGGACTGCCGGCCGACGTCTTGCTGGTCAGGGTAGTGGAACAGGGTGCTGACCACGGCGACGTCCTCACCGCACCAGGTGACCCTGGTCTCGGACCGGGTGCGCCCGGGTCGGACGGGGTTGGCGGTGCGGCGCCATAGACGCACCGCACCACCTCCCCACTGTTCCTCGCCCACTCCGAATCGCACCACCGAGTCACCGGCGCTGAACCAGTGGTTCATCGCGTCGATGTCGTTGTCCGCCAGGGCTTCCTCATAGGCGTGGAAGCAGGCGAGCACGTCGGCGTCGCGGTCGACTGGAGCAGTGGTCACTTCACGTTTCCCTCCGCCGGCTTGTCGTGCCCGGTCGGTGCCTCGACGGCGGCCGGCATCAGGTCTGCTGCCGGCGGCGGGAGCAGGCCTTCCTCGGCATCGAGGGCGAGTTCGTCGGCCTCCTTCTCCCGGAAGGGCAGCTTCATGGCGATGAACGCGAAGCAGACCACTGCTGCCATCACGTAGGCCAGCGTCATCTCGAAGTTGGCGTTGACCTCGACCTTCTCGGCGTTGACGATGCCGAAGAAGCTGAGCACGGCGGCGCCGAGGAGGAAGATCCCGGCCATCAGGAACTTCCGGTCGATGATGTAGGCGGTGATCGCTCCGAGCAGCATGCCGACCAGGACGGCGCCGGCTCCCAGAACCATCAGGCCGTGGTACATCACGCTGTTCTGCTCCAGCGCTGCGTCCCCGAGAGCCGCAGCGCTGGTGCCGGCGGAGGCCAGCGCGTTGTCGATCTGTCCCTGGGCCCAGGAGGCGATGTTGGGGATGAGCGCGATCACCACCGCCACGTAGTGGGCCTTCGGCACCGCGCGGAACGCCTGGGCGCCGATGAGCAGGCCGATGTAGAGCAGGATCGGCACGATCGCGGGCGTGGGCAACAAGGTGTTGATCAGGCCGAACAGTCCCCCGAAGCAGAGGATGGCGATGACCACTCCGCTGGCCATCGAGTAGCCGCTGCGGCCACCGGCGGCTTTCCAGCCGGGGTGGCCGATGTAGACCGCCGGCGGGAACGGTGAGCCGAGTCCGGCTCCGACCATGGCACCGATGCCGTCGGCGAGCAGCACCTTGCGGAGGCTGAAGTTGTCACCGGCCGCGGCGGCGCTCTCCACGTTCGACATACCTTCGGTGAAGTTGTAGATGCCCAGCGGGATGGCGGTGGCCAGCAGCGGGCCGATGTCGGACAGGCCCTCCCAGAGCATGTCGAACTGGAGGCTGGGCAGGCCGATGGCGATGTTCTTGGCGGCTTCGGAGACATCGGGGGCGGACATGTAGCCACCGATCCAGCCGATCGCGGTGCCGAGCAGCAGTGCGATCAGCCCGACGGGGAGCCCGAACGGCAGCCGCACGGCGGCCACGAAACCGATGAGGATGACCATCAGCACCGGGAGTGCGATCCACGGGGTGTCCCACATCTGCGCGGCGGGCCGCATCGAGATGAAGGTGATCGAGATGCCGGCCAGGGTGCCGAGCATCGCGGCGCGCGGGGTGTACTTGCGCACCAGCGGCCCGACGAACGCGCCGATGCAGACGATGACACCGATGATGAAGGCCCATGCCAGGCCCGTCTGCCAGGCGGCGATCGCATCGTTGGTGGTGATGTAGACCGGCAGCATGATCAGGAAGACCACGATGAACATGTGCGGCACGCTCGGGCCGTAGGGCATCGCGGTGACGGTGTCGCGGCCCTCCTCCTGGGCGAGCCTGCGGGCCAGGTAGGTGTAGTAGACGTTGCCGACGAGCAACTGGATGCCGAGGGCCGGCAGGATGATGCCGTAGACGTCGCCGCTGGCGATGCCGACGACGCCGATGCAGAGTCCGGCCAGGACCAGCACGTTGACGAGCACGTTGAAACCGAGGCCGAAGGCGGCGTTGGTGTCGCCCGGGGTCCACCACGGCAGGGTGAACTTGGTGTCTTCTACGGGTGCTTCTTCGGTGGTCTGACTCATCTGGAACTCCTAGACGGACGATGCAACGGTCGGTATGCCGGCGACGCTGCCGGCGAGTGCGTCGAGATAGGCCGTGGAATCGGCGACCCATCCGAAGATCCCGCCCTGGGCGGAGATCATGGCCAGGGCGGCTTCCTGGAATGCGGGGAAGTAGGAGCCGACGCAGTCGGAGAGCACCAGGCACTCATAGCCGCGGTCGTTGGCTTCCCGGACAGTGGTGTGCACGCACACCTCGGTGGTGACTCCGGTGACGATCAGTGAGGTGATCTGGTGTTCGACCAGGTAGTCCTGCAGGCCGGTGGCATAGAAGGAGCCCTTGCCCGGCTTGTCGATGAGGAGTTCGCCGGGGATGGGGGCGAGGTCGTCGACGATGTCGTGGCCGATCTCGCCGCGGATCAGGATCCGGCCGCGGGGGCCGGGGTCGCCGATCCGCAGGGTCGGGTTGCCGCGGTTGAGTTTCGCGGGCGGGCAGTCGGACAGGTCGGGGGTGTGGCCCTCGCGGGTGTGGATGACGGTCATGCCGCGTGCGCGGGCGTCGGCCAGCACCTTCTTCAGCGGCGGTATGACGGCCTGCAGGATCGTGGGGTCGTTGCCGAGGGTCTCCCCGAACCCGCCGGGCTCGACGAAGTCGCGTTGCATGTCGATGAGGACCAGTGCCGTGGTGGCCGGGTCGAAGTCGAACTCGAACGGTGCTGCTTGGACGGTGATCATGAGGACTCCTGGGCGTTTGTCGGGAGGGTCAGGCGGTGGCACTGGTGGCGTCGATGACGTCCTGGGCAGTGGCGACGGCCCCGAAGACGCCGCCCTGCATGGTGACCATGTTGAGCGCTGCCTCGTGGTTGGCGGGGTCGGTGGCTCCGGTGCAGTCGGACAGGATGAGGCATTCGTAGCCCCGGTCGTTGGCCTCGCGCATGGTGGTGTGCACGCACACGTCGGTGGTGATGCCGGTCAGGATGATGTGGGTGATGGCGTTGCTGCGCAGCAACAGGTCGAGATTGGTGGCGTAGAAGGCACCCTTGCCCGGCTTGTCGACGATGAACTCGCCGGCGACGGGAGCCACCTCCGGGACGATCTCCCAGCCGGGTTCCCCGCGCACCAGGATCCGGCCGCACGGTCCGTCTGCGCCGATCTCGGCGCCGATCCGGGCGGAGCGCCAGCGCTTGTTGGCGGGCAGGTCACCCAGGTCGGGGGCGTGGCCCTCGCGGGTGTGGATGACCGTCATTCCTGTCGCCCGGGCGTGGGCCAGCAGTTTCGCGGTGGCCGGCAGACCGCCGCGGGTCAGGGAGAGGTCGTATCCCATCTGGTCGACATACCCGCCGGGGCCGCAGAAGTCGGTCTGCCAGTCGATGCAGATGACTGCGAGGTGCTGGGTGTCGACGGAGGTGTCGAAGGGCCACGCATAGGGGCGGGCACTCACCGGTCCGACCTGCCATCGGGTGTGTAGCGGTGTCGCCGCGTTCACCTGCTCTGTCGTCACTGGAGGCCTCGTCTCGATTGCAATTTCCTTATTGTCGATTGTCGACAGAATGGATTTCGATGACAGACCCCGTGTGTAACGTCTGTGTGACGCGGGGGTTCTAGCTGTAGTTGTGCGTCAGTGGAAGTAGCGGCGTGAGCCGTGCTGTTCCAGGCGGTGGGCGATGTCGCCCGGGTCGCCGCTGATGATCGCCTCGAACAGCTCGCGGTGGCGGCGCGCGCCTTCCTGGGGAGAGGCGGTGTCGGCCTCGCGGCGCAGGTTGGCGGCCATGTAGAGCTGGAGCTTGACGATGACCGGCTCGTAGGTGAGCTGGAGTTGACGATTGCCGGGAATCGCGATGACGGCCTGGTGGAAGGCGCGGTGTGCGCGGCTGGCTTCGAGCCGGTCGCCGGACTCTGCTGCGGTGGTGAGGATGTCCATGGTCTTCTCCAGTTCGGTGAAGTCCAGGGTGTTGGCAGGCTGGGCGATCAGTTCGTTGACGGCGAGGCGTTCGAGGGCGTCGCGGACGGCGAAGAGTTCGGTGAAGTCGCGGTCGGAGTAGGTGGTGACCCGTGACCCGCGGCGGGGCAGATGCTCGACCAGGCCTTGTTCTGCGAGCAGGCGGAGCGCTTCGCGCAGGGGGGCGCGGCTGATACCGAACTTCTGGGTGAGTTGCTCCTCGCGCAACCGCTCACCGGGCTCCAGGGCTCCGGACAGGATGTCTGCCTGGAGCCGGTGGAAGGCCATCTGCACCAGACTCTGGGGCTCGAGGGCACCGTGGCCCCCGGCGAAAGAGTCCGACATGGCTCACCGTTTCAATGTGGTCGAGTTCAATGTGGTCGAGGGCCTCACGACAGGCTCCGGCTGATGCACGAACGCTACAAGCATGCCCCATGGCACTGACGAGGGCTCCACCGCAGACATCTGTCTTCGCCTTCAAGAGGACCCGCTGCACCAGTTCGGAGCCGCCGTAGACCACGACCTTTCCCTCGGCGTATCCGTGTCGTTCCGAGCAACGAGGCGCTCCGGAGTCTCCGGAGCGCCTCGCAGTCGAGCTGTGCCGAACAGTCAGCGGGTCGTGATCTCCATGGTCCGATCGTTCCCACTAGCCGGGTGCTGGATGTTGACCCAAGCGCGTCGCTTGTTGGTGGGGTCGAAGTACAGGCCGGTGAACTCCGAGCCGAGGGTCCCGTTCGAGGCCCATCGGCCGAGGCCCTCGCCTGCGTCTGCCAGGTCGCCGTCACGGTTGAGGTCACGGGCGAACCAGATGTCATCGTCGACCCCGCCGTTGCGGTCTTCGACGATGTAGATGTTGTTGTCGTGGTCCAGTGCCAGGTTGTCCGGGCTGGTCAGGGCCGTGTCGAGGGGGGCGCCGGTGGCGAGGTCGGTGGTGCCCCGGTCGGCGAAGACCGAGATCTGCTGGGCGCGCAGGTCGAGAGCGTAGACCTCGTTGGTGGTGGTGGTGGCCATGTAGAGGCGCTCGACCCCCTTGACGGTCTGGATCTGAAGGTCCTCGGGGCGCTGGTAGTCCGTGCCCTTGAACTGCGGAAGGTCGGTGGTGTTGCGGCCGTCCACCGAGGTCACCCCACGCGGGTCGGTGACGGTGAGCCCACCGGGCAGGGCCTCGCCCCAGGCGTCGGTGATCGGCACCCAGGTGTAGGCGCCGACGGCGTCAGGGGTGCTGCCGTCGCCGACGCGCAGGACGGAGGTTTGGCCGGCGTCGAAGTAGCCGACGCGACCCGACTTGATCTGACCCCAACTCGCCGCGGGGTCGTACTTGTACAGGCTGCCGCCGTTGACCTCGTCGATGAAGTACATGTTCAGCTTCTTGTCGAACTGGATGCCCTCGTGCGAAACGCGCGGGATGACGTTGCGGTGCTGCAGGTCTGCTGGCTCACCGTCAGTCTCGGTGACGGAGTCCGCTGTGAGCGGGTTGGTCACCTCGAACAGGCGTCCATAGGGGTTGACGCTGCATCCGGCCGCGTCGGAGCACCACTCCTCCTCGGCGGTGATGTAGGTGCCCCAGGGGGTCCAGAACGAGGCGTCCCAACGAACGTAGTCTCCAGCCGCCGGGCTGTAGAAGATGGTCACTGTCTCACCTGTGGCCAGGTTGGTGCGCTGGATGCCGGACTGGCCACTTTCGAACGGTGTGAATAGGTGGCTGCCCTTGTGGGGACCCGTCTCGTTGACGGTGTTCATGTCCCAGACGCCGCTGTTGGGCTCGCCCTCGGCGAGTTGCTCCTCAACCGAGGCGATCGATCGCTGTCCGAACGCCGGGTTGCCGAAGGTGATCGGTGCGGACTCGTCGGAGGTGGGGCCCGCCGAACTCGGCAGGGGGGTGAAATCAGAGAACCGGGTGTTGCCGGCGGCGTCGGCTCCAGACGAGGCCATCACTCCGCTCAAGATGAGACTGCTGGCGGCGGCCAAGCCCAATAGGGCGGGATGCTTCATGAGTACGTCCCCTTCGATGTCGGATCAGCCGCCCTTGTGGGCGGCCACCTCCCCATCCACGCCGGTGGACGCTTCCGCGCCGCCACGCGCCCGTAACGCTTTGGCGAATCTCAGGTGAACAGCGCAGTGCCCCTGGCGCGCCTGTGCGACACTGCCGCCCCGGCGACCGACACCCCACTCCGCCTACCTCGGCGCTTACTCAAGCCATATGTTTGAGTTAGGACACCGTAGTGGAGCATAGGAGACTCGAACTCCTGACATCTGCCTTGCAAAGGCAGCGCTCTACCAACTGAGCTAATGCCCCCGATTGGGTCGGCGTCGTGGGTCAGTCGATGGCGTCGGTAGCCTCGGCCCACAGGGCCGCTTCGTGCTTGCCGCGCTCGATGCGCTGCTTGGCGAAGACGGCACCGCCAACGACGAGTGCGACCAGGATCATCTTCTTGAGCATGGCATGTCCTTCGTCTGCGGTGACTTCGACTGGTAACCGGGTGGGCCTAGGAGGACTTGAACCTCCGACCCCCACATTATCAGTGTGGTGCTCTAACCGTCTGAGCTATAGGCCCGGGTGGCTCTCAGGGTGGAAGCCCCTTTGAGCCGAAGCGAGACACTACCGGAGTCGTGCCTAACCGGCCAAAATGGCGGCTCGGTGAGATCGGCCGATCCAACCAGGTCAGTTCGGCTGGTTTCAGTCCTCGTTGAGGGTGACCTCGACACCGCCGAGTAGGGCGGCAGCCATGTTGTAGAGGAAGGCCGTCAGGGTGGCGACCGCGGTCATCAAGATCACGTCCACGACCGCCACGATCATGGTGAACCCGAGCACCCGGGACATGCCCAGATAGTCCTGGACGTTGAAGGAATCGGCGTCCTCGCCACCGACGATCTCCTGGACCGTCTGGTTGACCGAGTCCCAAACGCCGGCCGCGCCGAGCACACTCCACACCACAAACACCGCAACCACAGTGACGATGCCGAAAGCGATCGAGAGCAGGAAGGAGGTCTTCATCACCGACCACGGATCCACCCGCGAGAGTCGCAAGTGAGCCCGGCGAGGTCCGCGCAGCCGCGACTTGGACGTGCCGGTCACCACCGGTCCGAGTCCACGTGCTGCGGTGTCCTCCACTGCCGAACGCTGCTCCACTGATCAGCTCCCGTCCTGGCTCTGCGAGTCCTCGGGTGCCTCACCTTCTGAGGCACCATCGGCCTCGATTGTGGCATCCTGCGCCGAATCCTCCTCATCGCGAGCCTCGACAGAGCGAGCCACCACCACCACCGAGTCGTTGGCCTTGGGCTTGACGAACTTCACCCCCATAGTGTCGCGGCCCTTCGCGGCGATGTCGTCGTTGATGGGTGAGCGGACCACCTGGCCGGAGCCGGTGATGGCCAGGATCTCGTCGCCGTCGACGACGATGAACGCACCCACCAGGGCACCGCGCTCTTCGTTCTCCAACTTCATCGCCTTGATGCCCAACCCGCCGCGACCCTGGACGCGATACTGGTCGGTCGTCGTACGCTTCGCGAACCCACCATCGGTCATGGTGAACACGAACTGCGGCGTTGCGTCTGCGCCCTCCGAGCCGGCCCGAATCACCGACATCGACAGCATCGAGTCACCGCCACGGAACTTCATACCGGTCACCCCCGCGGTCGCGCGACCCATCGGCCGCAACTGGGCGTCGTCGGCGGTGAACCGAATCGACTGGCCCTTGCGGGAGACCAGCAGGATGTCGTCGACCGGGTTGACCAACTCGGCACCGATCAGTTCGTCGTCATCACGCAGGTTGATCGCGATCACACCGGCCTGGCGCGGGGAGTTGTAGTCGGCCAGCTTGGTCTTCTTGACCAGGCCCTGACGGGTCGCCAGCACCAGATAAGGCGCCTGCTCGTAATCACGGATCGCCAGCACCTGAGCGATCGACTCGTCCGGCTGGAAACTCAACAGACCGGCCACGTGACCGCCCTTGGCATCGCGGGACGCCTCCGGGAGGTTGTAGGCCTTGGTCCGATAGACCCGACCGGCGGAGGTGAAGAACAACAACCAGTGGTGATTGGTGGTGGAGATGAAGTGCTCGACGATGTCGTCGCCCTTCAACGCGGCGCCACGCACACCCTTGCCGCCACGCTTCTGCAACCGGTAGGCATCCGACCGGGTCCGCTTGGCGTATCCGCCGCGGGTGATGGTGACGACCAACTCCTCATCGGGAATCAGGTCTTCCATGCTCAAGTCGCCGTCGGCGGGAATGAACTGGCTGCGTCGGTCGTCGCCGAACTTATCAACGATGCCCTGCAGCTCCTCGGACACGATCGAACGCTGCCGCTCCGGCTTGGCCAGAATGTCCTGATAGTCCGCGATCTCGACCTCGAGCTTGGCCAGGTCGTCGATGATCTTCTGGCGCTGCAGCGCGGCCAGTTGGCGCAACTGCATCTCCAGGATCGCGTTGGCCTGCAACTCGTCGATATCGAGCAGGCCCATCAACCCGATGCGTGCCTCCGCCACGTCAGGAGAGTTCCGGATCAAGCCGATGACCTCATCCAACATGTCGAGCGCCTTGGCCAGACCACGGTAGATGTGGGCCTTCTCCTCGGCCTTCCGCAGGCGATACTCGGTGCGCCGACGGATGACGTCCATCTGGTGTTCGACCCAGTTGGAGATGAACTGGTCGATGGTCAGGGTGCGCGGCACCCCATCGACCAGGGCCAACATGTTGGCCGAGAAGTTGGTCTGCAGTTCGGTGTGCTTGAGCAGGTTGTTGAGCACCACCCGAGCAACCGCGTCACGCTTGAGTACGACGACCAATCGCTGACCCGTTCTCGAACTGGTGTCGTCGCGCACGTCGGAGATGCCGGCGACCCGGCCCGAATCGGCAAGTTCGGCGATCTTGAGAGCCAAGTTGTCCGGGTTGACCATGTAGGGCAGTTCGGTCACCACCAGGCAGGTCCGGCCGCGGCTATCCTCATCAACCTCGATGACCGCCCGTTGGGTGATCGAACCCCGGCCGGTGCGGTAGGCCTGCTCGATGCCGTCGCGTCCCACGATCAGGGCACCGTTGGGGAAATCGGGGCCCTTGATCCGCTCGATGAGAGCTTCTCGAAGTTCCTCACGGGTCGCGCCCGGGTTCGCCAGCGACCACAGTGCCCCGTCGGCAACCTCACGCAGGTTGTGCGGCGGAATGCTGGTCGCCATACCGACCGCGATGCCGGCCGAACCGTTGACCAGCAGGTTCGGGAAGCGTGCCGGCAGGATCAGCGGCTCTTGGGAGCGACCGTCGTAGTTGGGGCCGAACTCGACCGTGTCCTCGTCGATGTCGCGGACCATCTCCATGGCCAGCGGAGCCATCCGCGACTCGGTGTATCGCATCGCGGCAGCGGGGTCGTTGCCCGGAGAACCGAAGTTGCCCTGGCCGTTGATCAAGGGCGCCCGCATCACCCACGGCTGCGCCAACCGAACCAAGGTGTCATAGATCGCAGAGTCGCCGTGCGGGTGATACTGACCCATCACGTCACCGACCACACGAGAACACTTCGAGAACCCGCGGTCGGGTCGATAGCCACCGTCATACATCGCGTAGAGCACCCGGCGGTGCACCGGCTTGAGGCCGTCGCGCACGTCGGGCAGGGCCCGGCCGACGATGACGGCCATCGCGTAGTCGATGTAGCTGCGCTGCATCGAGGTCTGCAGTTCGATCGGCTCGATCCGGCCGCCGGGCTCGTCGATGGGGGTCTCAGTCATGATTCTCTTTCAGCAGACAGGTCGTCAGGCGATGGGCGGGCAGGATCAGATGTCGAGGAAGCGGACGTCTTTGGCGTTGCGCTGGATGAACGACCTGCGCAGGTCGACGTCCTCGCCCATCAGCGTGGAGAAGATCAGGTCGGCGCTCGAGGCGTCTTCCAAGGTGACCTGGAGCATCAACCGCTGATCGGGATCCATCGTGGTGTCCCACAACTCGTCGGCGTTCATCTCGCCCAGGCCCTTGTAACGCTGAACCGGGTTCTCTTTGGGCAGCTTCTTGCCTTGGGCCAGACCGTCGGCCATCATCGCGTCACGCTCGGCATCGGAGTAGACGAACTCGTGCTCGGCGGGCTTGTTCCACCGCAATCGGTACAGCGGAGGCTGAGCCATATAGACATAGCCCTGCTGGATCAACTCCGGCATGAACCGGAACAGCAGAGTCAACAACAAGGTGTTGATGTGGTGGCCGTCGACGTCCGCGTCAGCCATCAGCACCACCTTGTGGTAGCGCAACTTCTCGATGTTGAACTCGTCGTGGACCCCGGTGCCGAGCGCGGAGATGATCGCCTGCACCTCCTGGTTGGCGAGCACCTTGTCCAGGCGCGCCTTCTCGACGTTGAGGATCTTTCCGCGGATCGGCAGGATCGCCTGGATGCGCGGATTGCGACCAGACTTGGCCGAACCGCCGGCCGAGTCGCCCTCCACGATGAAGACCTCGCACTCCTCGGGGTTGGTCGACTGGCAGTCCGACAACTTCCCGGGCAGGCCGCCACCACCGAGCAGGCCCTTGCGACCGCGGGCCAAGTCCCGCGCCTTGCGGGCCGCGATCCGAGCGCTCGCGGCAGCCATCGACTTGCGGATGATCTCCTTGCCCTCGTTGGGGTTCTGCTCCAGCCAGTCGCCGAACTTGTCGTTGACGACGCTTTGAGTGAAGCCCTTCGCCTCGGTGTTGCCGAGTTTGGCTTTGGTCTGGCCCTCGAACTGCGGTTCGCCGATCTTGAGGCTGACGATCGCCGTCAAGCCCTCACGGATATCGTCGCCGGTGAGCCGGTCTTCCTTCTTCTTGATCAGACCCCAGGTCTCGCCCCACCTGTTGATCAGCGAGGTGAGCGCGGTGCGGAATCCCTCCTCGTGGGTGCCGCCCTCCGGGGTGTTGATCAGGTTGGCGAAGGTGTGCACCGACTCGTTGTATGACGACGCCTGCCATTGCATCGCCACCTCGAGGCTCATCGGGTTGCTGGCGCTGGCGGGCGTTTCAGCCTCGAAGGAGACGATCGAGGTGACCGGCGTACGCCGCTTGTTGAGGTGGTCCACGAAGTCGACCAAGCCGCGCTCGTAGTAGAAGACCTGCTCCAGCGCAGGCACTCCGTCGACGGAGGCGTGCAACTCGTCGAGGTCGTCGGTCTCGAGTTCGATGGTGGGATCCTCGACCGCCTCGGCGATCTCGGCGGCCACGGGCCGCTCGTCGCGCAGCACGATCCTGAGGCCTTTGTTCAGGAAGGCCCGCTCACGGAACCGAGTCGAGATCGTCTCCAGGTTGTAAACCACGGTCTCGAAGATCTGCGAGCTTGCCGTCCAGGTGACGGTGGTGCCGCTCTGCTCGCCCTCCTCGAGGGGACGCACCTCCCGCAGGTCGTAGTCAGGCACGCCGAGGGAGAACTCCTGCTCCCACAAGTGGCCGCGGTTCTTGACCTCCAACTTGAGGTGGGTGGACAGCGCGTTCACCACCGAGGAACCGACGCCGTGTAGTCCACCGGAGACCTTGTAGCCGCCGCCACCGAACTTGCCGCCGGCGTGGAGGACGGTCAGCGCCAGGGTCGCGGCCGGGATGTCCTGGCCTGGCGCGGTGTCGGTGGGGATGCCTCGACCGTTGTCGGTCACCGAGACCGACCCGTCGGCGTTGAGGCTGACCACGATGGTGTCGCAGTATCCGGCCAACGCCTCGTCCACCGCGTTGTCGACGATCTCCCAGATCAGGTGGTGGAGGCCGCGTTCACCGGTGGAGCCGATGTACATGCCGGGACGTTTCCGAACTGCCTCGAGGCCTTCGAGGACCTGGATTGCGGATGCGTCGTACTCAACTTCAGGGGCCGCCTGGGCCTCGGGGCGCGCAGTGGCGTCATCGGGAGCGCTCATGATGTAGGCCAGTTTACCGCCTCAGCGGCGAGAAACCCCACCACCAGGGCCTTGATAGGGCCTCGAATGTGTCCCTATATGGGTTCGGGGCCGTTTGTGGCCCATTTCAGGGGTTCTGCCTTGGGTCTGGCCGGCATACGACGGGGGACTTGGCACGGAAAACCAGAACTTGGCACGGGAAGCTTTCCGTGCCAAGTTCGGGTTTTCCCTGATATCAGGGAAAACCGCCCCGGCGGAGCCGGGGTCAGCCGTAGGTGTCGCGGGGGCCACGGCCCCTGACTGAAAGCCGCCCCTTCTTCCAGGTCGGCGCCTGCGGACCGAGGGTCTCCACGATGGTGACCGTGTCCGGACCCAGTTCAGCGTTGATCCGCACCAGCAACTGACTGGTCAGCAGGGTGAGTTGGGTCGCCCACGCGGTCGAGTCGGCTCGCACCACCAGTCTGCCGTCGGCGAACGACTCAGCGGTGGTGTGTTCGGCGACCTCGGCACCGACGATCTCCTCCCACCGGGCGATGACCGAACGCACCCGCAACTCCAACTCCCAACCGTGGTCACCGACGACTCGCCCGACCGTGGAACTGAGCAGTTGCGGGTCCCGGTCGTCGGGATGGGCACCGGTCGGTCGACCGGACCCCGGTTCGGTACGTCGCCGCTTCTGGGTCCGCGACGCCTTCGGCCGATTGGCCGCCGCGGCCCGGGCGGCCTCCCGGGCGAGGTCGAGGCCGTCGGCTGCAGGCTCGGTGGGGGAGCCGGAGTCCTCACTGTTCACGGGTCACCTCACTCGCCGCGACCCTGAACCGAGTGTCGAGCAGCGACTCAGGCACGTCCTGAGCCACGGCTGCGGTGATGAGCACCTGTTCGGCGTCGGCGACCAGGTCGGCGAGTTGGCGTCGACGCATGGAGTCCAGCTCGGCGAAAACATCGTCGAGGATCAGGATCGGGTCGTCGCCGTCGGAACGCAACAGGTCGTAGGACGCCAGCCGCAACGCCAGAGCGAAGGACCAACTCTCGCCGTGGCTGGCATACCCCTTGACGGGCAGGTGGGTGTCCCCGACGCCCAACATCGTCGCGAGTTCGTCACGGTGTGGTCCGACCAGGGTGATGCCGCGATCGAGTTCGTCGTGTCGACGCTCCTGGGCCGCAGCCAACAAGATCTCGGTCAAGTCGTGCTGGTCGGTGGCGCCGTCGAGTTCGATGCAGGCCTTGTAGACGATCTCTGCATCGTCGCGGCTCGCGCCGCGGGCAACGGCCTCATAGGACTTCTGGACATAGGGGCGGAGTTCCTCCACCAGGCGAAGCCGCTCAGCGAGAAGCTCGGCACCGACCCGGGCCAAGTGAGCATCCCACACCTCCAGGGTCGACAGTGCGGTCTCACGGGCGGAGCCCTTGGCTATCCCGGCCGTCTTGAGCAGCGAATTGCGTTGTTTGAGAACTCGGTCGTAGTCGCTGCGTGTGCCTGCCAGCCGCGGGATCCGCAAGATCAACAGGTCGTCGAGGAAGTGGCGGCGCTCGCTCGGGTCGCCCTTGACCAGGGTCAGGTCCTCGGGGGAAAAGACCACCGTCTTGACCATCCCGATCAGGTCGCGGGTGCGAGCCACCGGTGACCGGTTGATCCGAGCCTTGTTGGACTTGCCTGCGATGAGTTCGACCTCGATGGTCGCGGTGCGTCCGTCCTTGACGACGTTCGCCTGGATGAGGGCTCGCTCGGTACCGCTACGCAGCAGCGGCACCTCACTGGCTACGCGGTGGGACTGAAGGCGCGACAGGTAGTCGACCGCCTCGACCAAGTTGGTCTTGCCCTGCCCATTGCTGCCCAGGAACGCGGTGACCCCAGGTTCGAGTTCCACGTCGACATTCCGGTAGGACCGGAAGTCGTGGAGGATCAGCCGCGAGACGTGCACGGCTCAACCCTAGGTCCACTCGCCGTGGAGATGGGTTCAGTCCTTGTGGATGGCGTGACCGCCGAAACCGTTGCGCATGGCGGCGATGGCCTTCATCGCCACGTCGTCGTCTTGCCGGGACACGAACCGGGCGAACAGTGAGGCCGAGATGGCCGGCATCGGCACCGCGTTGTCGATGGCCGCCTGCACGGTCCAGCGGCCCTCGCCCGAGTCGTCGGCGTAGCCGCGGATGCTGTCGAGGTGTTCGTCGGCACGGATCTGGTCGACCAGCAGATCCAGCAACCAGGACCGGACCACTGTGCCCGTGCGCCAGGAGGCGAAGATCTCTGGGACGTTCTCGACGATGTCGACCTTCTCCAACAGTTCCCAGCCTTCGGCGTACGACTGCATCATGGCGTACTCGATGCCGTTGTGAACCATTTTGGCGAAGTGCCCGGCGCCGGGCTTGTGGCCGCAGTGGACCAGGCCGTCGGGGGTGTCGGCGGGCTTGAGAGTCTCCAGCGCGGGGAGCACTTTGGCCGCCTCCTCGGTGGGTCCGCCGTACATCAGTGCATAACCGTTGTGTAGGCCCCACACACCACCGGAGACACCGCAGTCGACGAAACCGATGCCGCGTTCGGCCAGCATCGCGGAATGCATTTGGTCGTCGGTCCACTTCGAGTTGCCGCCGTCGACGACGAGGTCGCCCTCGCTGAGCAGTTCGGCGAGGGTGTCGATCGTGGAGTGGGTGGGCTCGCCGGCAGGAACCATCACCCAGACCACCTTCGGCGAGGGCAACGCCGCGACGAGTTCGTCGATCGAGGCGACATCGGTGATGTCGGGGTTGAAGTCGAAGCCGGTCACGGTGTGGCCGCCGTTGCGCAGTCGGGTGCGCATGTTGCCACCCATCTTGCCGAGGCCGATCAGTCCGAGGTGCATGGTCGCTCCTGATCCGTTGTGGTGGTGTACGCCGGGCGAACGGTCCGTTCGGCGAGTTGGGGTGCCGGCTCAGTTGAGCAGTCGGCGTGGCATCAGCAGGTACCTGAATCCAGTCTCGGAGTCCGAAACTCCGCTGATGACGACCGGCTTGGAGGCCTGGGTGAAGGACAGGTTGACCACTGCCTGGTCGATGGCGCTGAGACCGTCGAGCAGGAACTGTGGGTTGAACCCGGTGGTGAGGCTCTCACCTTCGATGGTGCTCTGGATCGACTCACTGGCTTGGGCGGTCTCGTCGCCGGACCCGGCGTCCAGGGTGAGGGTGCCGTCGGAGAAGGCCAACTGGACCGCGGTGTTGCGCTCGGCGACCAGACTGACGCGCTTGACCGACTCGATCAGCGCGGCCTTGTCGATCTGGGCGTTGGTCAGGTGCTCGGGCGGGAACAGACTGCGAACCTTGGGAAACTCGCCGTCGAGTAGGCGCGTGGTGGTGCGACGGGTGCCGCCGGCGACCTGACCCTCGAATCCGATGATGCCGTCCCCGGTGCCGGTCGTCGACAACGCGATCGTCACCTCGGTGCCGGCGGTCAGCGACTTCGCGGTGTCGCCGAGCACCTTGGCTGGGACCAGCGCGGCCAGTGTCTGGTCGGGGGTGGCCGGATTCCATTCGAGTTCGGCGTGCGCGAGCCGAAACCGGTCGGTGGCCAACAACGAGATCGAGGACCCCTCGATCTCCAAGCGGACACCAGTCAGCACCGGCAACATGTCGTCGCGGCCGGCCGCAGTCACTGCTTGGGCGACCGCGTGGGCAAACGCGTCGGAGGCGACGGTGCCCGAGGCCGTCGGCATGTCCGGCAAGCTTGGATAGTCCTCGACGGGCATCGTCTGGAGGGTGAATCGGGCCGAGCCACAGGTCAGCGAAACCCGAGTTCCGTCGGTGCTGATCTCGACCGGTTTGGAAGGCAGGCTGCGCACGATGTCGGCCAGCAACCGTCCGCTGACCAGGGCCCTGCCCTCGACGTCGACGTCGGCGCCGAGGGTTGCCCGGGCCGAGGTCTCGTAGTCGAACGTGGACAGAATCAAACCGTCGACGGTCGCCTCGACCAGGACACCTGACAGGACCGGCGTACTCCCGGGACGGGAGGGCAGGCTGCGGGCGGCCCAGGCGACGGCATCCGCGAACACGTCACGGTCGACGCGGAACTTCACTGGATGCTCCTTCGCATAGTGATCAGCACAGAGATACTCGGCGGGCTGCTCACCCGAATCCCGAGAAACTGCCGGGGCCCGGATGAGGAGTCCTTCAGCGAATCCTGCCACGCGGACTGACCTGGTGGGGCGCAGACCCGGTCAGGACCGGGCATCAAAGAAGCCGCAGAGGCAGGTTTGTTCACAGGTTGGGCCCGAGGTGAGGTTCCACGAAGGTTCGAAGTAGGTAAGTACTAGTCGTAGTCATAGGGCCGGTGGAAACTGTGGACAATCCCGGTCTTCGCAGGTCAGGAGCCAGATTGGTATCCACAGGGGCTGTGTACGACGTGGTGGACTCAGTGGCTGGGGGTGTGCACGACGAGGTGACGCGGGGGCGAACGACACGGTGGATCCGGAATCCTCCCCGTGTAGTTCGCACGCTGTCTCCACAGGCGGAGAAGCCGATGTGGTGCGAGGTCGCGACGGCCGGCACGAAGGGTGTCACTGCTGGCGGGCCTGGAGCTTGACCCGGTTTGTCAGTTCAGAGACCTGGTTGAAGACAGCCCGGCGCTCGGCCAGGAGTTGGTTGATCTTGCGTTCGGCGTACATCACGGTGGTGTGGTCGCGGCCGCCGAACTCCTTGCCGATCTGGGGCAGGCTCATGGCGGTCAGTTCGCGGCACAGGTACATCGCGATCTGGCGGGCCAGCACCAGGTGACGACCGCGGCTGGGCCCGGTGAGCTCCTCGATGGACAGGCCGAAATAGGCGACGGTCTGACCGATGATCAGGCTGGCGGTGATCTCCGGCTCCCCGCCTTCGGGGATCAGGTCCTTGAGGACGATCTCGGCCAGCGTCATGTCGACAGCCTGGCGGTTGAGGTTGGCGAAGGCGGTGACGCGGATCAGCGCGCCTTCCAGTTCACGGATGTTGGTCTGGATCTTGGTGGCGATGAATTCCAGCACGTCGGGCGGGGCGGTGAGTCGCTCCATGGCGGCCTTCTTGCGAAGGATGGCGATCCGGGTCTCCACGTCGGGGGGCTGCACGTCGGTGATCAGGCCCCACTCGAACCGGTTGCGCAGTCGGTCTTCCAGCGCTTCGAGCCGCTTGGGCGCCCGGTCCGAGGTGAGCACGATCTGCTTGTTGGCGTTGTGCAGGGTGTTGAAAGTGTGGAAGAACTCTTCTTGGGTCTGGGTCTTGCCTTCGAGGAACTGGATGTCGTCGATGAGCAGGACGTCGATGTCGCGATACTTGCGCTTGAAGCGGTCTTGTCGATCGTCGCGGATCGCGTTGATGAACTCGTTGGTGAACTCTTCGGAGCTGACGTAACGAACCTTGGCACCCGAGTAGAGGCTGCGGACGTAGTGACCGATGGCGTGCAGGAGGTGGGTTTTGCCGAGTCCGCTACCGCCGTAGACCAGCAGTGGGTTGTAGGCCTTGCCCGGCGCCTCGGCGACAGCGACGGCCGCGGCGTGCGGGAACCGGTTGGATGACCCGATGACGAAGGTCTCGAATGTGTACTTCGGGTTGAGTCGGGTCTCCACCGACGACGCCGGTGTCCCCAGGGGGGTCTCACGGTTCGGGTTCATGCTCAGCGAGGAGACACTGGACGTCGGTGAATCGACATGTCGACTTATCGACGAATCGATAGGTGCCGGCTCGGTCAGCGTCTCGGTCAGCGGCCCGGGCTCCACGTCGACATCGAGGTCGGAATTGACCATCACTGCGATGCGAACCGCGCGGTCGAAACGTTCAGTCAGCGCCCGCTCGAGCTCTGGACGGAACTTGTTCTCCATCTGGTTGCGGGTGAAGTCGTTGGGGACCTCGACCAGCAGACTGTTGCCACGCCAAGCCGCAGGAACGGTCGCCTGAACCCACGCGCGGTGATTGGGTGGCAGGTCCGCGACGATCGCGCTCCAGGCCGCGAGCAGCGCACTGTGGTCGATCGTGGCCGGTTGGTCGGCGAATGGCTGGTGCTGGGCGGGGCTGTCGTCCACGAAGGGCCTTCCCTGGGCTCGGGTCCGAGGGTTTGCCCCGGAGGTGTCGGACTGGTCGCAGTTGGAAAATGCCACCGGTTTAGCAGCGGCGGTGCAGCTGTTCCACAGGTTTATCCACAAGTTGTGAACCAGGCCTCATATCTGTGGATGAAGCCCGCCCGAGACGCATCATTTGAGGGCTGCCATCGGCGTTTTCGCTGGTCAGGAGCGGATTGTGGTTGTCCACAGTCATCGCTCCCCCAGTGCACGTCCGGTGGATAAGCCGTTGATCGCAGGGAAACTCGGGTCCGCCGAACCTAACGCTTTGGTGCTCGCTAGCACAACCCGTCATCCACAGGGTGAGGATTGTTCTCCGGCGTGTCGCTTGACAGTCCAGCGGTCGGTGGAGCGCTGGTTTGACCCTGCCAAACGGGTCCGCGTACCGTTGTGAGGTCTGGTCGACGGGATTCCGCATGTCCACGCCCTTCGCACGTGTTTTCCCACGTGCGAGGCAAGCGCGGGTGGGCGGTGCTCGTCGCCACGGACACAGACCTGTTGGAACGAACGAGGAGATTCTCGTGAGCAAGCGCACCTATCAGCCGAACAACCGCCGGCGCCACAAGACCCATGGCTTCCGCCTGCGGATGCGTACCCGTGCGGGGCGCTCCATCCTGTCGGCCCGCCGCCGTAAGGGCCGCAAGAGCCTGGCTGTCTGAGTCGACTGAGGGCGGGCTGGGTCGACGAACCGGAGGTGGTTCGTGCTCACCCGTGCTCATCGGCTGACTGACTCGCAGGCATTCCGGCGCACTGTTCGCCACGGAGCTCGTGCGGCCGGACCATTAGTGGTGGTCCACGTCGCGCGTGCGGAGGTGCAGGTGTCACAGGTCGGTTTCGTGGTGGGGAAGACTGTGGGCAACTCGGTCACCAGAAGTCTGGTGAGTCGGCGCCTGCGTCATACGATGCGCGAGCATCTCCATGACGTTCCAACCGGCACCCAGGTGGTCGTCAGGGCTTTGCCCGGGTCGGCCACCGCGTCGTACCGGCAACTATCAGACGAAGTGGTTCGTTGTCTGAGCACGGCAATCAACCGGCTTCGGCAGCAGCCGACCAGTCTGTGAGGCTTCGGCTCGGTGAGGATTCGATGAAGTATCTGTTGATCGGCTTCTTGAAGGTCTATCGCGCGGTGATCAGCCCGCTCTATGGACAAGTCTGCCGGTATCACCCTTCCTGCTCGGCCTACGCCTTGGAAGCCGTGGAGACCCACGGAAGCATCAAGGGGTCCTGGTTGGCGGCGCGCCGGCTGGGACGCTGTCATCCGTGGGCGGCCGGTGGCTACGATCCAGTGCCGCCGCGTCACTCCGGCCAGAGCCCGACCACTGCAACCCCAACGCAAGGAGCTTGAGTCGTGGGAATCATCGGCGACCTCGGTAACCTCATCATGACCCCGATCTATTTCGTGGTCTCGGCCCTGCTGGTCGGCTGGCACAAACTGTTCAGCCTTGTCCTCGATCCGGCCAGCGGGTTGTCGTGGGTGCTATCGATCATCGGTCTGACGGTGGTCATCCGGGCTGCGTTGATCCCGCTGTTCGTACGCCAGATCAACTCGTCGCGGAACATGCAGTTGCTGCAGCCGAAGGTGAAGGAACTGCAGAAGAAGTGGGGCCACGATCGGGAGCGTCTCGCCCAAGAGACAATGAAGCTCTACAAGGAGACCGGGACCAATCCGTTCGCCTCGTGCCTGCCGTTGCTGCTGCAGATGCCGATCTTCTTCGGTTTGTTCCAAACCCTGAACAGTGCCGCCCACGGGGAGGCCAGAGGCATCCTGACCGCACTGGACGTCGATCATCTGTCCAACGCGAAGTTCCTGGGCGCGAGTCTGTCGGACACGTTCATGACCAGCGACGGCAGTTGGCATGTGAAAGTGCTGGCGGGCCTCCTGGTCGTCGCCATGACGGCAACCACGTTCTTCACCCAGCGCCAACTGATGAGCAAGAACATGCCGGCCGAGGCCCTGAGCGGACCCTACGCCAGCCAGCAGAAGATGCTGCTGTATGTCTTGCCGGTCGTTTTCGCCGTCGGTGGCATCGCCTTCCCGATCGGTGTCCTCATCTACTGGACCACCTCGAACTTGTGGACCATGGGCCAACAGTTCTACGTGATCCGCAACAACCCGGCTCCGGGCACACCCGCATTCACCGCGAAACTCGCGCGCGACAAGTCCAAGATGCGCGACCAAGGCATCGACGTGGCTGACGCCGCGCCGCAGGTTGAGGACCGGCGCCCTGCCCCCCGCCAACAGCCCAAGCGACAGACTCGTGAACAGCGCCGCAAGCAGTCCGGCGGCGGAAAGGACAACCTATGACCAACCAAGACACAGCAGTGACCGACCCGGAGACCGACGCAGACCCCGAGCCGGCTCCCATTGCGGGCACCGATGGCGACGCATCGGGGAAGTCCCTGGTGGAGATCCTGGAGAACGAAGGCGACATTGCCGCCGACTATCTCGAGGCGCTTCTCGACATCGCCGACCTTGACGGCGACCTGGACATGGACGTCGAGGGCGACCGAGCCGCAGTTTCCATCGTCGGTGCTGACTTGAGCCAATTGGTCGGTCAGCACGGCGAGGTCCTTGAGGCCCTGCAGGAACTGACTCGATTGGCCGTCTACCGGGAGACAGGCGAGCGGTCACGGCTGATGCTCGACATCTCCGGTTTCAGGGCTGGTCGGCGCACTCGGCTCGAATTGATCGCGGCCGAGGCGGTGGAGAAGGTTCGGGCCACCGGAGAGAAGGTGCTCCTCTCCCCCATGAGCCCCTTCGAGCGCAAGGTCGTCCACGATGCCGTGGCGGCCGCTGGTTTGGGTTCTGAGTCCGAGGGCGTCGAGCCCAAGCGGTTCGTCGTCGTTCTGCCCGCCTGAGGTCCGCACCGCGATGTTTCACGTGAAACCGTGAGTGAGCCGGTCCCCGTTCCTTTAGAGGCGGCGGCGTTGTTTCCCGTGAAACAGTTTCCGCTGGTGGTGAGGTATGCCGACTGGCTGACCGGTCAAGGCGTGCTGCGGGGGCTGATTGGGCCGCGGGAGGCGCCTCGGATCTGGGAGCGGCACCTGCTCAACTGCGCCGCCGTTGCCCCGATGTTCACCGATGGCTCCTCGGTCGCCGACATCGGATCTGGGGCTGGGCTACCCGGATTGGTCATCGCCATGGCCAGGCCTGACGTCTCGGTCACTCTGGTCGAGCCGCTGCTGCGTCGGACCACGTTCTTGGATGAAGTCGTGGACGACCTGGGCCTGACCAACGTCGAGGTGGTTCGGAGTCGCGCCGACGCGCTGCACGGAAAGCGCTTGTTCGACTATGTGACCTCGCGAGCCGTCGCCCCCCTCGGTCGGCTCCTCCAGTGGTCGATGCCGCTCGTCGCGCCGGGCGGTGCGATGGTAGCCATGAAGGGTGGCTCTGTCGCGGGTGAGATCGCGGACGCCGCAGGAGTCCTGGCATCCTTGGGTTGCGCGGACCCGACGGTCCTCTCGGTCGGCGAAGGCGAAACTCGGACCTCCGTGCTCACGGTGGCCTGGGCGGATCCCGCCCGGGTAGGGTCAGGCTCAGCCCGGAGATCCACGAAGCCGGTGTCCACCAACCGCCCGAAACGAGGGCCGGGAGCGACGGGACGACGACGATGAACACGCTGGGTGATCCGACGCAGCCGAGTCGCAGCCGAAAGTTTTCCACCGGTGCAGCTGCGCTCGGGGGCCCGGTTTTTCCACAGATTTTCCGCATTTCTCCACAGGAACCTGAGAATCGCCAATGAACAATGTTTCACGTGAAACACCACCCAGTGAGCACAATCCGACCACCGCTGGAGGGAGAGTGAAGACCGCAGCTGACCTGGCGGAAATCGAGCCGGTCATCCACGACGACACCCCGCTGGCCCGCGCGGCCGAGCACAGCCTGCTCGCTCGCCGCGAAGCATCCGCACGACCGGCGATGCCCCGCCCGGACGCCACGCGGGTCATGGTCGTCGGAAACCAGAAAGGCGGGGTGGGCAAGACCACCTCGACGGTCAACATCGCTGCCGGACTGGCCCAGCTGGGCCAGCGAGTTCTGGTGATCGATCTGGACCCGCAAGGTAACGCTTCTACTGCGCTGGGCGTCGAGCACCGTCAAGGCACCCCGTCGACCTACGACTTGCTCGTCGGCGGTATGTCGCTGACCGACGTCGTCACTTCATGCCCGGACCTGGACAACCTCGATGTGGTGCCGGCGACGATCGACCTAGCCGGTGCTGAGATCGAACTGGTCAACGTGGTTGCTCGGGAGCACCGGCTGGAGAAGGCGCTGCTGGCAGACAGCCGGATCGGAGACGCCCGCACAGCCGGTGATGGACGCTGGGACTACGTGCTGGTCGACTGTCCCCCGTCGCTCGGACTTCTGACCATCAATGCTCTGGTCGCCGGCCAAGAGATGATGATCCCGATCCAGGCCGAGTACTACGCGCTGGAGGGCTTGAGTCAGTTGCTCGCCACCGTCGACATGATTCGGGCCCACCTGAACCCCGACCTTGCCGTGAGCACCATTCTGATCACCATGTTCGACGCGCGGACCCGGTTGGCGTCCGGCGTCGCCGACGAGGTTAAGTCCCACTTCGGCAACCAGGTGCTCGGCACCTACATCCCGCGATCGGTGCGGGTCTCCGAGGCACCGTCCTATGGCCAGACCGTGATGACCTACGATCCTGGTTCACCGGGTGCCCTCAGCTATCTGGAGGCAGCCAAGGAGATCGCTTCGAGGGGAGTGGGCAGATGAGTGGTCCGAGGCGCGGACTGGGTCGAGGGCTCGGGACGCTGATTCCGACGTCCGCGCCGACCAGTTCAGCAGCGACCCAGGACCCAGTTGGTCGTGGCTCCGAACTCGCCACCGTGGACGGCGCGACCTTCGCCGAGCTCCCGGTGGAGTCGATCACCCCGAACCAGGTGCAGCCGCGAACGGTCTTCGACGAGGAGGCTATGGCCGAACTGGTCGCCTCGATCAAGGAGGTCGGCCTGCTTCAGCCGATCGTGGTTCGCGAGACCACCCCTGGTGCCTACGAGTTGATCATGGGGGAGCGCCGCTGGCGTGCCCACAAGGCTGCCGGATTGGAGACCATCGGGGCAATCGTTCGTTCCACCGAAGACACCGACATGCTCCGGGACGCTCTTCTGGAGAACCTGCACCGCGCCGAACTGAACCCCCTCGAAGAAGCGGCGGCCTACCAGCAGTTGCTCAGTGACTTCGGCTGCACCCAGGAGGAGCTCGCCACTCGGATCGGTCGTTCGCGGCCCCAGATCTCCAACACGATCCGACTGTTGCGGCTCTCGCCGTCAGTGCAGAACAAGGTTGCAGCAGGTGTCCTCTCAGCTGGTCATGCCCGCGCTCTCCTCGCTCTAGACGATTCCGCAGCCCAGGATTCGTTGGCCAGCAGGGTGATCGCCGAGGGGATTTCGGTGCGCACCCTGGAGGAGATCATCTCCGTTGGCGACCCCGACTCTCCTCGGCGACGCGGTCCGCGTGGCCCCACCCTCCAAGCGCCCGGACTTCGGGAGGTCGCCACTCGGTTGGGGGACGTGCTGGAGACGAAGGTCGAGGTGACGATGGGCAAGAAGACCGGCAAGGTGGCCATCACCTTCGCAGATCTGGGCGACCTGCAGCGCATCATCACCATCATCGAGGGTCGATAAGTCAATAAGTCGACATACCGACAAGTCGATTCAACACTAGACACCCACTCCGGGCAACGGTCAAAATGCCGGTGAAATTGCCTCCAGGACCGGCAAATTTACCGTTGCGGCGGCGCGCCGGACTCAACTGAGGTCCGGTCCACCGATTTCGACATCGTGTATTGGGAGACCAGCGATCGGGCCGGTGGTGCCGAAGGTCTCGACCAACTCCAACTCCGCCTCGATGACTGCCGCGAGCCGACGCACACCCTCCCGGATTCGCTCGGGGGTCGGGTAGCAGAACGACAGACGCATCGACGAGGCACCGAAGCCGTCGGCGAAGAACGCCGTGCCGGGCACATAGGCGACCCGGGCGGTGACGGCACGAGGCAGCATCGCCTTCGCGTTGAGGCCAGGCGGCAGGTTCATCCAGACGTAGAAACCGCCGTCCGGGACGTTCCAATGGCAGCCGTCGGGCATCAGTTCGGACAATGCGGTCACCATCGCGTCGCGTCGCTCGCGATACATCTCGCGAAACTGCTTGATCTGGCTTCGCCAGTCGTGACGCTCCAGATAGGCCGAAATCGCCATCTGGGAGAACTGAGGGGGACACAACGTCGCCGACTCCTGAGCCAGCACCAACTTCTCGCGCACAGTGTGCGGCGCCAGCGCCCAGCCGACCCGGAACCCGGGTGCGAAGGTTTTGGAGAACGATCCGAGGTAGATGACCCCGTCGGCCCCGTCGGCCCGGATGGCCCGCATCGGCTCGCCCTCGAAGCCGAGCAGTCCGTAGGGGTTGTCCTCCAAGACGAGCACACCCTCCCGGTGGCAGATCTCCAGCACCTCGCGGCGACGCTCGGCGCTCATCGTGACGCCAGCCGGGTTGTGGAAGTTGGGGATCGTGTAGAGGAACTTGATCCGGCGGCCCGCCGCCTTGGTCGCCGTGATGGCGTTCTGGAGGGCTTCGGGGACGAGCCCGTGAGCGTCCATCTCGGCGTGCACGACATCGCATTGATAGGACTTGAACACCCCCAGTGCGCCGACATAGGACGGCGCCTCGCAGATGATGACGTCGCCTGGATCGCAGAACACCCGAGTGACCAGGTCGACCGCCTGCTGGGAGCCGACGGTGACCACCACATCGTCGGGGTGGGCCTCGATGCCCTCCAGCCGCATGACTTCGCAGATCTGTTCGCGCAGCACCGGAAGTCCCTGGCCGGAGCCGTATTGCATGGCCACCGGGCCCTGGGTGAGCACCAGATCAGAGATCGCCCCAGAGACCACATCGAGCGGAAGCCCGGAGATGTTGGGCATTCCGCCGGCAAGACTGACGACCTCGGGCCGGGACACCACCGCAAACAGTGCGCGGATCTCAGAGGCGGTCATTCCTGCGGTGCGCGCGGCGTAGCGGTCGACGTACGGGTCGAGTCGACTGGTGGTGCCACGCTGCAAGCTCACAGTCCAAGTGTGACCGATCGCTCCTGGTTTGGCACGACCATATCGCCAGGTGAGTCCGACTTCACCCCCCGTTGCGGCATCAACCGGGCGAAATCACGAAGGCCCCCGCAACCGCGGGGGCCCTCGAACAGCAGATCGTATGTCGACCGGCGGGGTGTGACTCAGATGAAGGGCGCGAGCTCCTGGAGCAGCGCGGCCTTCGGACGGGCGCCGACGATCGACTTCACGACCTGGCCACCCTGGTAGATGTTGATCGTCGGGATGCCGGTGACGCGGTAGGCCGACGGTGTCACCGGATTTTCGTCCACATTCATCTTCAGGAACGTGACTTTGTCCCCGTGCGTACCGGCGATCTCGTCAAGGATCGGACCCACCTGGCGGCACGGACCGCACCACTCGGCCCAGAAGTCCACGAGGACCGGCTTGTCGGACTGGAGGACCGTGTCGGTGAACTCGGCATCGGTCACTGCGGAAATGTTGTCGGCCATTGCTGGCACCCCTTCAATAGATGGTGAACGAGACGTCTGCTATCTCCAACAAGCGCACTGCCCAGGTCATTCCCGGCCAGGATCAGGCCAGCACGGTGGCGTCGGCGTGTTCCAGAGCGGCCAGGAAACGCTCGGCGTCCAGAGCGGCCGAGCAGCCTGTGCCGGCTGCTGTGATCGCCTGCCGGTAGGTGTGGTCGACCAGGTCACCGCAGGCAAAGACACCGACAAGGTTGGTCGCGGTGCTGCCGGGCTTGGTCAGCACATAGCCCTCGGCGTCGAGGTCGACCTGACCCGCCAGAAGTTCAGAGCGCGGCTCGTGTCCGATCGCGATGAACAGGCCGGTGGCCGGCAGTTCCCGGGTCGCCCCGGAGACGGTGTCTCGCAGGGTGAGCCCTTCGAGCCGGTCGGTGCCGTTGATCGCCTCGACCGCAGTGTTCCACTCGATCTCCAGTTTCGGGTCCGAGAAGGCACGTTCCTGCATGATCTTGGAAGCGCGCAGTTCTTCGCGGCGAACCAGCAACGACACCTTGGTGCCGAACCGGGTGAGGAAGAGGGCCTCTTCCAACGCTGAGTCGCCACCGCCGACCACGGCGATGTGCTGGTCGCGGAAGAAGAACCCGTCACAGGTGGCGCACCAGGAGACGCCACGGCCCGACAGTGCGTCCTCTGCCGGCAACCCGAGCTTCTTGTAGCCCGAGCCGGTGGCCAAGATGACAGCCTTGGCGCTGTAGGTGTCGGTGGCAGTGCGGACGGTCTTGATCGATCCGGTCAGGTCGACTTCGATGATGTCGTCGGCAATCAGTTCGGCGCCGAAACGCTCGGCCTGCGCGCGCATGTTGTCCATCAGCGCCGGTCCCATGATGCCGTCGGGGAAACCAGGGAAGTTCTCCACCTCGGTGGTGTTCATCAGTGCACCTCCAGCCGTCACAGAGCCCTCGAAGACGAGCGGCTCCAAGGCTGCGCGGGCGGCGTAGACGGCGGCGGTGTAGCCCGCCGGTCCCGAACCGACGATGATGACATTGCGGACATCCGATGAGGACACAGTGACTCCCGTGGTGCTGATGTGAACCACGATTGGTGGTTTGCCTGTCTCAACCGATCATAGGGCAGCGACATTCCCGCCGGTCGCCGTGTCGATTCGGCGCGGATCACGGTGCTGCCGTGGTCCGCCGGAGCACCTCAGCGGTTTCGCAGTCAAGCAGCGAGATCTCCCACGCCCCGGCGTCGCCGGTGACCTGGAGCACCGCGTCGGAGCCGTCATAGACGACCGGAAGCAGGGTGCCCGACGGCCAGTTCGCCGGCCCGCAGCGAAACCCTGTCGCGGTGACGGTAGTGGCCGTCGAGGAGGCTTCGCCCCCTGCGGGCGCCGAGGAGGTCACGGCGTACTGCTCGGCGAGCGCGGTCGCGTCGGCGTCGAAGGTTGTCGAGGATAGTGGCACGGGGGCTGACAGAACACCGCCGATCCGAGCTTGGTCGGAGCCTGCGCTCATGCCATCCTCTGCGACCCCGGGATCGACGGGTTCGCCGAGGTCTGAGCCGGATTCGGCAACGGCCGCCGATTCGGCTCCGGCATCCGTCGTCGCCATTTCGTCGCTGCTGCGGTCGGCCACTGACCAGCCGAGCCCACCGACGACCAGCACCGCGGCTGCAGCGGCGATCATCCGGGGGATCCGCCGTCGGCGCAGGCGGTCCGAACGGGCTGTGTCAAGGGCGGCGGTGTCAGCGGCGGCGGTGCGGTCGGCGACCAAGCCGACCAACACCTCGTCCATCCGGGCGGCGACGTGCTCGGGAATCGGCTCGTCGTGGCGCGCACCCGCGAGCAGGCGGGCAATCTGCGCGTCGTCATGGTCGGTCAAAATGGCTTTCCTCCCTCGGGTGCGGCACCGGGGCTGGGCGGGATCGGGCTGGGCGGAATCGGGCTGGGCGGAACCTTCGTCGATGGGA
>JBPPMQ010000090.1:0-9788 GCA_051306135.1 Nocardioides sp. | reverse complement strand
ATCCTGGCTCCCACCCGTGAACTCGTCGGCCAGATCGATGCCGCTCTGGCGCCGCTGGCCCAGGCCACCGGCCTGACCACCCGGACCATCTTCGGTGGTGTCGGCCAGAACCCACAGGTCTATGCGCTGCGTAAGGGTGTCGACATCCTCGTGGCCTGCCCCGGCCGGCTGGAGGACCTCATCGCCCAGGGCCACTGCTCGCTGGGCGACGTGGCGATCACTGTGCTCGACGAGGCCGACCACATGGCCGACCTCGGTTTCCTGCCGGCCGTACGTCGACTGCTGACCAAGACTCCCGCAGGCAGTCAGCGGCTGCTCTTCTCGGCCACCCTGGACAAGGGCATCGACGTGCTGGTGCGCCAGTTCCTGGTCAACCCGGTCACCCATGAGGCCGACTCGGCCCAGTCGCCTGTCGGCACCATGACTCACCACGTGCTGCACGTCGAGCGCGACCAGCGTCTCTCGATTCTGGTCGACCTGACCAGTGCCCCGGGTCGCACCATGGTGTTCACCCGCACCAAGCACGGTGCGAAGGCACTGACCAAGCAGCTCAACCGCAACGGTGTGCCGGCCGTCGAACTGCACGGCAACTTGGGTCAGAACGCCCGGACCCGCAACCTGGAGGCCTTCAGCAACGGTGAGGCGACCGCTCTGGTGGCCACCGACATCGCCGCCCGCGGCATCCATGTCGACGACGTCACCCTGGTGGTGCACGCCGACCCGCCGGCCGAGCACAAGGCCTACCTGCACCGTTCGGGTCGCACCGCACGCGCCGGTAACGAAGGCACCGTGGTCACTTTGATGACCTCGGATCAGACCAAGGATGTGCGCGCCCTGACCAAGGCCGCCGGCATCAACCCGACCATCACCCGGGTCGACTCGACCTCGCACCCGGTGCTGGTCGAACTCGCTCCCGGCGAGCGCACCCGCAGTGGCGCGATCGAGCTCACCGAGCACGGCGCCGGTGTGGCCCGCACCGGCAAGCCTGCCGCCAAGGCCTCCAACGCGGGCCGTTCCGGTGGCTCCCGTTCGGGTGGCCGCTCCGGTTCTCGTCCGCAGGGCGGTTCCGGGTCCCGGTCGCAGAGTGGATCCGGGTCGGGTTCGACCACCGGTTCACGGTCGAGCCGCCCGGCTGCGGCCGCCGGCGCACCGTCGGGTCGCGCCACCTCGGAGTCCTCGACCCCTCGCAGTGGCGCTCAGCGATCCCGGTCGGCCTCCGCAGCAGGTTCGCGTGGTTCGGGTTCCCGGCCCGCCGGTGGCGGGCAGCGTCGCAACCGCGGCAGTGCGGCCCGCGGCTGAACGACGCGAGTACCCTGCCACGCCGAGTCACTCCAGGCAGATCTGGTGTCCACAGCAGACGACGGGTTGCGCCGACTGGCCGAGGCCGAACTGGTCTCGGCCACCGGCGCGACCCGGATCGTCCGGTTGTGTGCGCGCTGCGGCAGTGACCGCCACGGCCAACCGTTCGCGATCGGCAGCACGGCAGCGGTGAGCATGTCGTATGCCGGCTCGATGGCCGCGGTCGCCTGGACGTGGTCCGGGCCGGTCGGGATCGACATCGAGACCGACGCAGAACCGCTCGACGGTGTCGGCGACCGACGCACCTGGACGCGGGTCGAGGCACTGCTGAAGTCGACCGGTGAGGGGCTTCGCCGCGACGTGACAGACCTTCCGGAGCTTGAGTCCCGACCCATCCGGGTGCCCTACCCGCTGGTCGGATCGGTTGCCGGTGCCGGGGTCAACTGGCGGCTGGTAGGTCCGGCAGCGCCGTGCGGTCCAACCAGTCGGTGAACAGCTGATCGAGTTCGACGCCGGTCTGAGCGATGGCGAACTCCCGAAACTCAGCGGTTGTCACCGAGCCGCCCGAGCGGGTCGACACCCAACCTTTGAGCAAGTCGAAGAAGGCGACGTCACCGACCTGGAGACGCACCGCGTGCAGGGTCAGGGCACCGCGCTTGTAGACCCGGTCGTCGAACATCATCTCCGGACTCGGGTCGGCCAGCAGCAGATTCTGGTCCAGGCCGGAGAGTCTGCGGTGATGGTTGCGGGCGTGTGTGTCCGCGCTGTCGAGACCCGACGCCTCCGACCACAGCCATTCGGAATAGCACGCGAAGCCTTCGTGCAGCCAGATATCCCGCCAGGACTTGAGGGTGACCGCGTTGCCGAACCACTGGTGGGCGAGTTCATGGGCCACCAGCCTCACCGAGTCCCAGTCGGCGTTGAGGAAGTTCACCCCGAAGGTGGACAAGCCCTGGGACTCCAGTGGAATCTCCAGCTCGTCGGCGGTCACTACCACCGCGTAGCACTCGAACGGGTAGGGACCGAACATCGCGGTGAAAGCAGCCATCATCTCCGGTTGGTCGCCGAAGGCCGCCGCGAACCCGTCGGAGGAGCCCGGCGGGATGGCCGCCCGCATCGGCACCACCGCGTCGAGGTCGACCATCTCGTAGCGTCCGATCTGGACGGTCGCCAGGTAACTGGCCATCGGGGCGTCCTGCCGGTGGACCCAGGTCACCGAACTACCGTGCCGGGTGCGGCTGACCAGCGTGCCGTTGGCGACCACGGTGTAGTCGGGCTGGGTGGTCACGCTGATCCGGTAGCGCGCCTTGTCGTCGGGCCGGTCGTTGCAGGGGAACCAGGTCGGCGCGCCGTGTGGTTGGCCGGCGACGATGACCCCGTCGGTCAACTCTTCCCAGCCGGCGTCCCCGTGGTGACGATCGATCAGGGGAACGGGTTTGCCGCTGTAGCGGACGGTGACGCGAAACTCGGTTCCTGCGGCGATCTGGTAGCGCAGGGTGAGCACCAGACGGTTGCTGCGAGTGGCGTAGCGGGCCAGCACCGCCCCGGTGACACTGACTTTGTCCACCCCGAGGCCCGCCAGATCGAGCACGATCCGGCCGGTCTCCCGCTCAGCGACGGCGGTGATGGTGGCCTGCCCCTGAAGCCGGTTGGTGGCCACCGCATAGTCCAGGTCCAGGTCATAGCCGGTGGCACTCCACGACGGGTCGCCGTGTCCGCGCAGGTAGGGATCGGAGGTGGGGAGGTCGCCGGAGCCGGCCTTCACGACGGGTCCACCCAGGGGCCGATCGGGTTACCGATCCAGGTTGTCTTGTCTGGGACAGATTCGCCCCTCATCACCAACGACACGGGTCCGACGGTAGCGTGCCGTCCCAGCACGGCAGCAGGCAGGATCACACTGTTGGGGCCGAGGGTCGATCCACGCCGCAACGTGACGGTGTCCAGGCTGAGCATCCGGTCGTGGAAGAGATGGGTCTGCACCACGGTGCCCTGGTTGACCGTGGCACCGTCGCCCAGGTCGACCAGGTCGGTTTCGGGCAGCCAATAGGTTTCGCACCACACGCCGCGGCCGACGCGAGCCCCCAACGCTCTGAACCAGACGTTGAGCACCGGAGTGCCGATGACGGCTCGGGCGAACCAGGGTGCGGCCAACACCTCCACGAAGGTGTCGGCCAGTTCGTTGCGCCACACGAACGAACTCCACAGCGGGTGCTGACCGGGCCGGATCCGACCGACGAGCAGCCATTTGGCGCCCGCCGTCGTCAGGGCCGCGGCCGTGCCGGCCGCGGCAAGGGTGGGGGCCGCCAGCAGCAGGGCCACCAGGGGCCCGAACTCCTCGGCCGACCAGAGCAGTCCGGTCGCGACGGCGCCGGCCAACCCGACGCTGAGGATGACCGGCACCAGTCGGCACATCTCGATCAGTCCGCGGGCGACCTTGAGCCGCGTCGGTGGGGCGTAGGTGCGCTGGTCCTCGGATTGAGCCGCGACCCGGCGCAGCGGCGCCGGCGGCGAACCGAGCCAGGACTCGCCCGACCTGGCGGTGGCCCGGTTGGGCGCCGCTGAAAGGACCGCGATGAGCGAGGACTTGGGCACCTTTCGCCCCGGGGCGGTCATCCCGGAGTTGCCGACGAAGGCACGTTTGCCGATCTTGACGTGTTCGACCCGCACCCAGCCGCCGCCCAGTTCGTAGCCGCCGATCAAGGTGTCGTCGGCCAGAAAGGACTGGTCGTTGACCTGGGTCAGGGACGGAATCATCAGGACGGTCGACGCCTCCACGTCGCGACCGATGCGGGCTCCCAGAGCACGTAGCCAGGCGGCGGTCGCCTGGGAGGAGTAGAGCGGGAACAACCAGGTGCGGGCCTCGTCCAGCACCCGCATCGTGGTCCACACCGCCAGCCCGGTGCCGCTCTGCACCGGGTGTACCCCGGGTCGGATGGCCAGGCCGCACAGCCGCACCACGGCCCAGATCGACACGGTCAGCACCAGCAGTCCGACGATCGTCGCCATCGGCGTCCACACCAACAGTCCCAGAGCCTCAGACCAACTCGCGGGCTGACCGGCCAACGCCAACACCGACGCGGCGCCCACCACCACCGCGAGCACCGGCAGCATCGACAACACCACCGCCATCGCGGCGTATGCCGGCACCCACCGTCGGCGGCGTTCGGGGCGCGATGCCCAGGGGCCGCGGGCATCGGTGTTGACCCGCTCGGCCGGCGAACCCGACCAGAACTCGCCGTCGGGCACCACCCCGAACACCGCGGACCCAGGGGCAACCTCGGCACCGGCGCCGACGGCCGCACCTGGCAGCAGCATCGACCGGGCTCCGACTCTGGCCCTGGCCCCGATCCGGACCTCGCCGAGGTGGACGATGTCACCGTCGATCCAGGAACCCGACAGGTCCACCTCGGGTTCGACGGAGGCTCCCTTGCCCAGCGACAACATGCCGGTCACCGGCGGAATGGAATGAAGGTCGACGTTTCGGGCGACCTCGGCGCCCAACATCCGGGCATACCAGGTCATCAGGGGAGCCCCTGCCAGGGAGGTCGCGCCGATCTCGTCGACCACTCGACCAGCCAGCCACAATCGCAGGTGGACTCGGCCACCACGAGGGTAGGAACCGGGGGTGACGCCCGCCAGCAGGATCCTGGCTCCGGCAGCGGCCAGCAGCATTCGGCCTGGTGGGGAGAGGAACACCAGCACCGATGCGAGCAACACGATCGGGTTCACGGTGGGGATCCAGTCCAAGCCGACCCAGGCCAACGCCTGGCTGGCCACCGCACCCCAGGTCAACCAGCGGGGTCCGGCCAGGGATCGCAGGCACAAGGTGGCGATCACCTGCCCGGTCTGGGTCTTCAACGGCACCACCGGAACGGTGCGATCCGAGACCGCACCGCTGGGCGCAAAGGATTCCAGGTGGGCGGCCAGAGTGCCGATCCGGGGCCATTCGTAGACGTCGCCGACCATCACGGCCGGATAGCGGTCCCGCAGTCGGGAGACGAGTTGCGCTGCGGTCAGGCTGCCGCCGCCGAGATCGAAGAAGTCGTCGGTGGCGGCGCCGACCTCGGCCCCGAGAATGTCGAACCATAGGTTCGCGATCCAGGTCTCGGTTTCGGTGAACCCGCGATCGGCCGATGGAGCAGACTTCGGCAACGGCCAGGGCAACGCGTCCCGGTCGATCTTGCCCGAGGTTCGGGTCGGCAGGGCGTCCAGCACCGCCAGGCGGGGCACCAATGCGGCCGGCAGATTGCGGCGCAGCCCCTCCAACGCCGTGGTCTGGTCGAAGGTGTCGTCGACGGTCAGGTAGCCGACCAGCAGTTGGTTGCCGGCGCTGGACCGGCGTACCGCTGCAGCAGCGCTCTTGACGCCGGGCACGGCGAGCATGGCCGAGTCGACCTCGCCGAGTTCGATGCGGCGACCACCCAACTTCACTTGGTCGTCAGCGCGTCCGCCGAAGAGCAACCCCTCGGGGTCGAAGACAACCAGGTCGCCGGATCGGTAGGCCCGGTCCCAACCCAGCGTCGGCATCGGTGCGTACTTCTCGGCGTCCTTGGCCGGGTCGAGATAGCGGGCCAGCCCCACCCCGCCGATGATGAGTTCACCGGTCTCGCCGGTCGCGACGTGGTTTCCGTGCGCATCGACCACCGCTAGATCCCAGCCGTCCAGCGGCAGGCCGATCCGCACCGGCGCTCGGCCGTCGAGCAGGGCTCCACAGGCCACCACGGTTGCCTCGGTCGGACCGTAGGTATTCCACACTTCCCGGTCGGTCGCCACCAGGCGGGCCGAGAGTTCAGGCGGGCAGGCCTCGCCGCCCATGATCAACAGCCGAACCCGGTCCAAGGACCCCGACGGCCACAGGGCGACCAGGGTCGGCACGGTGGAGACCACTGTGATCGTGTTCGCGACCAGCCACGGCCCGACGTCGACGCCACTCCTGACCAGCGCGCGCGGAGCCGGCACCAGGCACCCGCCGTAGCGCCAGGCCAGCCACATCTCTTCACAGCTGGCGTCGAAGGCGACCGAGAGTCCAGCCATCACCCGGTCGCCGATGCCCAGCGGCGCGTCCTGGAGGAACATGCGTGATTCGGCGTCGACGAACGCGGCTGCACTGCGGTGTGTGACTGCGACACCTTTCGGCGTACCGGTGGACCCGGAGGTGAAGATCACCCAGGCGTCGTCGTCGAGGTGGGGGTCCTCGGCGGGCCTGGCCGGGCCGGTACGGCGGGCCGCGACGGCGAGTCCGTTGCCGACCACGGCAGCCACGTCGGCCTCGTCGAAGACCAGCCGGGCTCGTTCGTCGGGGTCGTCGGCATCCACCGGGACATAGGCGGCGCCGGCCAGCAGGACCCCGATGATGGCGACGTACAGGTCGGTGGTTCCCGAGTTGACCCGTATGCCGACCTTGTCGCCTCGTCCGATGCCGAGCGCGTTGAGTTCGGCGGCAACCTCGTCGGCGGCCTCGAGCATCTCGGCGTAAGTGACGGTGCCGTTGGCGGCGTCGAGCGCTGGTTCGTCGCCGGCTTGGACTGCGGTGGCACGGACAATGTCGATCAGGGTCCGCGGCGCTGGCGCGTGGTGTCCTCGGCGAAGCACCTCGGTCGGGTCGGCGGCGGGGGAGGTCTCAGGCACGCGCGAACGCTGCCGGACCGAAGTGAACGGCGGGTGTACCCATGGCTGACACAGTGGCAGGCTGACGGCGCGGGCACCAAGATGGCGAGGGCTGTCGTGTTTCGTGCAGGACCGAGGCCCGTCTGGTGGAGCAACCCGGCACCCAGCCACCGATCCGCACCCGAGAACGGGATTCACCAGTCATTCGGACCGGTGCCATCGCTCCCGATCTCGGGTCAGGACAGTTCGCTGAACCGCTCGACCCGACGTTGCGGCCCGGAGACGATGATGATGTCCCCGGACCGGATCACGGTGTCCGCCGTCGCGTAGGTGAAGTCCTCACCGGTCCGCTTGATACCGACGATGGTGATGCCGTGCTTGTCGCGGGGACGTGACTGACTCAACGGCAGGTCCAACAAACTCGCCGGCGGTCGGGTCTTGACGAACGCATAGCCGTCGTCGAACTCGATGTAGTCGATCATCCTGCCCCGCACCAGGTGAGCGACGCGTTGACCCATGTCGTGTTCGGGACGGACCACGTGGTGCACCCCGATCTGGGTCAGGATCCGTGCGTGTGCCGCGCTGATCGCCTTGGACCAGATGGTGGTCACCCCCAGATTGACCAGCACCGAGGCGGACAGGATCGAGGACTCCAGATCGTTGCCCACCCCGACTACGGCCCGGTCGAACTCGTGCACCGAGAGTTGTCGCATGGCAGCCTCGTCGGTGCTGTCGGCGGCCACGACGTGGGTCAGCCGCCCGGCCAGGGACTGCACGACCTTGGGGTCGGCATCCACCCCGAGCACCTCGACTCCCTCCTTCGCCAGCTCCAAGGCCAAGGAACGGCCGAAGCGGCCGAGACCGAGGACGACGACGGGGTTGTTGTTCGGTTTGATCTGTCTAGCCAATGAGAGGCCGTCCTTCCGGGAGGCGATAGCGACGCTGACTCTCACGCAGAGCGAGCGCGGAGACCAGCGTGATCGGGCCCAGGCGCCCGATGAACATCAACCCGATGATCACCACCTGGGCCGCATTGTCGAGGTCGGGGGTGATGCCGGTCGACAGACCGACCGTAGCGAAGGCCGAAACGGCCTCGAACGACACCTGAGTCAGTGGCAGTCCGGTGATCTCCAGCAACAGCAGAGTCGCGGAGACCACCAAGCCGACCGAGAGCAGCGCCACCGTGAGCGCCTGACGTTGGACCCGCTCGGGGATGCGGCGGTCGGCTGCGTTCACGTCGTCCTCGCCACGGACCTCGGCGTAGATGACGAAGAAGAGCAAGATGAACGTGGTGACCTTGATGCCGCCGGCAGTTCCGGCTGAACCGCCGCCGATGAACATCAAGATCATGGTGCCCAAGAGCGTGCCGTCGTGCATCTGGGAGTAGTCGACGGAGTTGAACCCGGCGGTTCGAGGCATGACGGCCTGGAAGAATCCGGCCAGCAGTCGCCCCGGTGGCTCCAACGCTCCCAGGGTGGCGGGGTTGTGCCATTCGGCGGCGGTGACGAACGCGGTGCCGCCAACCAGCAGCACCACGGTCGTCCAGACGGTGAGTTTGGTGTGGATGCTCCACCGCCGGGGCGTGCGCAGTTGGCGGCGCAACTCAAGCAGCACCGGGAAGCCCAGGCCTCCGAAGATCACCGCGGCAGCGATCGGAAGGCAGATCCAGGGGTCCGTGACATACCGGCTCAGGCTGTCGGACCAGAGCGCGAAACCGGCGTTGTTGAAGGCCGAGACGGCGTGGAAGACGCCGTGATAGATCGCGGTCGGCCACGATTGGTCATACCCCAGCGCGAATCGGCACGTCAGCAGAGCCGCCGTCACGGCCTCGAACAGCAGGCTGACCTTGGCAACCCCGACCAGGACGGCGCGTACGTCGCCCAGCCCGATGCTCTTGGTCTCGGCGGCGGCGTTGAGCCGGGTGCGCAATCCCATCCGACGCGAGAGCAGCAGCCCGACGAGCGAGGCCAGCGTCATGATCCCGAAGCCGCCAACCTGGATCAGGGCGAGGATGACGCCCTGCCCGAAACCGCTCCAGTAGGTGCCGGTGTCGACCGTGGCTAGTCCTGTGACGCAGACTGCGCTGGTAGCCGTGAACGCAGACGTCACCAACGGAGCCCCGCCGGGCCCGGAACGAGACCAGGGCAGCATCAGCAGGAACGTCCCCAGCAGCACCGCCCCACCGAAAGCCAGCACGATCACCTGCGCCGGATGGACGCGGAATCGGCGCCGTGCCACGCGCTTGATCGCCATCTGAGTTTCGCCGCTTTCCGCCCAAGGATCTGGAGCGGTCACACACTACCGCGTGACGGGGGGGCACTGCGGCACGGCTAGCACCCGAAGGCCGGGGTGCTGATGGTGGAGCGGCCCGACGTCCCGGGTCCGACGCTGCGTCGGACCCGGACGGAGCGGACGTTCGGGTCACTTGAAGCGCTGATAGGTGACGGTCGGATAGTTCAGGGTCGTGTAGCCGGTCGAGCTGTTGTCGACGACGCGAAGGCTCAACGAGTGGATGCCCTTGCCGATCTTGGTGCAGAAGGACGCGGCCGCCGGCTGGTAGGCGGAGCCGAAGGCGATGTACTTCGGGCCCCCAGAGGTGCCGACGCCGTCCTTGTACAGCCGCAAGAAGCTGGAGCTGGTGTCTCCCGGGCTGGTCAGGGCGGTGAAGGTCACCAAGACGGCGTCGGAGCCCTTCTTCGGGCCCTTGGCCGACCACTGCGATCCCTCGACCTCAGCCGTCGTGCCGCCCTCTATCGACTGGTAGTCCATGGTCCGAGTGCTCATGCTGACCGCAGCGCCGCCCTGGCAGTTGTTGGTCACTGACTTCTGAGCCATTCTCGGCGGCGCTGCGGCGCTGTTGCTGTCGGCCTGGGCGGCGTTGC
>JBPPMQ010000049.1:0-32173 GCA_051306135.1 Nocardioides sp. | reverse complement strand
CACCCGGCCGAAGTCGCGCTGGATCTCCTCGAAGGAGCCGTAGACGTCGATGCGGGGGTACGACGGGTCGTCGCTCTTCCAGACCGGCACGGGCGAGCCCCAGAACCGGTTGCGGGTGATCGACCAGTCGCGGGCGTTCTCGAGCCAGCGGCCGAACTGCCCGTCCTGGATGTGTCCCGGCACCCAGTTGATCTGCTGGTTGAGCTCGAGCATCCTCTCCTTGATGGCCGTCACCTCGACGAACCAGGACTCGACGCCCTTGTAGATCAGGGGCTCGCGGCAGCGCCAGCAGTGCGGGTAGGAGTGGTCGTAGGTCTCGCGACGCAGCAGCAGCGTGCCGGGGTTGACCGAACCGGCAGGGGTGCCGTTGGTGACCGACTTGAGGTCGTCGATGACATGGGGGTTGGCGTCGAAGACCAGCATGCCGGCGTAGTCGGTGACCGGCGCGGTGAACCGGCCGTCCTTGCCGACCGGCATCACCGCCTCGATGCCCTCACGGTCGGTGACCTCCTTGTCGATCTCACCGAAGGCGCCAGCGGAATGCACCAGCCCGGTGCCGTCGGTGGTGGTGACGGCCTCGTCGGCGGCGACCACCCGGAACGCGTTGCGGTGACCGTTGTAATAGCCGAACGGCGGCGTGTAGGCGACACCGAGCAGATCGGCTCCGGTGCCACGCCACACGACCTCCGGTTCGCTGCGCTCCTCGGCCGTGGCCAGTTCGCGGCTGTATGCCGACACGCGGGCCTCGGCCATGATCAGTCGGGAGCCCTCGTGCTCGACGGCGACGTAGTCGATGCCGGTGCCGACCATGACGGCCAGGTTGCTGGGCAGCGTCCACGGCGTGGTGGTCCAGATCATCAACTTGGCGCCGAGCAACTCCGCAGGGCCGCCCGCCGGTACGTCGGTGATCTCGAAGCCGACCGTGACGGCCGGATCCTGACGCATCTGGTAGACGTCGTCGTCCATCCGCAGTTCGTGGTTGGACAGCGGGGTCTCGTCGTTCCAGCAGTAGGGCAGCACCCGGAAGCCCTCATAGACGAAGCCCTTGTCGAAGAGGGTCTTGAAAGCCCAGATCACCGACTCCATGAACTCGGGGTTCATGGTCTTGTAGTCGTTGTCGAAGTCGACCCAGCGGGCCTGCCGGGTGACATAGGCTCGCCAGTCGTCGGCGTACTTCAGCACCGAGGCACGGCAGGCGTCGTTGAACCGGTCGATGCCCATCTCGACGATCTCGTCGGTGGTCTTGATGCCGCCCTGGCGCATCGCCTCGAGTTCGGCGGGCAGGCCGTGGGTGTCCCACCCGAAGCGGCGCTCCACCAGGCGGCCACGCATGGTCTGGTAGCGCGGCACGATGTCCTTGACATAGCCGGTGAGCAGGTGTCCGTAGTGCGGCAGTCCGTTGGCGAACGGAGGCCCGTCGTAGAAGACGAACTCCTCGGCTCCACGACGGTTGTCGAGACTGGCCCGGAAGGTGTCGTCGCTATCCCAGTGCTGGAGGATGCGTTCCTCCAAGGCGGGGAACCGTGGGCTCGCCGGGACGGCGTTGGTGGGGTCGGTGGTGACCTTGGGGTAGGTCATCGGGGGCACTCCTTGGTGGTCTCGTCCTGCCTGGCCAGGGACGCTTCCGCGCGGTACCACCCTGATTGCCTGCCCCTAGGCGGGGACGACCACTCGTCGACGGCTGTGACGGGCCACTCCCGCCGGGTTCTAATCCGAGGTCGATCCAGCATGCAGACTCGACGTCGTTTCTTCCCGGGGCTCACCGCTGATGACGGCTCGAACGCCTATAGCCACAGCCTAACGCCCCGGCCCGCGAGGACCCAACCGGTTGCGACACTTCTGGTTGCGACGCTGAGATGTCACGTGACAGGGTGGGCCGATGGCTTACGACGGGATGTTCGTGGCACCCGACGTCGACCCGCGCAACAACACTGTGAGCGCGGTGGGCGAGTTGGCGACCTACCGCGACTACCTGGACAACTACCGGACCACGCTTCGCCTCAAATGTGCGGACCTGACCTGGGAGCAACTCGTGCTCCGGGCGATTGCGCCCAGCGACCTGAGCCTGCTCGGCATGGTGCAGCACATGGCACGGGTGGAGCATCACTGGTTCCAGCGCTACTTGCGCGGCCTCGACGTGCCGCGACTCTATGACGACGGCACCGGCGGTTTCACCGATCTCGGGCCATCGGACGCGGCCTGGACCGCGTTCGAGGAGCAGGTCCGACTCGCCAACGAAGCCTTGGACGAGTTCGGCGGCGACCTCGGCGAGATCAAGCCGGTCCCAGGCCACCCCGACGAGAGCGCCAGCGTGCGGGACGTGCTGGTGCACATGATCGAGGAGTACGCCCGTCACCTGGGTCACGTGGACCTGTTGCGCGAGGTCATCGACGGCCGCACCGGCCTGTGACCCTCCTCCGGAGGAAGGTGGTCCCCGGCCGGCCCGGAGTGTTCGGCTTCCGGTTCGGTGACGAATCGGCGTGGCTGGTCGGGATGCCTAGACTTGACGACCGTGACCCGCAACGCCTGGGGCTTCGGCCTGACGACCTATGACGGACGCGACAACGTGCTGGACTGTTGGTTCCCCAGCCCGGCACTCGGCCAGCGTCCGATCGACGCACCGCCGCCGCCTGAACTCAAGCCACTGGAAGGCAGTGACACGGTGCGTCGGGTCGAGCGACTGGTCGACCTGGTCGAGATCGACCTGGACGCTGCACCGACCACCGCCAAGGATGTCTGGCTGCGCCTGCACCTGCTGTCCCACCGGTTGGTGCGACCGCACGAGGTCGACCTGGACGGGGCCTTCGGCCTGCTCACCAACGTCGTGTGGACCAGCGCTGGGCCGTGCGCCGTGGAGGGATTCGAGGCGACCCGCCTCCGCCTGCAGATCGCCCTCGGTGCCGTCGCCGTCTACAGCGTGGACAAGTTCCCCCGGATGGTCGACTACGTGCTGCCCAGCGGCGTTCGGATCGCCGACGCCGACCGCGTCCGGTTGGGTGCCCACCTCGCGGAGGGCACCACGGTCATGCACGAGGGATTCGTGAACTTCAACGCCGGCTCCCTGGGCGCCTCGATGATCGAGGGCCGGGTCTCGGCAGGTGTCGTGGTCGGCGACGGCTCCGACGTCGGGGGCGGCGCCTCGATCATGGGCACCTTGTCGGGTGGCGGAACCCAGACCATCTCCATCGGTGAACGCTGCCTGCTCGGCGCCAACTCCGGCCTCGGCATCAGCCTCGGCAACGACTGCGTCGTCGAGGCAGGCACCTACATCACCGCCGGCACGAAGGTGACCATGCCCGACGGATCGGTGGTCAAGGCGCTGGCCCTGTCGGGTGCCTCCAACCTGCTGCTGCGCCGCAACTCGGTGACCGGAGCCATCGAGGCCGTTGCCTGGGCCGGCGATGGGATCGCGCTCAACGACACCCTGCACGCCAACCAGTGACCGACTCGGTGAGCGGGTGAGGCGTCTTGTTGCTGCCCTGGTCGTCATCGCCCTCGTCGGCGGTGGCGCTGCGTGGGCGTGGGAGCACGTCAGTGGCGTGGTGGAGGAACTCGTCGACGAACCCCAGGACTGCTCGGTCACGGTCGGCGAGACGACCGCGACGCTGTCGCGCGAACAGGCCCACAACGCAGCCCTGATCGCCGCGGTGGCCGTCGAGCGTGGCCTGCCCGCCCGAGCCGTGACCATCGCAGTGGCCACAGCCATGCAGGAGTCGAAACTGCACAACATCGACTACGGCGATCGCGATTCGATCGGCCTGTTCCAACAGCGACCCTCCCAAGGCTGGGGATCGGTCGAGCAGATCCTCGACGAGGAATACTCGATCAACGCTTTCTACGACGCGCTCCTCGCTCACGACTTCACCACCATGGAGGTCACCGACGCCGCCCAGGCGGTGCAGCGATCGGCCTACCCGACCGCCTACGCCCAGCACGAGGCCGAGGCGCGGGTGCTGGCCAGCGCACTCACCGGGTGGTCCCCGGCAACCTTGACGTGCGCCGAGACGACCCTGAAGGATCCCGACGCCGACGCACTGGTCGGGGCCGCCGATACCTGGTTCGACTCCCCGGCGACCGTGCGCGGCAAGGTGGTCCTGGTCAGTCCCCCGGGCCGGCGTACCGGGTGGGCGCTGGCGCACTATCTGGTGGTTGGTGCCGACGAACTGGGCATCCGATCGGTGGCCCTGCGTGGGCAGAGGTGGACCGCCGCGGGTGGGTGGACCCGTGACGGTTCCGGTACCGAGGTGCTGCGGGTCGGTCTGGCCTAGAGGCCGGCCAGTCGCCGCGCTGCTGCGGCGATGCGTTCGTCGGTCGCGGTGAGCGCGATGCGCACGTGTCGAGCACCTGCCGCGCCGTAGAAGTCGCCCGGCGCCACCAGTATGCCGGCCTCGGCCAGCGCCGCGACGGTCGTCCAGCACTCCTCACCGCGAGTCGACCACAGATACAACGAACCCTCGGAGTGGTCGATCCTGAATCCGGCTGCCTCCAGGGCGGGCTTGAGCACGTTGCGCCGAGCCAGATAGCGGGCGTGCTGCTCGCGGGCATGCTCGGTGTCGCCCAGGGCCGCGATCATGGCATCCTGCTGCGGCCCGGGCATCTGCAGGCCGAGGTTCTTGCGCACCGCCAGCAGTTCGGCGACGACTGCCTGGTCACCGGCCACGAACGCACACCGATAGCCGGCCAGGTTGGAACGCTTGGACAGCGAGTGCACTGCCAGGACGGCCTCGAAACTGCCGCCGCACACGTCGGGATGCAGCACCGAGACCGGGGCCGGCCCCTCCCAGCAGCACTCGATGTAACACTCATCGGAGACGAGCAGCACGTCGCGTTCACGGCACCAGTCCACAACCTTGCGCAAGTGCTCGACCGGCAGAACCCGGCCGGTGGGGTTCGACGGGGAGTTGATCCACACGATCTTCGGGGTCTGCGGTCCCACGGCCGTCAGGGAGTCCGTAGCGATTCCGTCTGCCTGGGCCAGCGCGGCAGAGACCTGATAGGTCGGATAGGCCAGTTCGGGCCAGACCACCAGGTCGCCGGGACCGACTCCGAGGTGCAGCGGGAGTGAGCCGATGAGTTCCTTGGATCCGATGACCGGAAGCACATGCTCGGGGCCGGCGTCGACCACGCCGTGACTTTCGCGGAGCCAGTCCACGATCGCTCCCCTCAGGGCCGGCGTACCGATGGTGGTCGGATAGCCCGGCCAGTCGGATGCCGCGGCGAGGGCATCACGCACGACCGTCGGCGTGGCGTCGACCGGCGTCCCCACGGACAGGTCGACGATGCCGTCGGGGTGGGAGCGAGCAGTCTGGGCGTAGGTGACGAGTTTGTCCCAGGGGAAGTCCGGCAGCGAGGCCGAGACACTCCCGAAGCTGGCGGCGCGGTTCGGCGCCACGCTCAGTGCTCGCCCTCCTGCGGCGGGAGAGCCTTGATCAGGGCGGCGTCTGCGTCGATGACACCCATCTTGGCGGCACCGCCGGGACTGCCGAGGTCGTCGAAGAAGGTCACGTTGGCTGCGTAGTAGTCCTTCCACTGCTCGGGCGTGTCGTCTTCGTAGAAGATGGCCTCGACCGGGCAGACCGGCTCACAGGCGCCACAGTCGACGCATTCGTCGGGGTGGATGTAGAGCATCCGGTTGCCTTCGTAGATGCAGTCGACCGGGCATTCGTCAACGCAGGCACGATCCTTGACATCAACACAGGGCTGGGCGATGACGTAGGTCATGGGTGGTCCTCCTCATGGTGGCTCATGGTGGGACGTCGGGGACGTCGCGTTGATGACCTCGTCGCTGCCTGCACGACGAGGCGATAAGGCAAGCCTAGTATCGACCTGTGTCTACGTCGGGGCTGGGTCCACATGTCGAAGGGCAGCGGGTGGTGATCCGTCGGTTGGTGCCCGGAGAAACCGGTCCGACCGGTGGCCCGGCGTTCACCGACGTGCTCGGCATCTGTCTGAAGTGGGGCGAGACGGTCGAGGTCGAGACCACTCGTGGGCTGGTGAGCATCGACCGGTCCCTGATCGTGTCGGGCAAGCCGGTCCCGCCGCGTCCGGTCAGGCGCCCCAGAGCCTGAAGGTCACGGTGTCGCGGTAGACAGTGCGATAATCCTTCTTCTTCTGGGCGTGCTTCTTGGCGTCGTTGTCGTCGTTGCCCTTGTCGCCGCCGTTGGTGCGGTCCGGGATCCGCTCCTGTTTCTCTTCGGTGCTGGTCCACACCTGGACCATGAACCCGGTGGAGGTCGAGTTGGTGAAGCCACCCTCGGCCGGGTTCAACCCGGCTTGCTGGGCGGCGTCACGGAACGCCTGGAGCAGTTCGGGAGAGACCGAGTCGACATAACGGGAGAGGTTGAAGGAGGTGTCGGGCTTGACCACGACCCCGCTCATGGCGCCGACCTCGATGCCGGAGTTCTTCGACCACTCGGTGGCGCGCGACGCCTCGCCGACAACGCGGTCGATACGCAGTTTCTTCGCGTCTGCGGTAGTCCAGCCCGGTTGGGTGACCTGGGCGCGCACGGCGGAACTACGGTCGTTGGTGCGCAGCAGCACGCCGAGGAAGGCCGAGGTTGCCCCCTCGGTGGTGTAGATCCGCCCCGGCCGGCTCTTGAGGATGGTGGGCACACCGTCGGCTAGCACCCAGCGGGCGTTGGCCGGGCGGGTTCTCGCGGCTTCGATGCTCGGCCGCACCAGGGCATTGAAGGCCTGCTGGTCCAAGTGGCCCTCAAGCACGCCGTTGACGGGTCGGACCTTGATCGTCGGACCGAACATCGAGGCGGGGAGCCTCAACGGCTTGCCTGCGAACGTCAGGTCGACCGGTCCGGACAGGGCCGGGTCGAGGAACTGGTCGGTGAAGGTTCGCACCTGGGGTCCGCCGATCTCGGGCTCGGTCTCGTCCAGGGTGAGCAGCACGGTGCTGTCCTCGCCATACCAGTTGCCGAGCAGCAGCGAGCGGACCGCCTCACGATCGACAGCCAGGCCGTCGCGTGGCGCGGTGACCTCGACGCCGTCGGCGGTCACCACCACCTTGGCATTGCGTGGCGGGGCGCCCACCTCGATGTCGACCCCGTGCATGACCTTGCGGAACGTGCGCTCCCGGATGGAGGTGGATGGCTCGATGGCCTCGTCGCCGGTGAAGTGGTCCCACAACTCCCACGGGTCCACCGACTCGGTGACCTCAGCGCGCGACAGGGTCGCCGCGATGTCGACCTGTACGCCGGCCTCGGCCGGGACGAGATCCACCGGTTGACCGTCGATCATGAGACGGATGGGGTCATCGAGTTGCTCGGCGACGGCTGCGCTGAGGATCCGCTCTGCCTCCGCCGGCACCACCCCTCCGATGTCGGTGCCGGCCACCGTGGTGCCCTCGGCGATCTCTCCGCGGGCGGTGAACCACATCGTCATCCAAACCAGAACTCCGATGGCGACCAGACTCATCACCACCGCGGTCAGGATCAGGCCGCCACGGGATCGGCGGGCGGTGGACGAGCGGCGTGGTGTCGGCTTCCGGGTCGGCGGCCTGGTCGCCTTCGGGGTCGCCTTCGTGGTCGGCCCCGGGGTCGGCTTAGAGGCTCCGCGGGCACTGGAGGCACGCCGTTTGCGGGACCGGGTCGGCTGGCTGACCGGCTTCCACTGAGGCGCCGGTCGGCTCGGGCGGGTGCCGGTGTCCCCGCTGCTGGGTCGACTCATAGTTGAACAGGCTACGGGCCGACACCCGACACGGTCGACTCCCCCGCCGCCTGGCGGGGCTCCCGAAGCGGCTGACGTCGCCGCGGAATGGTGACCACCGCCACCGAGATCACCACCATCCCCAGAGCCACCAACAGGTAACCAGGGCCGTCGGAACCGATCAGGTAGCCACCGTCGGGGCGCGGCACCATGAAGAACCCGACGGGCACGATCCAGGTGAGGGCGTAGGACATCCGGACCCAACCGGGCGGGCACGCCCAGCAGCTGGCCAAGGTGGCCGCGACGGCTAGTGCGAGCGGGCCCGAGATGGGGTGCACCAGGGTCGCCGCGGTCCCGGTGAGGACGCCGACGACGGCTGCGGCCAGGCACCCTGCGAACCGTTTCATGGTCAGGACAGGCCGAGTCGGGACAGGCCGGTCAGGCCAGGCCGGCGAACAGGTCGTCTTCGAGGCCGTTCTCCCCGACCGGCCCGAGGACTCCCTTGGCCAGACGATAGAACTCCAACCGAAGCGCCACCGCGTCGAAGACCTCGACCATGGTGAAGAAGAAGCTGTCGGGAGCGATCTGGGTCGGGTAGGCCCGCAACGCCTCGATCTTGGCTTTGACATGGTCGCCGGCATCGACACAGGCGGCCAGATCCTCATCCGGTGAAGCCATCGGCAGGGAGCCGTCGGGGTCGATCCCGTTGAACGACTCGGTATCACCGGAGTCGCGCAGCATCTGCAGCCCGGTGCGCATCATCGACTCGCTCATCGCGCCCCAGTAGATCTTGGAGATGTCCCAGGCCTCACCCAGGTCCCGCCGATGGCTCGGCACGGCCGCCAGCGACGCGGCATACATGGCGACCTGGTGGGCCTTGATGTGGTCGGGGTGCCCGTAGCCGCCGAACTCGTCGTAGGTGACCAGCACCTGCGGGCGGGTCTCGCGAATGACTTCCACCAGCTGGTTGGCCGCCTGGAGCAGGTCGGCGTTCCAGAACGCGTTCTCGGCGATGTCGTCGGCGGCGATGGCGTGGCCGTCGGGGTGCCACTGCATCCCGGAGTCACGGTAGGTCCCGTAGCCGCCGAGGAAGCGGTGGTCGGTGACGCCGAGCGCTGTCATCGCGGCGGCGATCTCGGTGGTGCGGTGCTCCCCGAGTCGGTCCTCTCGATCGGCCGCGAGGTGCTCGAGTTCAGGCACCAACACCTCTCCGAGTTCACCGGCAGTGCAGGTGACCACGGTGACGTGGCGCCCCTCGGCGACGTAACGGGCCATGGTGCCGCCTTGCCCGATCGTCTCGTCGTCGGGGTGGGCGTGGACGAGGAGGATCCGCTGATCGGGCATGGGTGCAAGTCTAGGTGGACCCTCGTTTGATGCGTTGGGGAGCCGGCGGCAGATCCAGCGGTGGCCGCCGTGGCGTCACCTCTTCGACATCGAGCCAGCCGTCGTACTCATCGACCACCAGGTCCAGGACCATCTCCGGGGCGTCGCTGAGCACGGCGTAGGGGTGCGCCTCGTCGTCGTCCTCGCCGGCCAACGGCTCGGGCACCACCTGGGCGGTCCACCCGTCGTGGCGCAGCCGGGCGGCAGCCGACTCGGCGTCGGCGGACTCGAAGAAGATCCCACGCATGGGTCAACTTTAGGCACGGTCAACCCCAGGCACTCTAATCTGGTTCGACGTGAGCCCATTGCGCATCCGAGGAGTCGAGGACCGCGGCTCAGCCATCGCGGCATTGGCCGCCCTGCCGGGATCACGGCGCGGTCTGGACGCGCTGATGGCCGACCTCGACCGCCGGGCGCACCGCAGTCGAGCGCCCGGTCGGGCAGTGAAGCGGGCGCTGAGCTGGAACCTCACGGACCGTTGGGACTGGCGCTGGTATCCCCAGGGCATCACCTCCTCGGCCGACGCCGGCGCGGACACCGGCACCGGCACCGGCGAGGAAACTGTCGGCGGCCGTCGGATCCTGGTCACCAGTTGGTATGCCCGCAACCCCGAATCCGGCTCGCGACTCACCTTCCTGGACCTGGACCGGCTGCGCTATCGCCACGTCCGACTGGTGGTGCCGACCGTGCGTGACGCAGCGGTCACGCTGGCGCCGTTGCGGGTGCACGCCGGTGGCATCGTGTGGCACCGGGACTGGATCCACGTGGCGGCCACCGGCTCAGGGTTCTTCACCGCGCACGTCGCGGACCTGATGAGCACGCCGCAGAGTCTGCGCCACCGCATCGACGCCGACTGGATCCTGCCAGTGCGGCAAACCTATGTCGCCGACAGCGACGGCCCTGAGGAACCACTGCGCTACTCCTTCATGTCCCTTGACCGCTCGGGCCCCCACCTGTTGGTCGGTGAGTACGGACGCAGGCAACAGACCACCCGACTCGCGCGGTTTCCGCTTGAGCCGGACAGTGGCCTGCCGGCCTTGGACGAGACCGGCGTCTCGCGCCCCGTGGAGGTGATCGACCCGCAGATCTCCTCGGCCCAGGGCGCGGTGCTGGTCCACGGTCGCCGCTACCTGACTGCGTCCCACGGCAGGTTTCGCCGCGGCAGCGTGTACGTCGACTCCAGCGAGACCACCAGACGCCATCGCAGTGCTGTCCCGCCCGGACCTGAAGACCTCACCTGGTGGCCGTCCACCGACGAACTGTGGACCCAGGCCGAGCATCCGGGGCTCCGCTGGGTGCTGAGTATCGACCGGTCGTGGTTCGATGGTGACCGTGTCTGACGATGATCGTCGCCCCCGCAGCGTCTACGGAGTCGGAGAGGACCCCGACGTGCGGTTCAGTCTGGCCAACGAGCGGACCCTACTGGCCTGGATCCGCACCGCCCTGACGCTGGTGGCGGGTGCAGTCGCTCTTCAGACCCTCGACCTGATCGGGGCGGCGTGGATGCGCACCACTACCGTGTTGATGCTGCTGGCGCTGTCGGCTCTGATCAGTGTTGGTTCCTACCGCCACTGGGCGGCGGTCGAACGCGCCATCAGGACCGGTTCGAAGTTGCCGGCCTCGGCGAACGGACTGATCATGACCGCGACGGTGGTCGTGATGGCCGCTGCCGTCGCGCTGGCCATCCTGATCTGACGACCCAGGGCTCGCACTAGGCTTCGGGCATGGAACCCGCGTTGCAGCCCGGCGTCGGACCGATCCGATCGGCTACCTACCTTCCCTCCGGGGTCGACTCGGTGCTGTGGGGCAGGTTGCCCTGTTCGACCGACTCGCCCGTGCTCAGGGTCGACCCGGGCACCGAGGTCACCGTCGACACCATCAGTCACGAGGGAATCTTGGAGGACCAGGGCCGCGACCCGCGGAAGTTCTTCGAGTCCCACGGTGCGGGCGAGGTGCTCAGTGACGCCATCGAGTTGGCCTCCTCGGCCTACCCGCGCACCTTCGGGGTCGACGGCCCGCACGTGGTCTCCCGTCCGGTCGAGGTCGCCGGCGCACGAGTGGGCGACCTGCTGGCCATCACCGTCGTGGAGACCCTTCCCCGGGTGCCCTACGGGGTCATCTCCAACCGGCACGGCAAAGGGGCGCTTCCCGGCGAGTTCCCGTTGTCGGGTGAGACCTTCAGCGCGTTCGCGCGGGTCGAGGGCGGCCGCGGCGTGTTGCCTCTGGCGCCCGGCTCGGACCGCACCGTCAGGTTCGACCTGCACCCCTTCCTGGGCATCATGGGCGTTGCCGTGGCCGGCGACAAACGGCCACACTCGGTGCCGCCGGGGCCCCATGGCGGCAACCTGGATATCTCGTTGCTCACCGTCGGGTCGACGCTCTATCTGCCGATCCAGGTCGACGGAGCCCTGGCCTATGTCGGCGACCCCCACTTCGCCCAGGGCGACGGCGAGGTGGCCTTGACTGCGATGGAGGCGTCGCTGCGGGCCACCGTCCGGCTCGACGTGATCGCGCGCGAGGACGCTGCCACCCAGTTCGGCGAGTTGGCAGGCCCGTTGGCCGAGACGTCGCAGTTCCTGGTGCCGACTGGTCTCGACCTGGACCTCGACGTGGCCACCGCCAACTGTGTGCGGGCGGCGATCGGGCTGCTCCAGGCCCGGTTCGGGATGGACCCGTCGATGGCGCTGGCCTACCTGTCGGCGGCCACCGACTTCCGCATCTCCCAGGTGGTCGACCTGGTCAAGGGTGTCCACGCCACCATCCGGAAGGCAGACTTCGAATGACCTCGGTGCCGACCGCCCCCGATGGCCTGATGGACGCCTTCTGGGCCTATGAATCGGCGCTGATGTCCGACGACGTGGCTGTCCTCGACGCCCTCTTCGCAGACGCCGCCGACACGCTGCGTGGCGATGGGTCCGGGCTTCTGGTGGGACACGACCAGATCGCCGCCTTCCGATCGGCTCGCCGCGGCGCCCCGCAGCGCACCGTCGTGGAGACCCACCTGCAGGTGGTCGACAACGATCACGCCTTGGTCGTCGCGGTCACCGAACTGTCCCGCGGAGGGCGCGGCCAGCAGACCCAACTGTGGGCCCGCACCCCCGGCCGCCGGGAGTATGGCGGGTGGCAGGTCACCGCGGCCCACGTCGCGGTGCCCGGCCCGGCACTGGACACCCGGATCTGGCGACTGGTCGGTGACCCGTTGGTGCCCGGTGCCGACCCCGACGCAGCGCTGTCCGGGGAGAGCGTCGCGGTCAAAGACCTGTTCGCCGTCGCCGGCCAGCGAATCGGCGCGGGAAACCCCGAATGGCTGTCCCACGCCGAAGTGGAACCCGAGCATGCTGCGGCGGTGGCTGCCCTCCTGGACGCCGGTGCCTCGGTGCGGGGTATCGCACGCACCGACGAGTTCGCCTACTCCTTGGCCGGCGCCAACGCCCACTACGGCACGCCGCCGAACCCGAAGGCGCCCTACCGCCTGCCTGGCGGCTCCTCGTCCGGATCGGCCAGCGCGGTGAGCCTGGGGCACGCGACGATCGGGCTCGGCACCGACACCGGCGGATCGATCCGGGTGCCTGCGGCATACCAGGGACTCTTCGGAATCCGCACCTCGCACGACCTGGTCCCCCGTACCGGACTACTGCCGTTGGCACCTCGCTTCGACGCGGTGGGCTGGATGACACGCTCGGCGTTCCTGCTTCAGGCCGTCGGCGACGTGCTATTGCCGAGCGCCGACGTCCGAGAACTCACCGAGTTCGTCGAGGTGCCGTCGCTGACGGCGCTGGCCGACCCCGACGTCGCCGAGGCGGTCTCCGGCTGGGGACCCGAACGATCCGTCGAGGATTGGGATCTCGACGAGTTGATCCAGTGGCGGTCGGCGATGCAGACCTATCAGGCGTTCCAGGCGTGGCAGGTCCACGGCGAGTGGTTGGGTCCGCGCCTGGACTCCTTGGCAGCCGATGTCCGTGGCAGGTTCGAGAATGCGTCCCGGGTCGGCGCCGAGGAGGCGGTCGAGGCGCTCACCGTGGTCGACTCGGCGCGCGGTCGGATCGTGGAACTGGTCGGCGACCGAGTGCTGGTGCTGCCCTCGGCCTCCAGTGTGGCCCCCCGCGTCGGCGCCGCCGCCGAGCAGGTGCAACGGACCCGTGACGCCACGATGACCTTGACCTGCCTAGCCGGTATCGCGGGCCTGCCGGCGATGAGTCTGCCGCTGGCCACCGCTGCTGGCCTGCCCTGCGGCGTGTGCCTGGTCGCCGCGCCGGGCCGCGACCGTGACCTGTTGGCCCTGCGCACGCAGGGCAGCCTCGGCCGGTTCGTCCCGGTCGACAGCCGGCAGCGAAACGCGCCGTAACGTTCCTGAAACGATGGTTTCTTAGACTGCTTCCATGGACGTTGCCCAGTTCAATGCGCTCCCCTCGGCTCGGGCGCTGGAGACCATCCTGGCCGCGGCCTCGATTCCGCACTGGGCCGAGAGAGTCGTTGCCGGTCGCCCCTATGTCGACGCCGCGGCAGCGATCCACGCCGCGACCTCGGCGATGGAGTCGTGGACCGACGCCGACGTCGGGGCGGCTCTAGCCGACCATCCCCGCATCGGGGAGAGGCACACCGGCCATGGGGCCAGCGCCCAGCTGTCCGGTTCCGAACAGGCCGGTGTCGACCGCGACGACCCCGAGATCCGCACGCGACTGGCCGAGGGCAACCGTCGTTACGAGGAGAGGTTCGGTCGGATCTATCTGGTGCGGGCCAAGGGCCGCTCAGCGCACGAACTGCTCGCCCTGCTGGAGGATCGGCTGGACAACGACCCCGAGACCGAACTCGAGGTCACTCGTGGCGAACTGATCCAGATCGCCACCCTTCGACTGGAAGCGACCTTCGAATGACCTCCATCAGCACCCATGTGCTCGACTCCGTGGCCGGCCGTCCGGCCGACGGCGTCGCGGTAAGCCTGACCGGCCCCAACGGTCCCATCGACCACACCGTGACCGACGCAGACGGCCGGATCCGGTTCGAGAGTGTCGTCGGCCCGGGCACCCACGTGCTGACCTACGCCGTCGGGCCGTGGGCCGATCTGATCGGACGGGCAACCTTGTTTCCCGAGATCGTGCTCACCTTCGAGGTCGCACCGGGCGAGAGCCACTACCACCTGGCCGTGCTGTTCGCCGGCCACTCCTACACCGCCTACCGGGGCAGCTGATGCGCATCGACGCGATCCGCGCTGCGCGGGTGCTGGTCGGCGACGACTTCGTCCCGGCGACCGTCACTGTCCGTCGCGGTCGCATCGAGGCCATCGAGCCCTATCGGACCGAAGTCGACGGCGTGGTGCTCAATGTGCCCGAGACCGCCTATGTGGTGCCCGGCATCGTGGACACCCACGTGCATATCAACGAACCCGGCCGCACCGAGTGGGAAGGCTTCGTGTCCGCCACCGAGGCGGCCGCGCTAGGTGGTGCCACCACCCTGATCGACATGCCGCTGAACTCGATTCCACCGACCACCACCGTGCAGCACCTCAAGGTCAAGCAGGAGGCCGCCCACGGCGAACTGATGGTCGATGTCGGGTTCTGGGGCGGTGCCGTGCCTGACAACGTTGCCGACCTGGAGCCGCTGTGGGAGGCCGGGGTGTTCGGCTTCAAGTGCTTCCTGGCGCACAGCGGAGTCGATGAGTTTCCGGCCCTGGACCCTCAGCAGTTCCTGACCAGCCTGACCGAGATCGCCCGGTTCGGCGGGCGGATGATCGTGCACGCCGAGGACGCCGGGGTGCTGGCGTCCTCCCCGGCCCCACCCAGCCGGGCCTATGCCGACTTCCTGCTCTCTCGTCCCGACCGGGCTGAGACCGCCGCCATCCGACAGGTGCTCGACGGCGCCCGCGAAACCGGCGCGCAGGTGCACATCCTGCACCTGTCCAGTGCGCACGCCCTGGACATGATCGCCGACGCCCGCGCCGAAGGGCTGCCCGTGACGGTGGAGACCTGCCCGCACTACCTGACTTTCTCGGCCGACACCATTCCGGACGCGTCGCCCCAGTTCAAGTGCTGCCCGCCGATCCGCGACTCCGGCAACCGCGAGGAACTCTGGTCCGCGCTGCGGGCCGGCATCATCGACTCCATCGTGTCGGACCACTCCCCGGCCACGGCCGAGGAGAAGAGCCGGGGCGACGGCGACCTGCAACAGGCCTGGGGCGGAGTCAGCGGACTCCAGGTCGGCTTCAGTGCCCTCGCCCAGGAGTCCCGGCGTCGCGGAGTGAAGTTGGCCCAGCTGAGCCGGTGGATGTCGACCAACACCGCCAACCTGGTCGGCCTGACCAACAAGGGCCGCATCGCGGTCGGCGCCGACGCCGACTTCGCTGTCTACGACACGGCTGCGGAGTTCCGCATCGAGGCCACCCGCCTCAAGCACAAGAACCCGATCTCCGCCTACGACGGCCTGCGCTTCGGCGGCCGGGTCACCCGCTCGGTGGTCCGAGGCAATGCGATCGACGTCGACCGACCCGACCACGAGTGGGGTCGGCAACTGAGGAGGAACCCGTGACGCTGGCACCCGAACACCCGGCTTTGGCACCGGTGAATCCCCCGGCGCGGCTGCTGATGGGCCCCGGCCCGATCAGCGCGGACCCGCGCGTGCTGGCCGCCATGTCGGCACCTCTGGTCGGCCAGTTCGACCCTTGGATGACCGAGACCATGAACCAGACGATGGCGCTCTACCGCGAGGTGTTCGTCACTGACAACGAACAGACCTTCGTCATCGACGGCACTGCCCGCGCCGGCATCGAGGCCGCGCTGGTGTCGCTGATCACCCCCGGCGACACCGTCCTGGTGCCGGTCTTCGGCCGGTTCGGGCATCTGCTCGTCGAGATCGCCGAGCGCTGCGGCGCTTCGGTGGAGACCATCCACCGTCCCTGGGGCGAGGTGTTCGACCCCGCCGAGATCGAGGCCGCGATCACCCGGGTTCACCCGGCCGTGCTCGCGATGGTGCAGGGTGACACCTCCACCACCATGCTCCAGCCGCTCGCCGAGATCGGCGCCATCTGCGCCGAAGCCGAGGTGCTGTTCTATTGCGACACCACCGCGTCCCTGGCCGGGAACACCTTCCTGGCTGACGCGTGGGGCGTCGACGTCGCCACCGCCGGCCTGCAGAAGTGCCTGGGCGGGCCGTCCGGATCGGCACCGATCACCATCTCCGAGCGGGCGGCGGCGCACATCAACGCCCGCAAGCACGTCGAGGCCGGCATCCGGACCGCTGCCGATGTCCCCGCCGGAGTCACGATCGGGTCCAACTACTTCGACCTGGCTCAAGTCATGGACTACTGGGGCCCGCGACGGCTCAACCACCACACCGAGGCCACCTCGATGCTCTATGCCGCCCGGGAGTGCGCCCGCCTGCTGACCTTGGAGTCCATGGAGGCCGCAGTGGCCCGCCACGCGCTGCACGGAGCGGCCATGGTGGCCGGCATACAGGGCCTGGACCTGCAGCCCTACGGCGACCTGACCCACAAGATGAACAACGTCGTCGGAGTGCACATCCCCGACGCCGTGGACGGCGAGGCGGTCCGCGCCCGGATGTTGGCTGACTTCGGCATCGAGATCGGCACCTCCTTCGGTCCACTGGCCGGAGTGGTGTGGCGCATCGGCACGATGGGTTACAACGCCCGCACCGATGCCGTGCTGACCACCTTGGCGGCGCTGGAGGCCGTCCTCGCCGGAGCAGGGCACCCGGTTCCCGCCGGCGGCGGGGTCAGCGCTGCCCACCAGTTCTACCGCGCCCACACCCCTGGGAGCGACCAGTGACCACCGCCGCCCAAGTGCTCGCGCGATGCTCGGCGTTGGACCGTTTCTCGGCCAGCCCGCACTTCCTCGAAAGGACCTATCTGACTCGCGAACACCAACTCGCCAACGAGGCCGCCGCCGACTGGATGAGCCAGGCCGGACTGACCTGCTGGACCGATGCGGCCGGCAATCAGTGGGGGCGACGCGAAGGCTCCGTGCCGGGTGCCCCGGCCCTGGTGCTCGGCTCCCATCTGGACACCGTCCCCGACGCAGGTTCCTTCGACGGCATGCTCGGGGTGACGATGGCCATCGCGGTCGCTGAGAGACTGCGCGAGGTGGACCTGCCGTTCGCCCTCGAGGTGGTCGGTTTCTCCGACGAGGAGGGCACCCGGTTCGGCAAGGCGCTGCTCGGGTCCCAGGCGGTCGCCGGGGTCTGGAACGAGGACTGGTGGGAACTGCGCGACAAGAACGACATCATGTTGTGGGACGCGTTCGGCACCTTCGGACTCGACCCGCGCAAGATCGCAGACGCGGCTCGTGCGCCGGAGTCGGTGGTCGCCTACCTGGAGGCTCACATCGAGCAGGGACCCTATCTGGAGGCGGCCGACCGGTCGCTCGGGTTCGTCACCACGATCGCCGGGGCACGCCGTTTCAAACTGACCGTGATCGGCGAGGCCCGTCACGCAGGAGGCACCCCGTATGAGCGACGCAAAGACGCCCTGGCCGGAGCGGCGGAGGCTATCGTGCTGATCGAGTCGATGGCCAAGGCGTCGGCCTGCATCGCCACCGTCGGACGCATCGAAGCCCGTCCGGGTGCGATCAACGTGATTCCCGGCCGGGTGGACTTCTCCCTGGACCTGCGGGCAGCGACCGACGACCAGCGTGACGACATGTGGCAGCAGTTGGAGAAGCGGATCTCCGAGATCTGCACGTCTCGGGGACTGCGCCTGGAGGTCTTCGAGTCCCATTCGGCTCCCGCAGCGCCGTGCGCCGACTGGCTTCAGCAGGCCGTCATCGACGGCATCCGCGCCACCGGCGACGCCGAGCCGATGGGCCTGTGGAGCAAAGCCGGCCATGACGCGATGGCCATCGCGGCCATCGCCGACATTGCGATGTTGTTCGTGCGCTGCTTCGACGGCATCAGCCACCACCCCGGCGAGGACGTGCGCGAGATCGACGTGGCGCTGGGCCTGGACGCGTTCGAGAACGCAGTGTTGCGGGTCGCGCAGACCTGGGTCCCAGGACCGAGGGACTGAGGATGGGTCAAGCCGCCATGCGAATCGACGAACGCATCGCCCGACACCGTTCGACCCTGTCGCCTCAGGAGCGCCGGGCTGCCGACACCCTGCTCGACCACATCGACGACCTCGCCACCTACCGGGCCGCTGAGCTGGCGAACCTGGCCGGAGTCTCCAAGGCGACGATGTCGCGGCTTTTCCGGTCGCTGGGCTTCGCCGACTTCGACGAGGTGCGCGACCATCTGCGCGGGTTGCGCCATGCGGGTGAGCCGCGGCCCAGCGACACCGACTCCGACCTGTCGAGCCACCACGGTGCCGAGACCGAGGCCATCACCCGAGCGCTGGCCAGTGATCACCTCGGCGAGGCGGTCGGACTGTTGGCCGGGGCCCGCCGGGTGTTGGTGGTGGGCTGGCGCAACTCCTACCCGGTCGCCCTACACCTGCGCGAACAACTGATCCAGGCGCGACCGGCTGTCACCGTGGGCCCGACTCCGGGCCAGGTGATCGGTGAGGAACTGGCCGACCTCGGCGCGGGCGATGTGGTGGTGGCCATCGGGTTCCGACGCCGCCCGGCCGGATTCGCGGCCTTCGTGGCTGCCGCACGCGCCACCGGCGCCGACGTCGTGCTCATCTCCGACCCGACCGGCATGGCCTACCTCAACGAGGCCACCGTCTGGCTGGAGTGCCCGCTGTCGGGGGCACTGGCCTTCGACTCCTATGCCGCCGCGATGAGCGTGGTCACAGTGCTCGCCGACGGTGTGCTCCGCCAAGCCGTCGGCGGCAGTGAGCGCATCAGCGCGATCTCGACGACCTACGAGACGTTGGGCGAGATCGAGTAGTGGACCTCATCGACGTGACCCGATGGCGCACCGCGGCCGACCGATCGGATCTGACCCTGACGCCGGGTGAGCGTGTCGTCGCCGGTGGCACCTGGTTGTTCTCCGAACCCCAGCCGGAGGTGACCGGACTGGTGGACCTGACCACCCTGAAGTGGCGACCGTGGGAGGCGCTGCCCGACGGCGGCCTGAGGATCGGCGCCACCTGCACGGTCGCCGAGATCCAGGCGGCCCCGCTGGGCGCCGCGACCGTGCTGGCCACCCAATGCGCCGACTCGTTCCTGATGTCATTCAAGGTCCAGCAGGCAGCCACGGTGGGTGGGAACCTGTGCCTGGCCCTGCCTGCGGGCGCGATGATCTCGCTGACCGCTGCACTCGGCGCCGACGCCGTGGTCTGGACCCCCGATGGCGGTCAGCGGCGCGAACCGGTCACCCAGTTCGTGCGCGACGTGCTGACCACCTCACTGGCACCCGGAGAGATCCTGCGAGCGGTCGACGTACCTGCCTCGGCGCTGGCGGCCCGCTACGTGTTGCGTCGGATCGCCCTGACCGAACTGGGACGCGCCTCGGCCGTGGTCATCGGCCGACGGGACCAGGACGGCTCGATCCAGGTGACCGTCTCCGCCGCCACGGTCCGTCCGTACACGCTGACGGTGCAGGCCGACGGAACCGTGGACGCGGGCGGCCTGCAGTGGTATGGCGACGCCCATGGGTCCTGGCAGTGGCGCGCTGCGATGGCACAGCGGTTCGCCGCAGAGGTCGTGGAGGAGTTAACCCGATGAAGCTCAACGGAACCTGGCTGAACGCCGATCCCGCACCCGGCCAGTGCCTGCGCACCTTCCTACGCGAGGCCGGTGCGCACGAGGTCAAGAAGGGCTGCGACGCCGGCGACTGCGGTGCCTGCACCGTGCTCGTCGACGGCGCCCCCAGGCACTCCTGCATCACCCCGGCGGTCCGGGTCGCCGACGCCGAGATCACCACCGTCGCTGGTCTGGGCGCGCCGGGAGCCCTGTCGCCGGTGCAGGCCAACTTCCGGGACGCCGCCGGCTTCCAATGCGGCTTCTGTACGCCGGGGTGGGTGACGACGGCCACCAGTCTGGCCGGACCCGACGGGACCGTGTCGGCGGCCGAGGTTGAGAAGGCCTTCAAGGGCAACCTGTGCCGGTGCACCGGGTATCGCTCGATCAGGGACGCCCTGGCCGGGATCGACAACGTCAGTGGCTCGGGTGGGTTCGGCGACTCGGCTCCGTCCCCGGCCGGGCACCGAGTGGTCTGCGGCACCGAGCCCTTCACCTTGGACCTGGACCAGACCGGCGTGCTGCATGTGAAGTTGTTGCGAGCACCGGTGGCGCACGCTCGGATCGTAGCCGTCGACACCTCCGCGGCCGAGGCGCTGCCCGGGGTGCGATTGGTGCTCACTCACCGCGACGATCCTGGTGTGCCCTACTCGACCGGACGCCACGAGATCATCTCCGACGACCCGGCCGACGGCTATGTCTTCGACACCGTGGTCCGTTTCCACGGCCAACGGGTTGCGGCGGTCGTCGCCGACACGGTCGCCATCGCCGAGCGGGCCACCCGCCTCATCGAGGTGACCTACGAGGAGTTGCCGGCGGTCTTCGACCCCGACGCCGCCCGCCAGGGCGGCGCTCCGCTGCTCCATGGCGACAAGGACCCGGTCTTGGCCGGGATCAGCGAGCCGCGGCGCAACGTCGTCGCGCAGACCCACGGCGAGATCGGCGAGGTCGATGCGGCCCTGTCGCAGGCCACTCACACCGTGTCGGGTTGCTGGCAGACGGCTCGGGTCACCCACGCACACCTGGAAACTCACGGCGCGCGGGGTTGGCTGGCCGACGACGGCCGGCTGGTGATCCGCACCTCGACCCAGGTGCCGTTCCTGGTGCGCGACGAACTGGCCCGCGTGCTCGGCTTGGGTCGCGACCGGGTGCGGGTGTTCGCCGCCCGGGTCGGCGGCGGCTTCGGCGGCAAGCAGGAACTCCTCGTCGAGGACGTCGTCGCCCTGGCGGTGTTGCGGTTGGGGCAGCCGGTGCAACTGGAGATGACCCGCGAGGAGCAGTTCAGCGTCATCCCGATGCGGCACCCGATGCGGGTGGCTGTCCGGCTCGGGGCCGACTCCGACGGGATGCTGACCGCGATCGACGTCGACGTACTCTCCGACACCGGCGCCTACGGCAACCACGGCCCCGGGGTGCTGTTCCACGGCTGCCACGAGTCGGTGGCGGTCTACCGGTGCGCCAACAAGCGCGTCAACGGTGAAGCCGTCTACACCAACAACCCGCCGTCGGGGGCCTTCCGGGGCTACGGCCTGGGCCAGGTGATGTTCGGGGTGGAGTCCGCGATGGACGAGCTGGCCCGCAAGGTCGGCATCACCGGGTTCGAACTGCGGCGTCGCAACATGGTGCGCCCCGGCGACGACTTCGTGGTCAACGGCCCGGCCGACGACGACCTGGAGTTCGGCTCCTACGGGCTGGACCAGTGCCTGGACCTGGTCGAGGCACACCTTGAGAAGTCCCGCTCGGGGGACGCCGTCGGTGCGCCCGCCGGATGGCTGGTCGGCGAAGGAATGGCGACCGCGATGATCGCCACCCTGCCTCCCCGCGGACACCGGGCGACCTGCTCGATCACCCGCGAGGCCGACGGCACGGTGACCGCCCGCGTCGGCACCGCCGAGTTCGGCAACGGCACCGCGACCGCGCATGTCCAGGTGGTCGCCACCGCGCTGGGTCTGGGCCTGGATCAGGTCCGTCTGGTCGCCGCCGATACCGACGTCACCGATCACGACAGTGGGGCGTTCGGGTCGGCCGGCACCGTGGTGGCTGGGGTGGCGCTGCACGATGTGGCCACCAAGTTGGCGGCCGACCCGACGTTGGACTACGCCGAGACCGACTTCAATGCCCTGCGCCGCTCGGTTGCGTTCAACGTGCACGGCTTCCGGGTCGCGGTCGAACCCGACACGGGTCGAGTGCTCATCCTTCGCTCGGTGCAGGGCGTGGACGCCGGCGTCGCGATCAACCCCGAACAGCTGCGCGGCCAGGTCGAGGGCGGCGTCGCCCAGGGCATCGGCAGCGCGCTCTACGAGGAGCTCATGCTCACCGACGGGGTCGTCACCACCCGCACCTTCCGCAACTACCGACTCCCGCAGATCGGCGACATCCCGCACACCGAGGTGCTCCTCGCCAGCACCCACGACACCCTGGGAGTGCGAGGCGCGAAGTCGATGAGCGAAGCGCCATACAACCCCGTCGCTCCCGCTCTGGCCAACGCGATCCGCGACGCGATCGGGATCCGCCCCACCGACCTGCCCATGAGCAGGGACCGCCTGTGGGCCCTGCTGAACGAGGACACCGTGGAGGAGATCCGATGACCGACGACGCAACCTTCCTGGCCCAGGCCGTGGACCTGGCCACCGCCAACGTCGCCGCCGGCGGCGGTCCCTTCGGTGCGCTGGTCGCGCGCGACGGGCTGGTTGTTGCGACCGGGGTCAACCGGGTGACGCGGGACCTGGACCCCTCGGCGCACGCCGAGGTGACCGCGATCCGCGAGGCCGCCCGGGCGATCGGCGACTTCTCGCTGGCCGGGTGCGCGCTCTACACCTCCTGCGAGCCCTGCCCGATGTGCCTGGCCACCTCGTTGTGGGCCCGCCTGGACCGGGTGGTGTTCGCGGCCGACCGCCACGATGCCGCGAAGGGCGGTTTCGACGACCTGGCTTTCTACGACCTGTTCGGCACCGGCGACACCGGGGCCGAGCACTGGCCGACCAGAGTCATCGAGTTGCGGCTCGACAACGCGTTCGCGCCGTTCGCAGCTTGGCTGAGCAAGGACGACCGCACCGCCTACTGACCCGAGGAGACCCTCCCGGCCGAGGCCCTGCCGGCCAGGCGAGAGGGAACTTCGGTGGGTCGGCGGGCCCGAAGCCTCCATTCGGCGTGCCCGAACCCTCCATTCGGCGGGCCCGAACCCTCCATTCGGCGGGCCGATGGTCACAGTTTCGCAACGTAACGTGCCTGAAACGACCGGACGCCTTCGGCGGAAACGGACGTTTCGTAAGTTCACGGCACTGAACCGCGTCGGTTTCCGGGGGGACACCAGGGACGGCGCCACAAACCGGGAGGACACCCCAGATGAAGTTGCGTTCCATTGCAGCCAGTGCGGCCGCCGTCGCACTGGCCACCTCGCTGGCAGCATGCGGCTCCGATGAAGACACCGCAGCTGAGCCGGTACCCCCGTCCGACTGCGCCGGATCGGGCTCGGGCGAGTTCGGCGATATTGCCGTCCAGCTGTCCTGGATCAAGAACGCAGAGTTCGCCGGCGAATTCATCGCCTGTGCCTCCGGGTACTACGCCGACGGCGGTTTCGAAACGGTCAACCTGTTGAGCGGGCCCGTCGCGCAGGAGGAGATCGTGGCCACCGGCAAAGCGGAGTTCGGCCTGTCCAACGCCGTCTCCACCGCAGCCGCGATCGCCGACGCCGGTTTCGAGCTCAAGATCGTCGGCGCCACCTACCAGAAGAACCCCTTCTCGATCCTCTCGCTGGCCGACGTCGGCAACATCGTCACGCCGCAGGACATGTGTGGCAAGAAGATCGGCGTCCAGGACCCCAACCTCAGCCTGTTCAACGCGCTGGTTGCCGCCAACGGTCTGGACTGCGACATCGAGATCGTGCCGAACGGCTTCGACGTCGCTCCGCTGGAGGATGGTGAGATCGACGGATTGGTCGCCTACGCCACCAACGAATCACTGCTGGTCGCCGGTCACGGCTTCGACACCGTCGACATGCTGTTCGCCGACAACGGCCTCCCGTTCGTCGCCGAGACGGTCATCACCACCGACGACACCATCGCCGAAAGCCCCGACATGGTGGAGGCCTTCCTCTACGCCGAGATCCTGGGCTGGAAGGATGCCTGCGACGGCGAGGCCGGCTACGAAGCCGGTGCCGAACTGGCAGTGAACACCTACGGGGTCGACATCGACCCGCCGCTCGAGCTCGACAAGGAGATCGAACAGGCGACGGTGCAGTGCGAGCAACTCGTCAACACCGACGAGACCGCCGCCAACGGCATCTTCACCATGAGTGACTCCATGATCGCCGACAACATGGATTCGATCGCGGCGGCCGGGATCGAGCTGTCGGCAGAGGATCTGTTCGACACCTCGTTCGTCGAGGCCGTCTACGCCGATCACCCCGAGCTGCTCGAATGAGGGCGTAAGTCGCCGTTACCATTCCGTGATGCGAACGAGACGATCTCGTGACTGAATCACCGCGCGGTGCCGGTCCGGTGGAGGCGAAGGCCTCCACCGGCACCGGCATCCGGATCGACCACCTCAACAAGACGTTCACAACGGGGCGCCGCAAGACGGTCGCTCTCGAGGATGCCACCCTCTTCACCGACAAGGGCAGCTTCCTGTCCCTCTTGGGGCCCTCCGGGTGTGGCAAGTCCACCATTCTGCGCATCCTCGCCGGGCTGGAGGACGCCTCCAGCGGCACGGCACTGGTAGAGGGCAAGACCCCCGCAGAGTTACGCCGCGACCACCAGCTCGGCATCGCATTCCAGGACTCCGCGCTGCTGCCGTGGCGCTCGGTGGAGTCCAACCTGCGTCTCCCCTTCCAGGTCTCCGGGACCAAACCCGACGACGCACTGGTCGCCGAACTGATCAAACTGGTCGGGCTCGAGGGCTTCGAGAAGGCCAAGCCCGGCCATCTCTCCGGCGGCATGCGTCAACGGGTCTCCATCGCCCGAGCCCTGGTCGTCAAGCCGTCGGTACTGCTGCTCGACGAGCCGTTCGGCGCACTCGACGACATGACCAGACAGCGACTCAACCTCGAACTGCTGCGGATCTGGACAGAGAAGCCCGCCACCACTCTCATGGTCACCCACGGCATCTCCGAGGCGATCTTCCTCTCCGACGAGGTCGCGGTCATGAGTCCCCGGCCCGGACGGATCCAGGAGGTCATCAACGTCGACCTCCCCCGTCCGCGCACGCCGGACATGCTCCGCAGCCCCGAGTTCCATGCGCTGCACGACCGGGCCTCCGACCTGCTCTTCGGAGCGGGCGGAGTGGCTGCCCAGGACGAGTGATGGCGACCCCTGGCTGGGTTCCGGCGATGACCGCCGAGCGCTGGAGATCGGTCGGCGTCAGCGCGGCAGGCGTGGTCACCACGGTCGTGCTGTGGTGGGTCGCGGCGGAGTTGTTCTTCACTCCGAAACAGGTGCCAACACCGGGCGCCGTGCTCGACAAGGCCGTCGACCGGGGTTTCGACTACTACCGCGAGATCTTCTCCATCACCCTGAAGGAAGCTGCGACCGGCTATGCCTACGGCGTGGGCATCGCGCTGGCCTTGGCGGTCCTGGTGCTCCTCGTGCCGTTCCTGGAGCCGTTGATCATGCAGTTCGCGGTGATCACCTACTGCCTGCCGATCATCGTGTTGGCACCGATCCTGATCATCATCCACGACATTCCGGCCAAGGGTGAGAGTTCGCCGACCGCAGTCGACCTGGCCGCCGTCTCGGTGGTCTTCACCACCGTCGTCGGCGCCATCATGAGTCTGCGGGCCGCCGACCGTTCCAGTCTGGACCTGATCACCGTCTACGGCGGCGGGGCGTGGCAGCAGTTCCGCCGAGTCCGGCTGGTCAGCTCCCTGCCCGGACTGTTCACCACCCTGCAGATCGCGGCGCCGGCCGCGTTCCTCGGCGCCCTGCTAGGCGAGTGGTTCGACAAACACATGGAGATCGGCGTCGGGCCGTCGCTGTACCTGTCGATGAACAACCGCGAGACCGAACTGGCCTGGACCCTGGGCTTCGGGTGTGCGATCGTCTCCGGGGTCGCCTACCTGGTGCTGGGCCTGCTCGGACGCGCTGTGACACCGTGGTCGCGGGGTGCGTCCTGATGGGGCTGGTGCGGTTCCTGCGCCCGGCGGTCATGCCGGTCTTCAACCTGGTCTTCGTGCTGGTCGTCCTGGTGCTGTTGTGGTCGATGCTGCTCGAACTCGGCGATGTCAGTGAGCAGACGGTGCGCACCCCGGGCCAGATCTTCGACCTGTTCATCAACAACACCGAGATCAAGACCAGTGACGGGTCGACGGCCCCGGTCTGGTCGGCGGTCCTGCCGCCGCTGTGGCAGACCCTGCTCGATGCCGGCATCGGCTTCGTGGCCGGGCTGCTGGCGGCAGCACTGGTGGCCACCGGGACCTATCTGTCCAAGGGAGTCGAGGCAGCCACGATGCCGGTGGCGATGGTCGTGCGCACGGTGCCGCTGGTGGCCTTGGCCCCGGTGATCACGCTCGTCTTCGGGAACGGCTTCATGACCGTTGCGGTGATGAGCGGCATCGTGGTCTTCTTCCCGGCCCTGATCAACATCTCCTTCGGCCTTCGCTCGGTCTCTGCCCAGATGCAGGACCTCGTGTCGGTCTACGGCGGTGGCCAACTGGACGTGCTGCGGCGGGTGGCCTGGCCGAGCGCCCTACCGGCGATCTTCGCAGCGATCCGGATCTCGGTCCCGGGCGCCATCACCGGCGCCCTCATCGCTGAGTTCTGGACAACGACCGACTCGGTCGGCAAGGCCGTCAACCAGTCACTCGCGCTGTACCGCTACGACATGGTCTGGGCGCTGCTGGTGGTCGTCACCGTGGCGTCGGTGATCCTGTATGTCGTCGCACAACTGGCCGAACGGTTGATGCTGACGCGTTTCGACATGGATAAGGCGCTGAGCTGAGACAAGCGCTGAGCGCAGACGACCCGGCGATCCTCACGCGCCGGCGTCGTGCAGATGACCGACCAGGGTCGCCAGGGTGACGATGGCTCCGGCGACCAGCAGGCCCGTTCCCGGATGCCACTGCACGCAGAGCGCTCCGAGCGCGGCGCCCAACAACATCAGCGCCACGGCCGCGATCCGGCGGGCCGTGCTGCCGGGCCTGCCCGCCCCGAACGGTGAGTCCGCGGCCAGACCGGTGATGGTCGAGGTGACCACGACCGTGGTGACATCCCTGACCGCGACCACCCGGGCAGCGGCCGCCTGCATGCCCATCGCCAGCGCTGCCAGGGTCGTGATGGTGATCATGAACGGCTGGGTGGGCTCGTCGCCGGCAGTGAAGAGCAACCCCGCCAACGCGAACATCGTCCCCGCCACGCACGAGAACAGCACCGCAGTGGCGCCGGTCCAGTTGCCGTCGGCTCTCTTGAGGGTGCGGCCACCGACGGCGGCCCCGACCATGAAGCCGACGAGCGCCAGCGCCGGACCGGCGACCGGCAGTCCGGTCTCCCCCACCACAGCCATACCGAGGATGACCACGTTGCCGGTCATGTTGGCGGTGAAGACCTTGTCTAGTCCGAGGTAGCCGACCGCGTCGTTGATGCCGGTGGTGAAGGTCAGCGCGAGCATCAACCACAGGTGCAAGCGCTCGGCGGGGATCTGGTTGAGGCGGTCTCGCACGGAGGCTACTTTCCCACGCCGGCGATGCGCAGTGCGACCTGGGCCGGATCCTCGCCACGGTGCGGGACCAGCCAACGGTTCGAGGGACCCGCCAACTAGGTTGGAGCCATGACGCTCAGCTCCTCCCTCGGTGAGATCCTCGATGGCCCCTACGCCGAGGTGCGCAGCACCGTCCGGGCGGAACTGGCCAAGAGGGCCGGCGTACTCCACGACGCGATCACGATGGACCGCACCGACTTTCGCGAGCGGGTCCGCGACGTCCTCGTCGAGACAGCGCAGACTCCCGTGACCACCTACGGATTTCCCACCGAGTACGGCGGGGGCGGCTCGATCGGGTCTTCGGTTGCGGCTTTCGAGACCCTCGCCTTCGGCGACCTGTCGGTGCTGGTGAAGTTCGGGGTGCAGTTCGGTCTGTTCGGCGGAGCGGTGCTCCAACTGGGCACCGAGCGCCACCACCGCGCCTACCTGGCCGACATCATGTCGGCCACCCTGCTGGGCTGTTTCGCGATGACCGAGCATGGGCACGGATCCAACGTGGCGGCCATCGAGACGGTGGCCCGCTACGACGCCGAGGCCGGCGAATTCGTCATCACCACCGCATCCGAAGACGCCTACAAGGACTACATCGGAAACGCGGCCGCCCACGGGCAAGTTGCGGTGGTCTTCGCCCAGTTGGAGATCGCCGGCGACAGTCACGGGGTGCACGCCTTCATCGTGCCCATCCGCGTCGACGGCGAGCCTGCGCCGGGGGTGCGCATCGGCGACGACGGCCAGAAGATGGGCCTCAACGGCGTCGACAACGGCCGGTTGTGGTTCGACGACGTCCGAGTGCCGCGCGAGGCGCTGCTCAACCGCTTCGCCGACGTCGCCCCGGACGGCACCTACACTTCCGAGATCGAAAGCACCGGCCGCCGGTTCTTCACCATGCTCGGCACCCTGATCCAGGGCCGGGTCAGCGTCGGCGGCGCTGCGGTGTCGGCCGCCAAGTCGGCGTTGACCATCGCGGTGCGGTATGGCGACCGACGTCGCCAGTTCGAGGCGACGGACCCCGAGGTGGAGCAGGTGCTGCTGGACTACGGGCAGCATCGGCGTCGACTCTTCCCGCTGCTGGCCCGCACCTACGCCCTGAACTTCGCCCAGGAGGTGCTCGTCGAGGCGTTGCACACCGATTTCTCCGAGGGAGGCGGCGACGAGTTGTCGCGGCGGATGCTGGAGGCGCGGGCGGCAGGGACCAAGGCGCTGGCCACCTGGCACGCCACCCGCACCATCCAGGAGTGTCGGGAGGCCTGCGGCGGGGCCGGCTACCTGGCCGACGCCCGGTTCGCCGCTCTGAAGGCGGACACCGATGTGTTCACCACCTTCGAGGGTGACAACACGGTGCTGTTGCAGTTGGTGGCCAAGGGCCTGCTCACCGACTATGCCGGGGAGTTCTCCGACATGGACCAACTCGACATGGTGCGATTCGTGGCCGGCGCCGCTCTGGAGACCGTAGTGGAGCGGACCGCCGCCCACAAAGTGCTCGAACGGGTCCGCGACATACTGCCCGGGTCAGGTGACGCCGAGCCGGATATCCGAGATTCCGACTACCACCTGGCGATGCTGAACTGGCGTGAAGAGCACATGCTGTCCGGGGTCGCCCGCCGTCTCAAGGCCCGCACCGACCGCGGCGAACAAGCCGGCGAGGTCTTCTCCGAGGTCCAGGACCACGTCATTGCCCTGGCCCGGGCTCACCTGGAGCGGCTCGTCGCCGAAGCATTCGTGGCCAAGGTGCAATCCCTTCCGCAGGGACCCGACAGGGACCTGTTGGAGGTGGTCTGCGACCTGCATGCGCTGGCCGCCATCGAGACGGACCGGGCCTGGTGGATGGAACACGGCCGACTGTCTTCGGAACGCTCCAAGGCCATCACCGCCGAAGTGACCCACCTGTGCGCTCAACTGCGCCCGGACGCCGTCGACCTGGTGGACGCGTTCTCGATCCCGCAGGAACTCCTCGGAGTGCTGGCCTGAGGTGTGAGCCCGGCAGAGCGGGTCAGCCCCGACGCCAGCGATAGGGCACCGAACCGGTGACCCGGGTGAACCCATAGCGTTCCAGGATCGGCCGGGAGTAGTCGGTGGAGTCGGAGTGGATGAAACTCTTGCCGATCTTCAGCGCGCTGCGGGCGCGGGCAGCGGTCAGCGCCCGGTAGATGCCTCGACCGCGCCACTCGGGCCGGGTCGCCCCGCCCCAGATGCCGGCGAACTCCGTGCCCGGCACCGGGTGCAGGCGCCCGGCGGTCACGATCTCGCCGTCGGCTTCGGCGACCCAGCATTCGATGGTGGGGTCCTCGGCCAGTCGGCGGATCAGTTCGGTGGCCGAGGTCGGGCTGCCGAACACGGCGTCCTGCATCGCCACCATGCGACGAAGGTCGGCCTCGTCGCGGACCTGACGCAAAGTGACCCCGTCGGGCAGCGGCACCTCGACCCCGAGCGCGGCCGCCTCGCCGACCATCACCGATTCCTCGTCCTCGGCAGTGAACCCGGCCGCGACCAGCGCTTCGACCAGTCCGGGGGCGTGGTCGTGGGAGCGGGTCTTCCACTCCACCTCGATCAACTCCGGGATCGCCTGCACGTGCGCCAGTGCCGAGGCAACCAGGTCGGCCACCTGGGCACCGTCGGCACCGTCGAGGTCGCGGTAGGTGATGAACCCGCGTCCCTCGTCGTAGGTGGCGATCCACAACGGCCCGAGGTGGTCCACGCGCAATGCGTCGTGGACTTCGGCGCTGGTTCGGAGGTCACGGTCGTAGGCGGCGAGGGCGTCGTGAGCGTTCATCGCAGGCAACTGTGTGCCTTTCGCGCGCCCGGGGCAATCGGTTTTCAGGCCCGGCGTGACGTCGGCGACTCGTGGTTGACTTGGACCATGCGAGCCATCTGGAAGGGCGCGATCAGTTTCGGACTGGTCAACGTGCCCGTCAAGGTCTACTCAGCCACCGAGAGCCATGACATTGCGCTGCACCAGGTGCACGCCGCCGACGGCGGACGGATCCGTTATCAGCGCACCTGCGAGGTGTGCGGCGAGACGGTCCAGTACGCCGACATCGACAAGGCCTACGAGGACGGCGCCCAGCGGGTGGTGCTCACCGACGCCGACCTCGACCTGCTCCCCGCCGAGCACGACCGTGAGATCGAGGTGCTCCAGTTCGTGCCGGCCAACCAGGTCGACGTCTTGCGTCTGGACAAGCCTTACTACCTGGAGCCGGAGTCGCAGGCCCTCAAGCCCTACCGGTTGCTCATCGAGGCCCTCGAGGACACCGACCGCACCGCGATCGTGCGTTTCACGCTGCGCCAGCGCACCCGACTGGCCGCTTTGCGAGTGCGCGGTGATGTGCTGTTGCTGCAGACCCTGCTGTGGGACGACGAAGTGCGGGTGCCGAGTTTCGACATTCTCGACCAAGCCCCGAAGATCACCGACAAGGAGCGAAAGATGGCCGGCCAACTCGTCGACCAACTGGCCGAAGACTTCGACCCGGCCGCCTATACCGACCAATATCAGGAACAACTGCGCGCCTTGGTCGAGGCCAAGCTCGAGAAGGGCGACTCCATCTCGCTTGCCGACTTCGGTGGCGAGCCCTCCCAGACCGGCGGCGGCGAGGTGGTCGACCTGATGGAGGCCCTCAAGCGCAGTGTGGAGGCCAAGAAGACCGGGCCCTCGGCGAAGGCGGAACCCGCTGAGGACACCGGTGCCGAGAAGCCGAAGAAGACCAAGAAACGGGCCTGAGCCGGTGGGCTGCTGACATGGTCTCGGCCACCACCGAGGTCGCCGGCAGACGGCTGCGGGTGACCAACCTGGACAAGGTCGTCTATCCGGCCACCGGCACCACCAAGGCCGAGGTGATCGCTTACTACCTCGCCGCGGCGCCGCACCTGCTCGGCCACATCGGGGGCCGGATCGTCACCCGCAAACGGTGGGTCGAAGGCGTCGGCAGCCCCGAGTCGGCCACCGAGGTGTTCTTCGAGAAGAACCTGCCCACCTCGGCACCGGACTGGATCCGTCGGGTCGAGATTCGACACCGCTCCGGCGCCACCGTCTATCCGGTCTTCGCCAGCCCTGCCGACCTCGCCTGGGCCGGGCAGGTGGCGGCGTTGGAGTTGCATGTGCCGCAGTGGCGGGTCGGTGCCGACGGATCGCCGATGAACCCCGACCGGTTCGTGCTCGACCTCGACCCCGGCCCGGGCGTCGGGCTGGCTGAGTGCGTCGAGGTGGCCCACCTGGCCCGCGAGATGCTGGCCGACCTCGGTATGGAGGCCTACCCGGTGACCAGCGGCAGCAAGGGCCTGCATCTCTACTCCGGGCTGGACGGGCGTTACGACAGTGACTACATCAACGCGTTCGCCAGACAGTTCGCCGACGCGCTCGGCGCGCAACGACCCGACCTGGTGGTGACCTCGATGAAGAAGTCCGACCGGGTCGGCAAGGTGTTGGTCGACTGGAGTCAGAACAACGGCAACAAGACCACCATTGCGCCGTACTCGCTGCGCGGCACCTTCGAGCCGTTCGTGGCGATGCCGCGCAGTTGGGACGACCTCGATGACCCGGACCTGCGTCAGGTCAGCCTCGCTGAGGCGCTGACACGTCTTCAGGACTGGACCGACCCGATGGCGACCCTGGCCCAGGAGCCCGAGACCGTCGACAAGTTGACGTCCTACCGGGCCAAACGCGACGCGTCCCGCACCCCCGAACCGGTGCCGGCGGCGCCAGCCGCGGCGCCGGCGACCGGCCACGACCGCGCCTTCGTCATCCAAGAGCACCACGCCAGCCGGCTGCACTGGGACTTCCGGCTCGAGCACGACGGCGTGCTGGTCTCGTGGGCGCTGCCGAA
>JBPPMQ010000018.1:0-3472 GCA_051306135.1 Nocardioides sp. | reverse complement strand
GAGGTGCGGTCACCGTGATGCTCCGTTCGAGAGTGCTGTGAAGGGTTCACTCGAAGATCACGCGGTGGCCGCTCCACGTCTACTACGACGAGGCCGGCAACCGCGTTACACCATCATCGGGGACTCAACTCGTTTCCGCCCTGAAGGAGCGCTGCGTGGGCGGGAGACGATGTGATCTACTGCGTTCCTCGCCAACCCAGGCGAAGCCCTCATGCAGTCGGCGCGTGGTTCCGGCGCCTTCATTTACCGTACTCATCGAGATCGGTCAGGCCAGTCACTATGGAAACCGTGGCCCTCGCGGGGAAGTGGGCATCGCTCTAGCGTTACCCGCCAGTCCTCATGAGTTCGCCGTCGCGGAACGGTGCGGACTTGGTCGCCAACGCGCCTGTCGGCGCCATGCAGACGTCGACAGGCGCGGAAAGTCATCTGCCGTGCTCGCGCTGGTCGTACGAGCTTCCCGCGGCTACCGAGTGTCCATCGGTCGTCGAGCCCGGAGCGCACGGTCGCCCGGAGTTCAGGTCAGAACCTTGGCGGGTACCGAAATCGACCTGGGCGCGCCTAGTTTCGCCACGGCCCGGGCGGAGCATGCGCAGGCCGTTGAGGATGATCAGCGCCGCGCTGCCCCCGTTGAGGAGCAGGCCGGTGGTCAGGGACATCCAGCCGGCGAGGGCGGCGACGATCAGGATGGCGACGACGGTCAGGCTCAGGGCGATGTTGATCTTGATGTTGTTCCGAGCGCGGCGCGATAGTCGGATGGCGGCCGGGAGCCGGTCGAGCTCGTCGGCCATGAGGGCGACATCGGCGGTCTCTAGGGCGACGTCGGTGCTGGCGGCACCCATGGCGATGGCGAGGTCGGCGTTGGCCAGGGCGGGGGCGTCGTTGACGCCGTCGCCGACCATCGCGATCACGCCGTGTTTCTCGCGCAGCTCACGGATTGCGGCGGATTTGTCCTCGGGGAGCAACTCGGCGCGGTAGTCGTCTAGCCCCAGGGCCTGCGCGGTGGATCTGGCGACGGTGGCGTTGTCGCCGGTGAGCATCAGGACCCGCTCGACTCCGAGGTCGCGCAGCTCGGTAAGGGTGCTTTCGGCGTCGGGGCGCAGCTGGTCGGCCACCGCCACGACGGCCAAGGGTCGGGTGTCGTCGCGAAGAACCACGGCCGTGCATCCTTCCGCCTCGGCGTGCGCCAGCGCCGGGCCTGCGGTGCCGTCAGTCCGGTCCTCGTCGGTGGGCCGGCCGATGTGCAGGGTGCGACCGTCGAGGGTGGCTTCCATGCCGGCTCCTGGCAGGGCGCGTGCATCCTGGACGGCCGGGATGGTCAACCCGCGGTCGCGGGCACCGGCCACGATCGCGGTCGCGATGGGGTGCTCGCTACCGGTCTCGACCGCCGCCGCAAGGGTCAGAGCCTCGTCCTCGCTGATCCCGTCGAGGGGCGTCACTTGAGCGAGAGTGGGCCGGCCGCGGGTGAGGGTGCCGGTCTTGTCGAAGGCGACGGCCTTGATGTCGGCCAGGCGCTCAAGGTAGATGCCGCCCTTGATGAGGATGCCGTCGCGGGCGCCCCGGGCGATAGCGGTGACCACGCTGACAGGCACCGAGATGATCAGGGCGCAGGAGCAGGAGGCGACCAGGACCACGAGGGCTCGGTAGATCGCCTCGCGCCACTCGAAGCCGAGCAGCGGCAGTACTAGTGCCACGGCTATGGCCAGGGCGAACATCGCCGGGGTGTAGACAGCACCGAACTTGTCCGCGAACCGCTCGGCGCCGCTGCGGTTGGCCTGGGCCTCCTCGACCTGCTCGATCACGCGGGCCAGGACCGTGTCGTAGTACTCCTTGGTGACCTCGATCCGCAGCACGCCATTGCCGTTGAGGCTGCCGCCGAAGACCTCGGTGCCCGCGGTGGCCTCGACCGGCACGGACTCCCCGTTCACCGGGCTGGCGTCCACCCACGAGGCGCCATCGATCACAGCGCCGTCGGTGGGTAGGCGCTCACCGGGACGCACCAGGACGACGTCACCGGGGTGGAGTTCCTCCACCGCCACGGTCTTGGTCGCCCCGTCATCGTTGAGTCGGTTGGCGGTGGGGGGTGCGAGCTCCATCAGGGCGCTAATAGACCCGCGGGCCTTGTCGGTGGCGTAGGCCTCCATCGCCTCACCGAGGCTGAAGATGACGACGAGCATCGCCGCCTCCTCGATCACCCCAAGCGCGATGGCTCCGATGGCGGCCACGACCAGCAGCACGGTGACGGTCAGCCGTTTGTGGCGCACCGCCCGGATCGCGCTGCGCAATGGGTAGACGCCGCCGATGAGGATCGCGCCCCAGAATAGGGCCAGGGCCACCGGCTCGGAGTGGATGGTCCACTCCACCACCAGCCCGGCCACCAGCAGCACCGCGGCGACGGCCAGCGTGACCATCTCGGGCTTCTGCCACCAGCGGCGGGCGCGAGGCCGAACCGCGACAGCGGACGTGACGTGTGGTGACGTGCTCGCATTAGCACTCATCGACTATTTCCCTTCCTCCACCGGTGACTTCATGCCCGGACCGGGCGCGCCGGGCCGGCGGCGACCAGGGGCAGCCCGGACTTCTTCGCGGCCGCGACGACGGCGTCATCGCTCACGGTGCCGTCGTGAGTGACCAGCACCAGACCGGAAGCAAGCGCGTCGACCTCCTTGACCCCGGGCAGGGACTCCACGACGGCGAGGTCACCCGCGCAGGTCACGCAGCCGCCTTCGATGGCGCGGTACTTGGAGCGGAGGAACTGGGTAGGGGTGGTCACGGTTGATCTCCTTCTAGCTCGTGGAACATCGGACTTCGATGGACGCCAAAGTCTACGTTCCCGAGTTTGCCGTAGAGTTCGATACATGTCAATATGTACCCATGTCGATGTCTGGTCTGTCCGCCCGTGACGCCGCGTTGGGATACTGCACGCCCCTCGCCCGCGAGCCGATCACCCCGGCGCAGGCCGAAGGTGTCTCCCGCATGCTTAAGGCTCTGGCCGATCCGGTGCGGCTGCGATTGATGTCGATGATCCTGTCCCACGAGGGCGCCCAGGCGTGCGCCATGTGCGACCTGACAGAAGGCTTCGACCTGTCGCAGTCGACCCTCAGCCACCACCTGAAAGTTATGCACGACGCCGGCTTGGTCGACCGCCACAAGCGCGGCGTTTGGGTCTACTACAAGGCCCGCACGGAGGCGATGGACGCCCTGCGCACCCTGTTCAGCGGCGACCTCGCTGCTCCTCAGTTGGCGTGACCGAAACTCTTGTCCTGTCTTCTCGGTACGGCCGCGAACTTGGGTTATCTTCTGGGATGCGAGCACATCTCGGCGGCGCATGCGCCGCCTCTGGTGGTCAAGTCCCAGGTAGTGGTGTATCGCCTGTGATCCTTCGTAGGGGTTAGGCGCTGAGTTCGAGGACGGGGTCGGTGCTCACCTCCGTCGTCGTGTCGGTCACTGGAGCGAGTCGGCAGCGGGCGAGGAC
>JBPPMQ010000158.1:0-66967 GCA_051306135.1 Nocardioides sp. | reverse complement strand
AGTGACTAGGGCGGTGGCGACGACAGCGTCAGTGACTAGGAGGGTCGGCGGGAATTGGCGGGGGTGGGGCGGGCGTTGTTAGCATTGCCGATCGGCTCCGGTTCACGTCACGCAATCCGCGTTGGACGACCCGGCGGCCCACGTGAGAGGACACCACCATGCAGGCAGACATCCACCCGGAGTACGTCGTCACGAATGTGACGTGTACCTGTGGCAACACCTTCGAGACCCGCAGCACCAAGACCGACGGCGTGATCCGTGCGGACGTGTGCAACGCGTGCCACCCGTTCTATACCGGCAAGCAGAAGATCCTCGACACCGGCGGCCGTGTGGCGCGCTTCGAGGCTCGCTACGGCAAGAAGAACTAGCGACTTCTCCGGCGCCGACCTCCCTGACTGGTTCAGGGGGTCGGCGTCGTGCATTTCCGGGCCGTCCGGCCCGGCACACGGTGACTGAGGAGAAGCGATGTTCGAGGTTGTTGAGGGCCTGGTGGCCGAGCACGGTGCGTTGGAGGGCCGGCTCGGCGACCCTGCTACCCATGCAGATGCCCGGCTGGCCAAGAAACTCAACACCCGGTATGCCGAACTCACCGCGATCATCACCGCCTGGCGCGAATGGCACCGGTTGGCCGATGACCTCCAGGCTGCCAAGGAATTGGCCACCGAGGACGCGTCGTTCGCCGACGAAGTGGAGACTCTGGGCGCCCGTCGAGTCGAGATCGAGGAGCGGCTGCGCCGACTGTTGGTGCCGCGCGACCCGACCGACGACAAGGACGCCATCCTCGAGGTGAAGTCGGGCGAGGGCGGCGAGGAATCGGCTCTCTTCGCCGGTGACCTGTTCCGGATGTACTCCAGGTGGGCCGAGCGACGCGGATACGCCGTGGAGCTCATCGATGCTGCCGAGTCCGACCTCGGTGGCTACAAGTCCATCACTGTGGCGGTCAAGGCCAAGGGCACCCCCGAACCGGGGCAGGCGCCGTACGCACTGATGAAGTTCGAAGGTGGAGTGCATCGGGTCCAGCGGGTCCCAGTCACCGAGAGCCAGGGACGGGTCCACACCAGCGCGGCCGGGGTGCTGGTAGTGCCCGAAGCCGATCCGATCGACGTTCAGATCGACGACAACGACCTGCGCATCGACGTCTTCCGATCCTCGGGTCCCGGGGGGCAAAGCGTCAACACCACCGACTCGGCGGTTCGGATCACCCACTTGCCGACCGGCGTGGTGGTGAGTTGCCAGAACGAGAAGTCCCAGCTCCAGAACAAGGACCAGGCTCTGCGCATCCTGCGGTCCCGACTGCTGCAGGCAGCGCAGGAGGAAGCGGCCGCGGTAGCCGGCGACGCTCGACGCAGCCAGGTGCGCACGGTGGACCGATCCGAGCGGATCCGGACCTACAACTACGCGGAGAACCGCATCTCCGACCACCGCACCGGCTACAAGGCCTACAACCTGGACCAGGTGCTCGACGGAGACCTGGATCCGGTGATCACCAGTTGCGTCGACCTGGCCCTGGCCAGCCGACTGGAATCGTTGTGAACCCACGGTCCGCGATCCGGGCGGCGATCCAGACCTTGACCGACGGTGGAGTCGCCAGCCCCGAGCACGATGCCGGCGAACTGTTGGCCCACGTGCTCGGCACCGACCGTAGCCTGCTGCCTCTCATCGACACCGTCGACGACCAGGCGGCCGAAGCGTTCGACGTCTTGGTGCAGCGACGCGCTGCCCGCGAGCCGTTGCAGCATCTGGTCGGCCGCGCCCACTTCCGTCACCTGACCCTGGCGGTCGGACCCGGGGTCTTCGTGCCTCGCCCGGAAACCGAACTGTTGGCCGGCTGGGCGATCGGCATCGTCGAGCATCTCCAGGCGCCGCGAGTGGTCGACCTGTGCACCGGGTCCGGTGCGATCGCAGGCTCGATCGCCACCGAGATGCCACATTCGTCGGTGTATGCCTGCGAACTCAGCCCGAGCGCATTCGCCTGGGCCGAGCAGAACCTGGCCGGCACCGGCGTGGAGGTGATCTGCCAGGACATGGCGGGTGCGTTCACCGAGTTGGACGGCACCGTCGACGTGGTCACCTGCAACCCGCCGTACATCCCGTTGGAGGCATGGGAGTCGGTGGCCACCGAAGCCCGCGACCACGACCCGCATCTGGCGCTGTTCTCCGGCCCCGACGGCCTCGACGCGATCCGGGTGCTGGAGCGTCGGGCCAGTCACCTGCTCCGGCCGGGGGGATGGCTGGGGGTCGAGCACGCAGACGCCCAGGGCGAGGTCGTGCCGGCGCTGTTTGCAGCCACGGGCCGGTGGACCGAGATTCGCGACCGGGTCGATCTGGCCGGTCGTCCACGTTTCACCACGATGAAACTGGCAGACTCGTCCCGATGAGCGAGAACACCGAACCGATCGTGCGCCGCAAGGTCGGCGACCCGGCCGAGACCGAGGCAGCCATCGCGGCCGCGTCCTTGGCCATCCAGCGCGGCGAATTGATTGTGATCCCGACCGACACGGTCTACGGGATCGGTGCCGACGCGTTCGACCCGGCGGCGGTGCGAGACCTGCTCAGTGCCAAGGGTCGGGGTCGCGACATGCCTCCGCCGGTGCTGGTGTCCAACCGTGAGGCGATGGCTGCTCTCACCGACCAGGTGCCCGACTGGGTCGCCGCGCTGACCCACGCCCACTGGCCCGGCCCGTTGACCATCGTGTGCCGTCAGCAGACCAGCCTGAAATGGGACCTGGGCGAGACCAAGGGCACCGTCGCCGTGCGTATGCCGGACCACGAGGTCGCCCTCGCGATCCTGGAGCGCACCGGCCCGTTGGCCGTCAGCAGCGCGAACCTGTCCGGTGAACCGGCCGCGACCGACGCCGAGGAAGCCGAGCAGATGCTCGGCGACAAGGTCGCCGTGATCGTCGACGCGGGGACGACCCCGGGCAGCGAGCCGTCGACGATCATCGACGCCACCGGCCCGACTCCCCGGCTGTTGCGCCTAGGCGCCTTGAGTGTGGAGGACGTGAACAAGACACTCCAGGGCTCCGGAGTCAGCCTCGATGCGTGAATATCTGCTGGTGCTGCTCGTCTCGGCGATGGTCACCTACCTGCTCACTGTCATCGCCCGCGAAATCGCCCTGCGCACCGGGGCAGTGGCCCGGGTCCGGGACCGAGACGTCCACGATGTGCCGATCCCCTATATGGGGGGACTGGCCATGCTCGCCGGATTGGGTGCCGGCTATCTGGTGGCCCGCAACCTGCCACTGCTCGGCAACTCGCCGGCGTTCGTACTCCACGACGCCGGCATCGTCATCCTCGGCGGTCTGATCATCTGCATGTTCGGCGTGCTCGACGACATCTTCGAGTTGGACGCGCTGACCAAACTCGGCGGGCAGATCCTGGCCACCGCGTTCTTGATCTACTTCTCCATCCAGTACTGGTTCATCGACCTCAACGGCCGAACTTTCGTTTTCGACAGTGCCCAGGGGGCTCTGTTGACCGGCTTCGTGGTGGTCGCCACCGTCAACGCGGTCAATTTCGTCGATGGACTCGACGGCTTGGCGGCCGGGGTGATCGGCATCGGCGCGACCGCCTTCTTCGTCTACTGCTATGCCCTGTCGCGCACCAACAACGTCGACCGGGCCACCACGGCGGCGCTGCTGTCGATCGTGTTGGCCGGCGCCTGCCTGGGGTTCCTGATCCACAACTTCCACCCGGCGCGGATCTTCATGGGGGACTCCGGGTCGATGCTGTTGGGTCTGGTGCTCTCGGCCAGTGCGGTGAGTCTGACCGGGCAGTTCAGTCCCGAACAGATCGCCCAGGGTGCCGCGGGATCCAACGCGAGCCTGCTGCCGATCTTCCTGCCGTTGCTGTTGCCACTGACCATCCTGATCGTGCCGCTGGCCGACTTGGTGCTGGCAGTCATCCGGCGTACCCGGGCCGGACGCAGTCCGCTGGCACCCGACAAGCAGCATCTGCATCACCGCCTGCTCGAGATCGGGCACTCCCAACGGCGTGCGGTGCTGATCATGTGGATGTGGGCAGGGTTGATTGCGTTCGGCTCAGTTTTCGCCAGTCTGTACGCCGGCGCGTGGATGTGGACCGTGCTCGTTGTGATGACGGTTGTGACCCTGGCGTTGACCTTCCTGGTGCCCAAGTTGAAGGCTCCAGTAGTGGCTCTGGACCCTGGCGGGGGTTGACATCTGGCTGGGGGCGTGGGTGGATCGATCAAATGGAGCGTGGTGACCACTTTGTGATAGTTTTCACGAGCGTCCCCTGGGGCGCCACGCACATCTGAAATCGATCTAGATTGGCCGCCGATGATGACAGCCATCACCGCTCTCGTGGCAGGTGCAGCAGTCGCCGCGGTTCTGTGCGTCTCCAGCACCGCCGTGGTGGCCTACGTAGCCCGGCACCTGCCCCACCTGTCCCTGCTGGTCGCGTTGTTGAGCTACACCCTGCAGACGGTCGCGGTCGTCGCGGTGCTCAGCGAAGTCGCTAGCTCCGGGGCGCAGGTCTCAGGCTGGTTCGCGGCCGGTGTGATCGTGGTCGCTGTGGTCTGGACGGTCGGTGCCGTGGTGCGGCACCAACGCTCCCGAGTCCCGGCGTTCGATCTGGAGCCGGTTGGCCGCCGATGAAACTCGACTGCTATTGTCCAGTTCGCGATGAGTCAGATGCCGATGGCCGATCCCGAACCTGCATCCCAGGACCCGTGGCGCGCATTTGGCTACATCACGGCCGGCGTGATCGTCTACGGGCTGGCTGGGTTCGCTCTGGACAGATGGCTCGGCACCCACTTCATCGTGGCGATCGGGATCATCGCGGGGGCTGCTCTGGGGATCTACATGACCTGGGCGCGCTACCTGAAACCGCGACCGCCGAACGACGCAGTTACGACACCGCACGACAGCAACTGAGAGGCCAACAGTGACCGCAGGGTTTCTGACCTCCGGCGACGAATTCGTCCCGCCGGGCCCGGGCAACTTCGACCTGCCCGGATTCTTCGAGATCGGCGGAACCGCCATCACCAAGCCGATGTTCCAGGTCGTCCTCGCGGCTATCTTGGTCTTCGGATTCTTCTGGCTCGCGATCCGACGGGGCGCGATGGTGCCGGGTCGATTGCAGTACGCCGGCGAGAGCGCCTACGGCATGGTCCGCAACTCGATCGGGCGCGACATCATCGGCAGCCACGACTTCATCAAGTTCGTTCCCTACCTGGTCACCCTGTTCTTCTTCGTCTTGGTGAACAACCTGTTCGCCGCAGTCCCGGTCATCCAGTTCCCGACCTTCTCGCGCGCGTCGATGGCCTACGCGCTGGCAGCGCTGAGCTGGGTCGTCTACAACGCCGTCGGCATCCACAAGCACGGCTTCGTCGGCTACCTGAAGCTGCAGTGCGTGCCCAGCGGCATCTCCCCGTTGATGTACCCGCTGTTGGTGCCGCTGGAGTTCTTCTCCAACCTGGTCGTGCGACCGGTCACGCTGGCGTTGCGTCTGTTTGCCAACATGTTCGCCGGCCACTTGCTGCTGATCCTGTTCTCCACCGGCGGTCTTTACCTGATCAACGACTACGGCGGCGTCGTCGGCGTCACCTCCGGCTTGCTCGCCTGGGTGCTGGCCATCGCGGTCAGTTTCCTGGAACTGCTGGTCCAGGTCCTCCAGGCCTACGTATTCACCCTGCTCAACGCGATGTACATCGCCGGCGCTCTGGCCGACGAACACTGACCTGCCCGGCAGACGCCGGGCACCTGGTACCAACTGAACACACCAAACCCCGAGATCTACACCAAGTAGAACCCAACCGAAAGGAACCGCCGTGGACGGCAACCTCAACATGATCGGCTATGGCCTCGCTGCGATTGGCCCCGGTATCGGTATCGGCCTGATCTTCGCCGCGTACATCGCCGGTGTTGCCCGCCAGCCCGAGGCACAGGGCCGTTTGCAGTCGATCGCAATTCTGGGCTTCGCGCTCGCCGAAGCGCTGGCGATCATCGGTATCGCCCTCGCCTTCGTTCTCTGACGCAGACCCACCACAAGTAAGGACCAAGCATGTCGCTCACGGCAGCTGTCGCCATCACGGCGGCCGAGGAAGGAACAGAGTCACACGGGCCGCTGGCCTTTGTGGCGGTCGAGTTCGCCCTCTCGTTGGTGGTCTTCGGGATTCTGCTCTTCATGGTGTGGAAGTTTGTCGCACCGAGGTTCGAGAAGGCGTTCACCGAGCGCACGGCCGCGATCGAAGGGGGCATCGAGGCAGCCGAGTCCAAACAGGCCGAGGCCGACTCCCGTCTCGCCGAGCTCGAGGCTCAACTCTCCGAAGCCCGTCACGAAGCGGCTCGCATCCGCGAAGAGGCCCGCGAGCAGGGTGCTCAGATCGTCGCCGAGATGCGGGAGCAGGCTCAGTCCGAGTCCACCCGCATCGTCGAGCACGGGAAGTCCCAGATCGAGGCCGAGCGCCAGGCCGCGGTGGCTTCGCTGCGGGCCGAGGTCGGCGCACTGGCCACCGGTCTTGCCGGTCGCATCGTTGGGGAAGCTCTGGACGACGAGGCTCGGCAGAGCCGGGTCGTGGAGCGCTTCCTCGCCGAGTTGGAGGCCTGATGGACCTGCGTGGAGCATCCGCTGACGCGGTCGCCGACCTGACTGCGGAGTTGGGCACTGCGCCCACCGCTGCGATGGCCGACGAGCTCTTCTCGGTCAGTCAAGCACTGCGAGGCGAAGGGGCTCTGCGCCGCTTCGCCACCGACGGCTCGCTTCCAGCGGAAGCCAAGGCCGGTCTGATGACCGAGATCTTCGGATCGAAGGTCGCGGCCCCCACTCTGACTCTGCTGGTCAGTGCGGTCGCCAAGAAGTGGACCAGTGGCCTGGACCTGGCCGATGCGCTGGAGCACCTCTCCGAGCTCGCCGTGGTGCGTTCGGAGCCGGTTGCCAAGCGTCTGGCCGACGAACTCTTCGAGGTCGCTCAGCTGGTTCAGGAGACCCCGGGCCTTCGCGACGCGCTCTCGGACCCAGCTCGTTCGATCGAGGACAAGTCGGCTCTGATCGACTCGATTCTCTCTTCGAAGGCACTGCCGGGCACTGTCACGCTGGTCAAGCAGGCGCTGGCCGGCACCTACCGCACGGTGTCGGTCGCTCTGGCCGAATACCAGAAGGTGGCCGCGGCCGCCCACGACGAGGGAGTTGCCACCGTTCGCGTTGCAACTCCGTTGACCGACGCCCAGACCACCCGGTTGGCCACAGCGCTAGCCGGCAAGTACGGACGCCCGGTGCATATCAACACGATCATCGACCCGACCCTTGTCGGCGGTGTCAAGGTGGAGATCGGTGACGACGTCATCGATGGTTCCGTCGCGGCGCGTGTCGACGAGACCACCCGAGCCCTCGCCGGCTGACCCGGCGTACCCAATCGATCACGAGAGAGAAGGAACCCCTGAGATGACGGAGCTGTCCATCCGTCCGGAGGAGATCCGTGACGCCCTGGCGAAGTACGTCGCCGACTACAAGCCCGAGGCCGCCAGCACCGAGGAGGTCGGCACCGTTGCGGCGACCGCCGACGGTATCGCCAAGGTCAGCGGCCTGCCCTCGGCCATGGCCAACGAGCTGCTCGAGTTCGAGGACGGCACGCTGGGTATCGCGTTGAACCTCGACACCCGCGAGATCGGTGTGGTCATCCTGGGCGACTTCGACAAGATCGAGGAGGGCCAGACCGTACGCCGGACCGGAGAGATCTTGTCGGTGCCGATCGGTGACGGCTATCTCGGTCGCGTGGTCGACCCGCTCGGCACCCCGATCGACGGCCTCGGCGAGATCGAGACCGTCGGCCGTCGCGCCCTGGAGCTGCAGGCTCCCTCGGTGATGGAACGCAAGTCGGTCCACGAACCGCTGGCCACCGGCATCAAGGCCATCGACGCCCTGACCCCGATCGGCCGAGGTCAGCGTCAGTTGATCATTGGTGACCGGGCCACCGGGAAGACCACCATCGCGATCGACACGATCATCAACCAGAAGGCGAACTGGGGGACCGGTGACCCGGCCAAGCAGGTTCGCTGCATCTATGTCGCGATCGGTCAGAAGGGCTCGACCATCGCCTCGGTCCGCGGCGCCCTGGAAGAAGCCGGTGCCCTGGAGTACACCACCATCGTGGCGGCCCCGGCGTCGGACTCGGCCGGCTTCAAGTATCTGGCGCCCTACACCGGTTCGGCCATCGGTCAACACTGGATGTACGAGGGCAAGCACGTCTTGATCGTCTTCGACGACCTGACCAAGCAGGCCGAGGCCTACCGTTCCGTCTCGCTGCTGCTGCGCCGGCCGCCGGGCCGCGAGGCTTACCCCGGTGACGTCTTCTACCTGCACAGCCGCCTGCTGGAGCGTTGCGCGAAGTTGAGCGATGAGTTGGGTGCCGGGTCGATGACCGGGTTGCCGATCATCGAGACCAAGGCCAACGACGTCTCGGCGTTCATTCCGACCAACGTCATCTCGATCACCGACGGTCAGATCTTCTTGCAGTCCGACCTCTTCGCGGCCAACCAGCGTCCGGCCATCGACGTCGGTGTCTCGGTCTCCCGCGTCGGTGGCTCGGCGATGACCAAGGCGATGAAGGCGGTTACCGGTTCGCTCAAGGTCGACCTCGCTCAGTTCCGGGCCATGGAAGCCTTCGCGATGTTCGCCTCCGACCTGGACGCCGCCTCGCGTCAGCAGTTGGCTCGTGGCCAGCGCCTGATGGCCCTGCTCAAGCAGCCGGCGTACTCGCCCTACCCGCTGGAGGAGATGACCGTCTCGCTGTGGCTGGGCACCACCGGAAGGCTCGATGTGGTTCCCGCCTCGGACGTGATCAAGTTCGAGCAGGAGTTCCTCGACAACCTGCGCCTCTCGCATGCCGGCATCCTGTCCGGCATCCGGGAGACCACGAAGTTCGACGACGCGGCCGAGGATGAGTTGGCCAAGGCCTACGACGCCTTCCTGAACGCGTTCGAGACCTCCGACGGCCGGTCCGTCAAGCCTGGCTCCGATAAGGCCGATGCCCTGGACGACGACGCCGTCGGCCAGGAGCAGATCGTCAAGCAGAAGCGCTGAGGCTGACAGATGGCTGTATCGCTGCGTGAGTATCGGGCGCGGATCAAGTCGACGGAGTCGATGAAGAAGATCACGCGTGCCATGGAGCTCATTGCTGCGTCCCGGATCATTAAGGCGCAGCAGCGGGCCAACGCGGCCTCGCCCTACGCCCGTGAGCTGACCCGTGCGGTCTCTGCGGTGGCGACGTACTCCAACGTCGACCACCCGTTGACTCGCGAGCCGATCAACCCCGACCGGGCCGCGGTGCTGGTGCTTACCAGCGACCGTGGTCTGGCCGGTGCCTACTCCTCCAGCGTGCTGCGCGAGGCGGAGGGGCTGGTCGAGAAGCTCAAGGCTGAAGGCAAGCAGGTCGACCTCTACGTGTCAGGCCGCAAGGGCGACGCGTTCTACAAGTTCCGTGGCCGTCCGGTCACCCAGGTCTGGACGGGACACTCCGACCAGCCCACCTACGAGGTGGCCCGGGAAATCGGGCACACGCTCATCGAGACCTTCCTCGCCAGCGAGGGGGGTGCGGCCGGTGCCACCGGGGCCGACGAGGTGCACCTCGTCTACACCCGGTTCGTCTCCATGCTGACCCAGTTGCCGCAGGCCGTGCGTCTGCTGCCGCTGGAAGTCGTGGAGGGGACCGAGGCTCCGGAATCGGACGACCTGCTTCCGTTGTATGAGTTCGAGCCGTCCGGAGAGGCCGTGTTGGACGCCCTGCTGCCGCAGTACGTCAACAGCCGCATCTGGAACGCGCTGCTCCAGTCGGCAGCTTCGGAGTTGGCTGCTCGCCAGAAGGCGATGAAGTCGGCCACCGACAACGCATCCGAGCTCATCAAGAAGTTCACCCGGATCGCCAACCAGGCTCGCCAGGCGGGCATCACCCAGGAAATCAGCGAGATCGTCGGCGGTGTGAACGCGCTTGCCGACGCAGGCGCCTCACGCGACTGAGACCAGACCGACCGACCGAGAAGAGTGAGAACAGACATGACCGCAACCATCTCCGAGACCACGACCGGGCGCATCGCCCGCGTCATCGGGCCGGTCGTTGACGTGGAGTTCCCCGTCGACGCCATGCCCGACATCTACAACAAGCTCGAGGTCGACGTCACGCTCGGCACAGAGACCACCACCCTCCCGCTCGAGGTCGCCCAGCACATCGGGGACGGCATGGTGCGCGCCATCTCGTTGAAGCCGACCGACGGACTGGTGCGCGGAGCCACCGTGTCCGACACCGGCGGCCCGATCACCGTGCCGGTGGGCGACGTGACCCTGGGTCGAGTCTTCAACGCCACCGGGGACATCCTCAACCTCGACGAGGGCGAGAGCGTCGAGATCGCCGAACGTTGGGGCATCCACCGCAAGGCGCCGGCCTTCGACCAGCTTGAGGCCAAGACCACGATGTTCGAGACCGGCATCAAGGTCATCGACCTGCTCACCCCGTACGTCGAAGGTGGAAAGATCGGTCTGTTCGGTGGCGCCGGGGTCGGCAAGACGGTGCTCATCCAGGAGATGATCGCCCGGGTCGCCCGCAACCACGGTGGTGTCTCGGTCTTCGCCGGGGTGGGCGAGCGGACCCGTGAAGGCAACGACCTGATCGCCGAGATGCAGGAGGCCGGCGTGTTCGGTCAGACCGCTCTGGTGTTCGGCCAGATGGACGAGCCGCCAGGCACGCGTCTTCGGGTCGCGCTTTCCGCGCTCACCATGGCGGAGTACTTCCGTGATGTGCAACGGCAGGACGTGTTGCTCTTCATCGACAACATCTTCCGCTTCACCCAGGCCGGCTCGGAGGTCTCGACCCTGCTCGGCCGGATGCCGTCCGCGGTGGGCTACCAGCCCAACCTGGCCGACGAGATGGGCGTGCTGCAAGAGCGCATCACCTCGACCCGTGGTCACTCGATCACCTCGATGCAGGCCATCTATGTGCCGGCCGATGACTACACCGACCCGGCCCCGGCGACCACCTTCGCCCACCTGGATGCGACCACCGAGCTTTCTCGGGAGATCGCCTCGCTGGGCATCTACCCCGCCGTCGACCCGCTGACGTCGACCTCGCGGATCCTCGACCCGCAGTACATCGGTCAGGCTCACTACGACTGCGCGATCCGCGTCAAGCAGATCCTGCAGCGCAACAAGGAACTCCAGGACATCATCGCGATCCTCGGGGTCGACGAACTCAGCGAGGAAGACAAGATCATCGTCTCTCGCGCCCGCCGTATCCAGCGGTTCCTGTCGCAGAACACCTACGTCGCCAAGCAGTTCACCGGCATCGAGGGTTCGACCGTCACGGTGGCTGACACCATCGAGGCGTTCAACAAGATCTGTGACGGCGAATACGACCACGTGGCCGAGCAGGCGTTCTTCATGTGCGGCGGCCTGGACGACGTCGAGAAGAAGTGGGCCGAGATCCAGAAGAGCTTGGGCTGACCATGACGCTTCACGTCGAACTGGTTGCCGCCGACCGCACCGTGTGGTCGGGGGAGGCCAGCATGGTCATCACCCGGACGGTCGAAGGCGATGTCGGCATCCTGTCCGGGCACGCGCCGCTGCTCTCGGTGCTCACCGACGCTGTCGTGGAGATCACCCCTGAGGACGGCAGCGACGTGATGGTCGCGACGGTTGAAGGTGGGTTCGTCTCCGTTGCGGCCGACCGGGTGTCGATCCTGTCCGAGACTTCCATCATGGCCGAGGACATCGACCTGTCCGCTGCTCAAGTGGAGGCTGAGACGGCCCGCGGCCTGATCGGCTCCGATGACGAGGCCGAACGGCGACTGCGCCGGGCCGAGGCACGGATCCGGGCCGTGGAGAAGATTCGCTGACCGGCGCTTAGAATCCGCACATGGCATGGTGGGCACTGGTACTCGACGCGATCGTTGGCTGTCTGGTCCTCGTGCTCGCCTTCGGGGTGGCGGTGTTCGTCCGTCGACGGGTGATCGCTCGCAACGGTGGCACCTTTGAACTCTCCAACCGCGCCCAGGCGACTTCGCCTGGGCGCGGTTGGGTTCTCGGGATCGGTCGTTACTCGGGTGAGACGCTGGAGTGGTTCCGGTTCTTCTCGATCTGGCCCGGCGCCCGGCGCACCTGGCGTCGTACCGACTTGACCTTCGAGACCTCTCGCGTGCCTCAGGGCGACGAGACCGTGTCGATCTACGCCGATCATGTCGTCGTGGTGTGCTCCTCGCCCGCCGGCGATGTCGAGTTTGCGATGACCGAGTCATCGCTGATCGGTTTCCAGGCCTGGCTGGAGTCCAGCAACCCCGGGGCGGACTGGCTCAAGGGTTGACCCAGGTGGTGACCGCAGGCTCGACGCTCAGTCGAACAGAGCGCGAATGTCTTCGGCGGTCACCGCAGTGGTCATCATCCCGTCGCCGTCGACGACCTGGTCGAAGAGTTCGGCCTTCTTGGCTTTGAGCTCCATCACCTTCTCCTCGATCGTGTCGGTGGAGATCAACCGGTAGACGTGCACGTGCTTGTCCTGCCCGATGCGGTGGGCCCGGTCGACGGCCTGAGCCTCGCTGGCCGGGTTCCACCACGGGTCGAGTACGAAGACATAGTCCGCTTCGGTCAACGTCAGGCCGACGCCGCCGGCTTTGAGGGAGATCAGGAACGCGCTGGCCCCGGAGTCACGGAACCCCTGAATCACCTCGGGCCGGTTGCGGGTGCCGCCGTCGAGATACTGCGTCGTGACCTGCTCCCCATCCAGCCGGGTTCGCACCCGTTTGAGAAAGGAGGTGAACTGGCTGAACACGAGAGCCTTGTGGCCTTCGGCGACGATCTCGGTGAGGTGCTCGACCAGCAGGTCCAGCTTCGCCGAGCCGACGGCTTCGTTCTCGGGATCGACCAGGGCCGGATCGATGGCCAGTTGGCGCAACGTAGTCAGGGCACTGAAGATCGCGACCCGGTTGTGCTCCCAGTCTTCGACCAGACCCAGAATGCGTTGGCGTTCCTTGGCCAGGTGCGAGTCGTAGATCTTGCGGTGGCGAGCCGACAGGTCGACCGCCAGCACCTGCTCCTGCTTGGGCGGCAGGTCTTTGGCAACCAGTTCCTTGGTGCGGCGCAGCATGAACGGCCGGATCCGGCGTCGGAACCGATGCAGCGCTCCCGCGTCGGCGTGACGTTCGACGGGGTTGGAGACCCGCTCCTTGAACTCCTTGGGCCACGGATACAGGCCCGGATTGGTGATGGAGAGCAACGACCACAACTCCATCAGCCGGTTCTCGAACGGAGTGCCGGTGACCGCAAGACGGAAGTCGGCCTGGATTCGACGCACTGCTGCGTAGGACTTCGAGGTGTGGTTCTTGACGTTGTGCGCCTCGTCCAGGATCAGGCCCGACCAGGCCTGGGCTGCAAAACGGTCCTCGGCCAGACGCAGCACGGTGTAGGTGGTGACCACGATGTCGACGTCGGCGGGGATAGCCTCGTTGCGACTGGCCACCGCAGCGACCCGCAGGCCCGGGGTATGGCGCTCGGACTCGGTCAGCCACGCCGAAACCACGCTGGTGGGACACACCACCAGGAAGGGCGCTTCGATGCCACGGTTGCTCGCATGCTGGATCAGGGCTAGCACCTGGAGCGTCTTGCCCAGGCCCATGTCGTCGGCGAGGATCCCGCCAAGGTGCTGATCCCACAAGAAGGCCAGCCAGGCAAGTCCATCGACCTGGTAGTGACGCAGCTGTGTGGTCACCCCGGTGGTGTCCGGCACGGGCAGCGACTCGATCTCCCGCAGCGCCTGGGCTCGGGCGACCCACCGGCGGGCCTGGTCGGAGACGATCCCCATCTCGGCCAGTTGGCCCCAGCTGGACAGGTCGTCGGTGTTGATGCGAAGTTCGCCGTCACGGTCGCGCAGTTGCGCGGCCAGTTCGACCGCCTCGCGCAGCCGGTCGAACTCTGGACGGGCGGTGGACAGGTAGAGCCCGCTGGGCAGGATGACGTGCCCGAGGTCCTTGGTGAGCGCCTCGAGCACCGAGGGCAGCGGAATCGACTCGCCTTCGACCGTCATCAAGATCTCCAGGCCGAGCCAGTCGTTGCGGCGGACTCCGTCGTCGGTGGGCTCTTTGAAACCGAACTCGATCTGCGGATCTCCGCTGGACTCCCGGAAGTCTGGTCGCTCCTCCTCGATCACCTCGACGTCCTCGATCGCGCGCAGCACCTCCAGGTCGGAAATGGCCAAGGCCAGCGCATCGCCGTCTGTCAACGTGGTCGAGCGAGCCAGGTGGGGCGGCAGCCGGAGGCGGATCTCGGCCTCGACCCGCCGGTCCCGCAGGCCGTCCAGCGGGTCGTTGCTGGTCATCTCGCAGGTCCGTTCGGCGTACCGCCACCACCAGGTCAGCTCCGCCCGTGTCGAGGAGCGCCACACGACTCGAGCCCGGGCCACCGGACGAACCTGGCCGGGCAGCGCGACCGAGCCGTCGGGGGAACGCACGGTCAGGTAGCGCGACATCGGGCGCAGGTAGTTGGCGAACGCGTCGGTGCTCGGACCGTCGATGTCCAGAGCCTCGCGCAGCATCCGCGCGGTCGCGCCGCTCACCGAACGTTCCAGTGCTCCCAGACACAAGACGCCGTCGTCGAGGAGGCCGACGGTGTTGGCCGGGTCGCCGAACAGCTGCACCTGCTCGCCGTGCCAGAACCTCTCATTGTGGTCGATGCCCAGGCGAATGGAGGTGACCTGGCCGGCGGCGGTCACCTCCGCGACCGTTGGCAGCTTCTCCTGGATCAGTTCGATCGCCTGTAGGGGCGGCTCGGCCAGGAAGGTCACACCTGCCTTGGCGGCCTCGCTCAACGTGACCACCAGATGTCGGTCGAAGTCTCCCAGCGCCGGCAGTGACCCCGGATAGACCTGCCCATTGCGTATGCCGGCCAGCATCCGAAGCAGAATCTCGGCTTGATCACGGTCCAGGGAACCGCGTTGCTCGGCCGAGTCGAGGTCGCGCCAGTCGGCCCCGGTCTTGATCCACTTGCCCCGCGCGCCCATCCGCAACGGCCGCACCCGCACCGTGGGACGCGAGTTGAGCCAGGCCCGGCCGATGCGTGGCTTGTCCAGGGTGAACTGAAGCGCCAGGCCGGACGGAGCGGTCACGGCGGGCTCGGCGTGTTCGAGCTCGTCGACCAGACCTCGCAGGGTGGACTCCCACTGGCGAGTGCCTCGGGGCGCCACGAACGAGTCCCGCAGGGTCAGCGCGAGGGCGGCGCCGTGTTTGCAGTCCAGCGACACCGGGCAGGTGCAACGCGAGCTCAGCCACAACGAACCGTTGGTCTCCAGGTCGCCGAACAGGTTGACGATGTAGGTGGTGGTGCCGGTGACGGTGGCGACCACCGAGATCGAGGTGGAGCTCAACTCCCGCAGCGCCGGTTTGCCGACCCGGTCCTGGCCGGCATACACCTTGCCGCGTTGCAGGGTCTGCCAGTCGAAGCAGCCCTCCAGCGCCTCATCGGTCATCGCAGCCAGAATGCTCATAGACGACCAATCTTGTCACGGCCCTCCGACACTGACGATGGCGCGCCCCGATCGCGGTGCGCGCGGGTTCGCAGCCTCGCGGCGCTGGGCTGAGGGGGAGGCGATCGGCCCGGTCAGGGAGGGCTCCGCCTGGCCCGAGATGGAACTCCGGCCCGATCCAGATGGGGGGAGTCTGGACCGGGCCGGCGAAAGCAATCATTGCCGACGCCGGAAAGCCTGGCAAGCCTCGGCGCTGACAGATTTACGCCGATGGCATAATCACGTCATGGCACTCGATGCGCTCGGGCTCCCCGAAATCCACGAACGCGTCTATCGCACCCTGGTGGAGTTGTCGGCGGCGAGCGTGGAAGAGGTCGCACCGCGATGCCGCGTCACGGTGGCCGAGGCCGACTCGGTGCTCACCGACCTGAGCAGCCGGGGCATGGTGACCAGGTCCAGGCTCGACGGCACCAGGTTCATCCCGTCCCCGCCCGATGTCGCGCTGGCGGCGCTGCTGGTCGAGCGACAAGAAGCGCTGCGGCGCGCCGGCATACAGATCGCGGAACTGTCGGCCGCCTACGCGACAAGCGGAGGCCGCCGCGGGACGGCCGAGGTGTTGGACTCGGTGCGCGGCGTCGAGGCGATCACGCAACGGTTCGCCCAACTCCAACGTGGAGCCACCACCTCGGTGCATGCCCTGGTGAAGGCCTCGGCGGTAGCGCCCGTCGACGACGACGTGGAAGCCGACGCCATCGCGCGCGGGGTGAAGTACAACCTCGTGGTCGAGCGGGAGGTCTTCGACAAGCCGGGCTTCCTCGCCGCGGCCGAGGAGGTGCTGCGGTTGGGCACCCAGATCCGGGTGGTTCCGACGGTGCCGCTGCGAGCACTGATCGTGGACCGCTCGTTGGCGCTGATCCCGCTGTCCAGCAGGGACGCCCCCGAGGCGATTCCCGATGCCCTGCTGGTCCATCCCAGTGGACTGCTGGACGTGCTGCTGACCGCTTTCGACCTCATCTGGGAGGGTGCCTCGGTGCTCGGCCTGGTCCATGGGTTCGCCGAGGAGGTCGGCCAGCCCGACCTGGACCCCCTGGACGTCAGGGTGCTGTCGTTGCTTTTCGCCGGACTCACCGATCAAGCCGTCGCCAACCAGTTGGGACTCTCATTGCGCACGGTGCAGCGCCGGGTCCGGATGATGATGGATCGTGCCGGTGTCGACACGCGCCTGCAATTGGGCCACGAGGCCGGTCGACGCGGCTGGATCTGAGCGATCAGTCGCGCTCGCCGCCGGGCACCCACAGCACGTCGCCCAGGGCGCGGTTGGCATGCCGGGCGAGGATGAAGAGCAGGTCGCTGAGCCGGTTGAGATAGGTGATCGCGACCGGGTTCATCGTCTCGGCGTGGTCGGCATGGGCAGCCCACGCCGAACGCTCAGCGCGGCGTGCCACCGTGCGCGCCACGTGCAGGTGGGCGGCGGCCGGGGTGCCGCCGTTGAGGATGAAACTGCGCAACTTCGGCAGCGACTCGTTGTAGTGGTCGCACCACGACTCCAACCGGTCGACATACTCCCCGGTGATCCGCAACTGCTCGTAGCCCGGGTCCTGGTCGGGGATCGGGGTGCACAGGTCCGCGCCGACATCGAACAGGTCGTTTTGAATGTGCACCAGCACAGCACGCACGTCGTCCTCGAGGTCGCCGACCGCCAACACCACGCCGATGCTCGCGTTGGCCTCGTCCACGTCGGCGTACGCCGACAACCGGGAGTCGGTCTTCGAGGTCTGCGACATGTCGCCCAGGCGGGTGGTCCCGGCGTCGCCGGTGCGGGTGTAGATCCGGGTGAGATTGACCATGCAGCCACCCTACGGGCAACCGAGACGGCGGTCACAGGGCTCGTGCACCGTTCCGCAAGGCCCGATCGCGTGGGATATTCCACACCCAGCCCCGTTACGCGCAGGTAACTTCGGTCGTATTGTGACCCCTATGGCAGATACTCAGCCCATCAAGGACCGCCCCTGGGTCATGCGGACCTACGCCGGGCACTCGACCGCCGCCGCGTCCAACGCGCTGTATCGCGGCAATCTGGCCAAGGGCCAGACCGGACTGTCGGTCGCCTTCGACCTGCCCACCCAGACCGGCTACGACCCCGACAGCCCACTGGCTCGCGGCGAGGTCGGCAAGGTCGGCGTACCAGTGCAGCACCTGGGCGAGATGCGCACCTTGTTCGACCAGATCCCGTTGACCGAGATGAACACCTCGATGACGATCAACGCCACCGCGATGTGGTTGCTGGCGCTCTACCAAGTGGTCGCTGAGGAGCAGAACCCCGATCTGGACCCGGTCGAAGTCGCCGGACAACTGGCCGGCACCACCCAGAACGACATCATCAAGGAGTATCTGTCGCGGGGGACCTATGTCTTCGGCCCCGAGCACTCCATGCGGCTGATCTCCGACGTGATCGCCTACACGGTCAACAACGTCCCGAAGTGGAACCCGATCAACATCTGCAGTTATCACCTGCAGGAGGCGGGCGCGACGCCGGTCCAGGAGATCGCCTACGCGATGAGCACCGCGATCGCCGTGCTCGACGCCGTCAAGGCGTCCGGTCAGGTCAGCGACGACGAGTTCGAACGAGTCGTCGGCCGGATCTCGTTCTTCGTCAACGCGGGCGTGCGGTTCATCGAGGAGATGTGCAAGATGCGCGCCTTCGTCCAGTTGTGGGACGAGATCACCCGGGAGCGCTACGGCGTGACCGACGAGAAGATGCGGCGCTTCCGTTACGGCGTGCAGGTCAACTCCCTCGGGCTGACCGAGCCGCAACCGGAGAACAACGTGCAGCGGATCGTGCTGGAGATGCTGGCGGTCACGCTGTCGAAGACGGCGCGCGCCCGCGCGGTGCAGTTGCCGGCCTGGAACGAGGCGCTCGGTCTGCCGCGTCCCTGGGACCAGCAATGGTCGCTGCGGCTCCAGCAGGTGCTCGCCTTCGAATCCGACCTGTTGGAGTATGACGACATCTTCGACGGCTCGCCGGTGGTCGCGGCCAAGGTCGCCGAGCTGATCGAGGGAGCCAAGGCCGAGATCGACCGGGTGCAGGCGATGGGCGGCGCCATTGCTGCGGTCGACTCCGGCTACATGAAGTCCGAACTGGTCTCGTCCCATGCCCGTCGCCGAGCGGCGATCGAGGCGGGGGACGAGATCGTGGTGGGCATCAACAAGTTCACCACCACCGAGCCGTCACCGCTGACCGCCGACTTGGACGCGGCCATCCAGACCTCCGACCCGGAGGCCGAGGCGGCCGCCATCGAATCGTTGAACTCCTGGAAGGCCGCGCGGGATCAAGCGGCCGTCGACGAGGCGCTGGCAGCGCTGGCGGCCGCGGCCAAGACCGACGAGAACCTGATGCCCTACACCCTGGCGGCCGCCCGGGCGGGCGCCACCACCGGGGAGTGGGCCGGCACCCTGCGTGGGGTGTTCGGCGAGTTCCGGGCACCGACCGGGGTGGCCGGCGCAGTCGGGATTGCGGAGGCCGGCGAGGACCTGAGGAAGGTCCGTGAGCGGGTCCGGGAGACCAGCGAGGAGTTGGGCAACCGACTGCGGGTGCTGATCGGCAAGCCTGGCTTGGACGGCCACTCCAACGGCGCGGAGCAGATCGCCGTGCGGGCCCGCGATGCTGGCTTCGAGGTGATCTACCAGGGCATTCGGCTCACTCCGGAGCAGATCGTGTCGGCTGCCGTCGCTGAGGACGTGCACCTGGTCGGCCTGTCCATCCTGTCCGGGTCCCACATGGAGTTGGTGCCCGATGTGCTCGCCCACATGGAGGCGTCGGGCATCTCCGACATCCCGGTCATCGTCGGCGGCATCATCCCGGAGTCGGACGCCGCCCGGCTCAAGGAGTTGGGCGTCGCGGAGGTCTACACACCCAAGGACTTCGGCATGACCGAGATCATGGACTCGTTCGTGGATGTGATCCGCCGGGTCAACGGGCTCTCCTGACCTCGATGAGCAGGCTGGCGCGGTGACTTAGGCCTGCCTTGCCTAAGTGTGTTAGCCTCGACGGCGTGGGCAAGGCTGCGAAACTTCCGAAGACCCAGTGCTGCGTCTCGACGAAGAGATGCGACCGGTGCCCGATCCGGATGCTGAAGGAAGGCACCCTCCCGTCCGGCTACACCGTCAAGAAACGCAAACTGGTGCGCGTGGACGGCACCAAGGTGACCAAGAAGAAGCTGCGCAAAGCCGCCTGAGTCGACTCCGGCTGCCGCCCCCATCGAATCACGCCGTCGATCGCATAGGGTTCGGACATGGTTGCTGAACGCTTCGTCACCCAACTCAACGCCCAGATCGGCAACGAACTGGCTTCCCACAATCAATATCTCGCCTGCGCGATCTACTACGACGCCTTGACACTGCCGCAGATGGCGGCGTTCTTCTACCGGCAGGCTTTCGAGGAGCGCGACCACGCCATGATGATGGTGCGGTACCTCCTCGACACCGACCAGAAGGTCGAGATCCCCGCAGTGCCGGCGATCGTCAACGACTTCGCCGACGTGGTGGCCCCGGTTGCGCTGGCGCTGGAACAGGAGAAGCGGGTCACCGACCAGATCAGCGACCTCTACCGAATCGCGCGCGACGAGGTCGACTTCGCCTCTGAGCAGTTCATGGGCTGGTTCATTCGCGAGCAGGTCGAGGAGGTCGCCACCATGAGCGACCTGCTGGCCGTGGTCGAGCGCAACCAGAACGAACTAGAACAGTTGGAGGCCTACGTCGCCCGCGAGACGGGCAGCGGAGGAGCCGACCCGACTGCGCCGACCATCGCCGGAGCCGGCGGCTAGGAGCCGCCGGCAAGGCTCGGCTCGGTCAGCCACGGCTGCTCAGGCGACGGGTGTTGCGTGAGGTGAAGCCGCGCAACAACAGCCAACTGGCCACCACACCCACCAGTGCTCCGATCAGCACACCCATCAGCCTCGGGCGCCCGATGGTGCCGCCGGTGATGACACAGATCATCACCAGCAGCACCAGCAGGATCCGGAAGAAGATCTCGCGATACATCTCTTGGCGAAACGATGTGCCCGCCGGCTGAGCCGGCCCCTGGTCGACCGCAACCGGCCTCGGCTGGGGCGCGGCCGGCGTACTCGGGGCGAGGGGAACCGCAGTGGTGACCGCTGAGGGGTTCAGCGGGCCGTAGATGTGCGGGAAGGTGTCGTCCCCGACGGGGTCTTCGCGCCACTCGGCGCTGAGCAGGTCGGTGTCGATGACCAGCAGCACCAGCGGTTCGACCACGTCGGCGTAATAGCGTGAGCGCACCCCCTCCCACTGGTCGGCCCGCGAGGCGTGGATGAAGCCTTCCTCCTGCAACGTCTTGCCGCGCGAACTGGTCAGGTAGAACCCAGAGCGTTGGGCCTGAGTCCAGTCTGCGACGGTGGCGATATGGAAGATCTGCACCCGCAGATCGTGTCATGCCCCGATAGGTTTGACCGGTGACCTCACCCAACCGCGCTCTGGTTCGCCGCCCCAGTCCTCGCCTCGCCGAGGGCCTGGTCACCCACATCGCGCGCTCCGCAATCGACGTCGATCGTGCCCTGGCTCAGTGGCAGGTCTACGTCGAGGCGTTGCAGGCGCACGGGTTCGAGATCATCGAGGTTGCTCCGGCCGACGACTTCCCCGACGGGGTGTTCATCGAGGACGCCGTGGTCGTCTACGGCGACCTGGCGGTCGTGTCCCGGTCCGGCGCCGAGGTCCGGCGCGGCGAGACCGCGACCGCCCGAGACGCTGTCCGCGACGCCGGCTACCGGGTTGCCGAGATTGTCGAGCCCGGCACTCTGGACGGCGGTGACGTCCTCAAGGTCGGTCGCACGGTCTTCGTCGGTCGCACGCTGCGCACCAACGACGAGGCGATCGAGCAACTGCGCACCTTGCTCGAGCCCGAGGGCTGGGAGGTGATCGCGGCGCCGCAGGACAAGGTGCTGCACCTCAAGAGTGCGGTCACCGCGCTTCCCGACGGCACCGTGATCGGTTACCAGCCGCTGGTCACCGACCCGGACCTGTTCGGGTCCTTCCAAGCGGTCGCCGAGGCCAGTGGCGCCCACGTGGTGCTGCTGGGCGAGGGCAAGTTGTTGATGGCTGCCTCTGCTCCCGCGACGGCCGACCAGTTCCGCTCGATGGGCTATCAGCCCGTCATCGTGGACATCTCCGAGTTCGAGAAGTTGGAGGGTTGTGTGACCTGCCTGTCGGTGCGGTTGCGCGGCTGACCGGGCGCCCGGGTCAGCGGGGTAGCGGGCCTTGTGGCTCGGTGAGTCCGGCCATGGTCGAACTCCAGCGCATTCGCTCCAGGATCGCCTGGGTCTGGCCGGGTGAGGCGGGGCGGGTGATCATCTCGGGATTGGTAGTGCCCACCACCCCGAACCGAAGGGCGGCATCGAGTTCGGGGAGACCGGAGGCCCGCACTATCTGGGCACATGCCCCGGGCCGGACGGCGCAGGCCCGGCCGACGTCGAGCCAGGCATCCAGGTTGGGGTCCTCGGTGATCAGCCGGACGTGGATCCCGGCGGACCGGCGCACTTCGAGATCGCCTTGTTGGTCGAAGATGAAGTTGCCCATCCCGTAGACGATGAGCCGACCCCGATAAGCCTCGGTGGACTGAACCCAGTGGGCGTGGTCGCCGAGGACGGCGTCCGCTCCGGCGTCGATCAACCCACGGTAGAGATCGGTCTTGATGGAATCCGGCTCGGCGACGTATTCCAGGCCGGAGTGGGGCATGGCGATGACCGGGATCCGGTCGCCCCATTCGCTGATCTGGTCGATCGAGTGCTGGCTCGGTATGACGAAGACACCGTGGTAGCCGCAGAACGCGATCGGCAGCCAACCGGAAGTGTCGATGGCGGTCTCGACCTCGATCGCGATGGGCTTGCAGACGCGGTCGAGGACCTCGGGGTCCGGGTCGCCGAACGAGGCGATTCCGGCGCGGTCCAGGTTGCGGCGCGTGGCCTGGAGTCCCTCGGGACCCTGATTGTCGGAGTGGTTGTTGGCCAGGCTGAAGATGTCGAACCAGGTGGCTGCGTCGGCCAGATAGGCGGGCTTGCAGTGGAACTTCAGGATCGTCTCTTGCAGTTCGAACGGGTCCTCGGAATTGACCGCGGGGCACTCCAGAGTGGACACCCACGCGTTATAGGACTCCCGGTTCAAGCCGTCGAGGCCCTGGAACGGCCACGAGGTGTCGCCGGCTGATCGCTGATCGATGTAGCGACCCCAGAAGGTGTTACCGGTAACCAGCAGGTCCGAGACGGCCCGGGTGGGCTCCGGCTCGGGTGCCGCCGTCGGCGCGCTGCCGCCGGGCGTCCCTGGGCCGACCACGCTCGGGTCGACCACGCTCGGGTCGACCACGGTGGCGGATGGGCCCGGCGCCGGGGTCCACGCGGTCGGGCCTTCCTGGCACCCGGTCAGCAGCACCGCACCCGCCAGCACCACACGCCACGAGCGCAGCATGGACTCCCCCTTCACCGACTGGCCGCGACTCTAGTGCACAGCCATCGATCCCGGAGGTCGGGTTTCAGAACAGGCGATGACTGGGGTCGTCCAGTCCGCGCAGGGCGTCATAGTCGACCACGGCGCAGGCGATGCCGCGGTCGGTAGCCAGGGTCCGTGCCTGGGGCTTGATCTCTTGGGCGGCGAAGATGCCGCGGACCGGCCCCTTGATCGTCAGCAGCGGATCGCGGTTCATCAGGTCGAGATAGCGGGTCAACTGCTCGACCCCGTCGATCTCGCCGCGGCGCTTGATCTCGACCGCCACCGACAGCCCGTCAGTGTCGCGGCAGAGCAGGTCCACCGGGCCGATCGGGGTCATGAATTCGCGACGCACCAGATTCAGGCCTGCGGCCAGCGTCGCGGGGTGCTCGGCCAACAGTTCCTGGAGGTGCTTCTCCACGCCGTCCTTGCGCAGCCCCGGGTCGACTCCCAAATCGTGGGTGGAGTCGTGGAGCACTTCCTCGATGAGAATGCGCAGGGTGTCCTCGCCCTTGCTGGCGGCCACCGTCCACTCGATCTGGCCGTCATCGCAGGTTCCTTCGCGCAGCGTGCAGGGGGGTGGCATCCAGTTGAGCGGTTTGTAGGAACCGCCGTCGGAGTGGATCAGCACCGAGCCGTCTGCCTTGACCATCAGCACCCGGGTGGCCATCGGCAGGTGGGCGGTCAGCTTGCCCGCGTAATCGACCTGGCACCGCGCGACGACGAGTCTCATGGTCTGGGAATCTACCTGCTCCGCACATTTGTGCGACTTTGTGATATCGGTCACCGGTCTGCCTCTGTTACTCGCCAGTAGTAGATGGCAGGATCTGCGCCATGACTCCGGAGCAGATCGCCCAGACCCTGATCTACCCCTACCTCAACCATGCGGCGCGGATGTTGGAGTCCGGCTACGCGACCGCGGTCGACATCGACAATGGGATGCGATTCGGCTGCGGCTACCCTGCGGGGCCGATCGCGGTCATCGACGAGACGACGGCCTCGAAGGTGGTCGACGTACTCACGGCGCGGTATGCCGAGACCGGCGACAACTTGCACGCGCCAGCAGGAGTGCTGGTAGCCACCGCATCCTCCGGTACCGCTCTCGGAGCTGCGGGCGCGGGAGAGAACCCGCACCCTGAACTGCGCCACGAGATCACCAAGGTGGGCGTCGTCGGCACCGGCACCATGGCCACCGGGATCATTCAGGTCTTCGCCCAGACCGGCTACGACGTGATCTACGTCGGCCGTGGCGAGGACAAGGTCGCCGGTGTCGCGACCGCGATCGGCAAGGCCCTGGACAAGGCGATCGCGCGCGGCAGGGCGACCGAGGACGACAAGTCGAACGTGCTCGGACGCCTCACCGGCTCGACCGAACGCGAAGCCCTCGGCGACGTCGACCTCGTGGTCGAGGCGATCGCGGAGGACATGGCCATCAAGACTGCGCTCTACAAGGACCTCGACCGGATCTGCAAGCCCGGAGCGATCCTGGCTACCACGACCTCCTCGATGCCGATCACCGCGCTCGCCGAAGTGACCTCGCGTCCCCAGGATGTCATCGGGATGCACTTCTTCAACCCCGCGACCGTCATGAAGCTCGTCGAGGTAGTCACCACCGCTCACACCAGCCCCGACGTCGATGAGACTGTTCGGGCGCTTTGCGCCTCCGCAGGGAAGGTTGCGGTCTCGTGCGGCGACAGGTCCGGGTTCATCGTCAACTGCCTGTTGTTCCCCTACCTCAACGACGCGGTGAAACTTCTCGAGTCGGGGGAGGACATGGCTGATATCGACGCGGCCATCAAGGCCGAGGTCGGACTGCCGATGGGGCCGTTCGAACTCCTCGATGTGGTCGGCAACGACGTCTCGCTGGCGATCCAGCAGGAGCTGTACGCCGAGTTCAAGGAGCCAGGTTTCGCGCCAGCCGCGATGCTGGAGGCCAAGGTGGCTGCCGGCGAGCTGGGTCGCAAGACCGGCAAGGGCTTCCACCTCTACGGTTGAGTGGAACCCCGTGGCCCCGCGAGTGGAACCCCGTGGCCCCGCGCCCGCCAGTTCGCGCCACTCGGCGGGCCGGGACCTTCCACTCGGCGGGCCGGGACCTTCCACTCGGCGGGCCGGTCCACAGGAAGTTCTTGGAATCCGGTCGTAATCTTGGGCCATGGACTTGCTGATCGGCTTGCTCGTGATCCTCGCCGCCATCGGTGCGGTGGTGCTGGTGTCGAAGAGGAACCAGAAAACCAAGGCGGTCTCCGAGCTGGAGCCCTCCAAGAAACTTGTCTTCGAGGACGTGACCGCCCTCGGCGAGCAGCTTCAGCAGCTCGACCTCGAACTGACCGGAACGGCCCTTGACGAGGGAATGAGAGCCGACTACCAGCGGGCCCTCGATGCCTATGAGGCCGCCAAGACGGCCGGCGACGCAATGGCCCAGCCCGACGACGTCACCCATGTCACCGAGATCGTCGAGGACGGCCGGTACGCCATCGCCTGTGTGCGGGCTCGGGTCGCGGGAGAACCGCTGCCGGCCAGGCGCCCGGCGTGCTTCTTCGATCCGCGCCATGGCCTGTCGGTCACCGATGTCGACTTCGCGCCGGTCGGGGGGCAGGCCCGCAAGGTGCCTGCCTGCGCCCTGGACGCCGAACGGGTCGACGCCGGCGCGGCACCCGACGTCCGACAGGTCATGGTCGGCGCGCGACGGATGCCCTACTGGGCCGGCGGAAGGGCCTACCAGCCCTACGCTCGCGGTTACTTCGGCAACTTCGGTGCCCTGGACTGGTTGTTTATCGGCCTGTTCGCCGACGACATCCTCTGGGGCCTCGGTGGACTGGCCGAGGGACTCGGCGAAGGTGTCGGCGGCATGTTCGAGGGCATCGGTGACGGGATCGGCAACATCTTCGACGGTTTCGACTTCTAGGCTCCCTGCTCGTGGGAGCCCTCAATGTGCTGGAGTTGGGCCCGCCGCCGGGTCAGCCCGCCGGGTCACGGCTCGTCTTCCTGCACGGACTGTTCGGCCAGGGGCGCAACTGGAACACCCTCGGCAGGCAGTTGTCTGCCACCCATCGGGTCAGTCTGGTCGACCTGCCCAACCATGGCCGTTCGGCCTGGACCGACCATATCGACTACCTGGACATGGCCGACCAGGTCGCTGAGTTGGTCTCAACCGATGACCCGGTGACGGTGGTGGGGCACTCCATGGGAGGCAAGGTCGCCATGGTGTTGGCGCTGCGTCACCCCGGTCTGGTCGCACGTCTGGTGGTGGTCGACATGTCGCCGGTCGGCTACGACAACCTGCGTGAGTTCACCGGGTATGTCGACGCCTTAGCTTCGATCGACCTGGCGAAGATCACCCGGCGCACCGACGCCGAGGCCCAGTTGGCTGCGCGCGTCGACTCGCCCAGCATCCGGTCCTTCTTGCTGCAGAACCTCACCCACGACGCCGCAGGCTGGGCGTGGCGGGCGAACCTCGACGTGCTGGGCCGGGACCTGGGGGTCATCGGCGGATGGCCGGCAGAGCAGGTGAAGGACCTAGCGCCCTACGACGGGCCGGTGTTGTGGGTCGCAGGCGAACGGTCCACCTACATCCGCCCGGAGTATGCCGAGGCAATGGCGAGATACTTTCCGAAGTACCGCAAGGTGACCATCAAGAACGCCAGCCACTGGGTGCACTCCGACCAACCCGAGGTCTTCGCCGACGTGGTGAGGCAGTTTATTTCCTGACGCCTCGTTCCGGGTTGGGTCGACACCGCGTCCCGGTCCTATCCTCATGCGGTGAGCACCACCCCCGACATCACCACCAGCGCATCCCTGCGGGCCTCCTCCGGCGTGCTGCTGGCGCTCGCCTCCGCGGCGTCGTTCGCGCTGTCCGGCTCGATGGCCAGCAGTCTGTTCGACACCGGGTGGACCCCCGGGTCGGTGGTGCTGGTCCGAATCGGGTTGGCCTGTTTGGTGGTGGCGCCGTTCGGGCTGATCTCGCTACGCGGACACTGGCACCAGGTCCGGGGTCGGGCCGGGCTGGTGATCGCCTATGGGGTGGTTGCAGTCGGCGGCACCCAGTTCGCCTACTTCTCTGCCGTCCAGCAGATGGCGGTCGGTCCCTCGATCCTCATCGAATACACCTCACCTGCGGCCGTGGTGATCTGGCTGTGGCTGGTCCACGGGCAGCGGCCGGGGCGGCTGACGGTGCTGGGTGCTCTGTTCGCCGCCGTCGGGTTGGTGCTGGTGCTGGACCTGTTCGGTGGCAGCACCGCAGTCACCGCAACCGGTGCGGCCTGGGCCCTGACGGCGATGGCCGGGGCGGCCGCCTATTTCATCATGGTCGGCAACGACGACACCGGCATCCCGCCGGTCGGGTTCGCCTGGCTGGGCCTGGTCGTCGGTGGCGTCGTGCTGGCGATCATCGGGGCCCTTGGCCTGATGCCGGTCAGCGTGCACTCCGACGACGTGGACCTGGCCGGTGCCACCCTCGCATGGTGGGCGCCGGTGCTGGTGCTCGGCGTCGTCACTGCCGGCTTGGCCTTCTGTCTAGGCGTGGTTTCCGCACGTATGTTGGGCGCTCGGCTGGCCAGTTTCGTGGCGCTGTTCGAAGTCGTCGGCGCAGTCTTCTTCGCCTGGCTACTGCTCGACGAGGTGCCGCTGGCGATCCAGTTGCTGGGGGGTCTGCTGATCCTGGCCGGAGTGGTGCTGGTCAAGCTCGGTGAGCCCAGTCTGGCCGAGGCCGACCCAGAAATCCTGGAGGATCCTGCGACCCGGTTCGCCCCGCCCGGGTAGCCGGGGCCGCCCGTCTGCTGGGGGAGCGGACGGGCTAGCGGTCGTCCTGCCGTCTGATCAGAATCTCTTTGAGCAGCATCAGCACCGCTGCCGCGGTAGGCACCGCGATGAGGGCGCCCACGACACCGATCAGGGACGCACCGATGAGCGCCGCGATCACCGTCACCGAACCCGGTATGTCGACCGACTTCGACATGATCCGCGGATAGATGAGGTAGTTCTCGACCTGTTGATAGATCAGGTAGAAGATCGCGCAGGCGATGCCGATCCTGATGTCGGTGGCCAGACCGATCGCGGTGACCACCACAGCCCCGATGGTGGCTCCGATCATGGGGATCACGTCGAGCAGCATCACCACGAAACTCAGGGCGACGGCATACTCCCCGAGCCCGACGCTGAACAAGAAGATCATCGACGAGGAACCGGCACACAGCGCGACGAGGAATGCTCCGGACACGTAGCCGCCGATGGACTCGATGACACGGTTCGACAGTTTCATCACCCGGTCGCGACGGCTGGCCGGTGCCAACAGCACCAGCGAGTGCTTGATACCTTCCAGGCCCGCCAGGAAGTAGAGCGTCATGACGGTGATGACGAAGAAGTTGAGCAAGAACCCCAGAACGGCCAGGCCGATGCCGAGTACGCCCCCGAACACGTTGGCCACCACGTCACCGTCGGAGGCGAAGTCCTGGACCTTCTCGACCAACTGGTAGCGATCGTCGAGGTCCTGGATCCATCGCTGGCGTTGCAGGTCGGCCAGCCAATCCGGCACGTTGGCCGAGATCTTGGTGACCTGATCGGTGATGACCGGCACGATCGCCACGAAGAACAACACCACCACCATAATCACTGCGGTCACCACCACCGTGACCGCCATCGAACGGCGCACGCGTCGCCGCTCGATGGCCCGCACCGCCGGATCCAGGCCGGCAGCGATGAAGAACGCGACCACGATCTGCACGATCACGCCCTGGATGGAGCCGATCACCATCGCCAGTGCGATCGCGGTGATCAGGCCAAGACCTGCATAGAAGCCGACCAAGAACGGGTTGCGCTCGGAGAAGGGCGCCCCGGGTCTGCCCAGGTTGCGTTGCGGGCCCATGGGAGTGTCCCCGGCAGGCGTCGTCGTCGACTCGGAGGCGCCGACCTCCGTGCTCGGGGGACTGTCCTCGCTCACGGTGTCGGCGGCTACTTGTTGTTGCTGGCGGCCTCGGGCGCCTTCGACGGCGCCGAGGTCGCGTTCGACGTCGACGCCGAGGTCGCGTCGTCGACGTCGGAGAATCCGGAGATGAGTTCTTGGAGCGAGGCGAACTGCGCCATGATTGCTGCCCGTCGCTTGGTCAGCCGGTCGACCTCGGCCTTGGTCGAGGCCACCGAACGTTTGGCGTCGGCCTCACCGGAGGCGATCAGCGACTCGGCTTGCGTGGTGGCCGAAGCAAGAATCTGCTCGGCCTCCCGGCGGGCATGGGAGACCGTCGAGTCGGCTTCAGACTGGGCTGCCGACCGCGTCTCGGTCGCGCGGGCGGCCGCTTCGGTGGCGCGCTTCTCAGCTGCTTGCGCCCGGTTCTCGGCGTCGTCGAGCAACTGCTTGGTTTGAGCCAGTGAGGAGTCACGGTGGTCGGCGACCTCCTTGAGCACCCGTTCCTTCTCCACCGCCAACAGCCGACGTGCCTCGGTGACCTCTCGGTCGGCGGCCGCGCGGGCCTCCTCAGCGTCGTGGTCGGCCTTGGCCATCACCTCGTTGGCCTGCTGAGTGGCAGCCATGGTGGTCTGCTCGGCCTGGCGGCGTGCCGAGGCGAGGATGTCGCTGGCCTCGTTCTCGGCCAGCGATCGTGCGGCCGCCAGATCGGCGATCTGACGGGCTCGAGAGTCGTCGATCTCGCGAAGCTGGGCCGACCGGATGTCGTCGACCTCCCTGGATGCCTCGGCCCGGATCGCCTTCGCGTCGGCCTGTGCCTGGGACACGATGTCCTCGGCGTCGTTGCGCGCGGTCGTGCGCACGTCGTCGGCCTCCTCCTCGGCCAGACGCAGCATCGCCGAAGCACGCCCGCCGAGGCCGGCGTAGGTGGGCTCGGTGTTCTCAGACAGTTCCGACTTCAGCGACGCGATCTCCCTTTCCAGCGCCGCGATCTTGGCTCGGGCGGCGTCCCGCTCGCTGAGGGCGGACTTCTGGGCTGCGTCGAGTTTGGTGAGCAGTTCGTCGGCGGCGAGTTTGTCGTACCCGCCCTTGCGCGCCATCGGCAGCGGACTCAACGGCGCGGGGGAGTCGTCGAAGATGGACAGGCCTTGATTGCTCACGGTGAGGCTCCTGAAACTGCTGGGATCAATGCATGCGGGGGTGCGGGACCAATCTTGGCCGATGCCTGGTGATCCCGCACCCCCGGGTGCGATGTTGTTACTCACCTGCCCTGTTCAGGGGCGAGGGTGGGCCGACTCAGATGCCGCGGAACCGGTTGATCGCGTCGAGGTGTTGGCTACGGAACTCCTCGTCACGCACGCCCAGCCCTTCCTCGGGGGCCAGGCACAGCACGCCGACCTTGCCTTGGTGCGCATTGTGGTGCACGTCCAGGGCCGCCTGACCGACATCGGCCAGCGCGTAGGACTTCGACAGTGTCGGGTGGATCTTCCCTTTGGCGATGAGCCGATTGGCCTCCCACGACTCGCGGTAGTTGGCGAAGTGGCTGGAGATGATCTTCTTCAGGTTCATCCACAGGTAGCGGTTGTCATACTCGTGCATGTAGCCCGAGGTGGAGGCGCAAGTGGTGATGGTGCCGCCCTTGCGGGTCACGAACACCGAGGCACCGAAGGTTTCGCGGCCCGGGTGCTCGAAGACGATGTCGATGTCTTCGCCGCCGGTGAGCTCGCGGATCTTCTTGCCTAGGCGCAACCACTCCTTGGGGTCTTGCTTGGTGCCCTCCTCGTTCCAGAACTGGTAGTTCTCTGCAGAGCGGTTGATGATCAGTTCGGCTCCCATGGAGCGGCAGATGTTCGCCTTCTCCTCGTTGGAAACCACGCAAATCGGGGTGGCGCCGCCATTGAGGGCGTATTGGGTTGCGAAACCGCCCAGGCCGCCCGAGGCGCCCCAGATCAGCACGTTGTCTCCCTGTTTCATGTCACCGCCGTTCTTGGAGACCAGTTGGCGGTAGGCGGTGCAGTTCACCAAGCCGGGGGAGGCGGCCTCCTCCCAGGTCAGGTGGGCGGGTTTGGGCATCAACTGGTTGGCCTTGACCAGGGCGACCTCGGCGAGACCGCCGAAGTTGGTCTCGAAGCCCCAGATGCGCTGCTCGGGGTCCATCATCGTGTCATTGTGGCCGTCGGGACTCTCCAACTCCACCGACAGACAGTGTGCGACGACCTCTTGGCCCGGCTTCCACTTGGTGACACCGGGGCCGGTGCGCAGCACCACGCCGGACAGGTCCGAGCCGACGACGTGGTAGGGCAGGTCGTGACGTTTGGCCAGCGGCGAGAGCCGGCCGTAGCGCTCCAGGAACCCGAAGGTGGACACGGGCTCGAAGATCGAGGTCCACACGGTGTTGTAGTTGATGGCGCTGGCCATCACCGCGACCAGTGCTTCGCCGGGGCCCAGTTCCGGAAGGGGGACATCCTCGATGTGGATGGACTTGCGGGGATCCTTCTCGCGGCTCGCCATGCCCTCGAACATGTCGACCTCGTCCTTGTGCACGGTCGCTGCGGTGTAGTGGTCGGGGATCTCGAGGCTGGCGAAGTCCTCGGTGGTCGCGACGCCGGAGGAGATGGCGTCGAGGATGTGCTGCATGGAGTGCTCCTGTTAAGTCATCGCACCTGACGTTTTGGTCGATATTTCGGCGGAAATCCGACCAGAACGTCAGGTGCGTTGGGTTGGGTCAGTGGTGAGTGGCCGGCTCGACCAGTTCGACGAGTACGCCGCCGGCCGATTTGGGATGAATGAAGTTCACCCGGGAGTCGGAGGTGCCGCGCTTGGGCACGTCGTACAAGAGCCGCAGCCCCCGCTCGCGCAGGATGTCGCACGCAGCGTCGATGTCTGCAACCCGGTAGGCCATCTGCTGGATGCCAGGGCCGGAACGGTCCAGAAACTTCCCGATCGGGGAGTCCGGGGTCAGGGGTGCCAGGAGCTGGATGCAGGATCCTGAGTCGCCCACGGCCATCATGGCCTCGGCGACGCCCTGCTCCTCGTTGACCTCGCGATGAGCCAACGTCATGCCGTATGCCGACTCGTAGAAGGCGATCGCCTCATCGAGATCAGGTACGGCGACGCCCACATGGTCGATCGCGGTAAACAGGTCAACGTCAGTGTTGGTGATGTCATTCACAGAGGCCATGGTGGTGCCAATCCTTCATTCGCGCGAGAATGTGTGACGAGAGCAACACGACCAGCCTACGTGCGACTCTTCCGGCATACGTTACTCATCAGTAGGTTCGGAAGTGGACCAACGGTGGTTCAGAACACAACAGCTTGGAGGCAAGCAGACCATGTCAGACCAGACCAATGTGATCGTCGCCGGAGCCCGGACCCCGATCGGCCGCCTGTTGGGCGGCTTCACTTCCCTGTCTGCCGCCGACCTCGGTGGCGTGGCCATCAAGGGTGCGCTGGACAAGGCGGGCGTCTCGCCCGAGCAGGTCGACTACCTGATCATGGGCCACGTGCTCCAGGCCGGCTGCGGCCAGAACCCGGCCCGCACGGCCGGTATCAAGGCCGGCCTGCCGATGAGTGTGCCGTCGATCACCGTCAACAAGGTGTGCCTGTCCGGGCTCAACGCCATCGCCACCGCCGACCAGATGATTCGCGCCGGAGAAGCCACCGTGGTCGTCGCCGGCGGGATGGAGTCGATGACCAACGCTCCGCATCTGCTGCCGAAGTCGCGTGAGGGCTACAAGTACGGCGACGTCGCGATCGTCGACTCGATGGCCTTCGACGGCCTATACGACCAGACCACCACGCAGGCGATGGGCGCGCTGACCGAAGCCGTCAACGCCGACTCGGCCACCTCCCAGACTCGCGAGGCCCAGGACGCCTTCGCGGCCGGCAGCCACCAGAAGGCCGCCGCAGCCTGGAAGAACGGCCTGTTCGCCGACGAGGTAGTGCCGGTCCAGATCCCGCAGCGCCGCGGTGAGCCCGTGGTGATCTCCGAGGACGAGGGCGTGCGCGGCGAGACCACCGTGGAGTCGCTGGCCAAACTGCGTCCGGCCTTCTCCAAGACCGGCACCATCACCGCCGGGTCTGCCTCGCAGATCTCCGACGGCGCAGCAGCCGTCGTGGTGATGCCCAAGGCGAAGGCCGAGGAGCTCGGCTTGGACTGGCTGTGCGAGATCGGTGCCCACGGTCAGGTCGCCGGCCCCGACTCCTCACTGCAGTTGCAGCCCGCCAATGCCACCCAGGCAGCCCTGACCAAGGAAGGCCTGAGCGCCACCGACCTCGACCTGGTCGAGTTCAACGAAGCCTTCGCCGCAGTCGGCCTGGACTCGGCGGCCGCCCTGAACATCCCGGACGAGAAAGTCAACGTCAACGGTGGCGCGATCGCGGTCGGACACCCGCTGGGCATGTCGGGCACCCGAGTCGTGCTCACCTTGGCACTCGAACTCAAGCGCCGCGGTGGCGGAGTGGGTGCTGCTGCACTGTGCGGTGGCGGCGGTCAGGGTGACGCCCTGATCGTGCGGGTGCCCAAGGTTTGATGGCCTCACCGGCGGAACTCGTCGAGGCCGCCCTGAGCGCTGCGGCCAGCGGGGACGCCGTTCCCCGGGCGGTGGCTCGACTGATCAGTTGGGTCGAGGAGGACTCCCCGCGGCTGCGGGAGGTGATGGCTGCGCTGATCGCAGCCTCGCCCGGCCCGCCGACCCCGGGCGGGAGCCACGTCATCGGGATCACCGGTGCCCCAGGGGTCGGCAAGTCCACCTCGACCTCCGCTCTGATCAGCGCCTTGCGGGCTCGCGACCGACGGGTCGGCGTCATCGCCATCGACCCGTCGTCGCCGTTCTCTGGCGGCGCTCTGCTGGGCGATCGGATCCGGATGTCGGAGCACGCCACCGATGCCGGGGTGTTCATTCGTTCGATGGCCTCGCGAGGTCACCTGGGAGGGCTGTCTCGGGCCACCCCGCAGGCGGTGCGGGTGCTGGGCGCCGCAGGGTTCGACCACATCATCATCGAGACCGTCGGTGTCGGCCAGTCCGAGGTCGAGGTCGCCGGGCTGGCCGACACCACCCTGGTCTTGCTCGCTCCCGGCATGGGTGACGGCATTCAGGCTGCCAAGGCGGGGATCCTCGAGGTCGGGGACATCTACGTGGTCAACAAGGCCGATCGCGACGGTGCCGACAAAGTCAAGCGCGACCTGCGCTCGATGCTGAGCATGGCGGTGCGGCCGACCGGTGCCTGGAAACCGCCGGTGTTGACCACCGTCGCCCAGACCGGAACCGGAATCGAGGAGGTCGTCGACGCGCTCGATGAGCACGCTGTCTGGCTCTCGGACTCCGCAGAGTTGACGCGGCGACGAACCCGGCGAGCCTCGGCGGAGATCTCCGAGATCGCTACCGATACGCTGCGCTCGCACTGGGTGGCCGACTCCGGCCAACTCGCCTCGCTGGCCGCGTCGGTGGTCGCCGGAGAGCTCGATCCATACACCGCTGCGGACCGACTCCTCGGTTGAGTCAGCGTCCAACTAAACTCCTACCTATGACGCAGCAGCCGTTCTCCCGCCCCGGAGCAGTCGATCTGTCCGGGTTCAACCCCACCGGTCCCGCAGCATCCCAAGCCGGTGCCGACGCAGCACCGACCGGGTCGGCATACACGGTCGGCGTCAATGACGCGAACCTCAGCGAGATCCTTGAGGCGTCGGTGACGGCCCCGGTGGTGCTGGTGCTGATCAGCCCCTCGCGGGTGCCGCAGTCTCACCAGTTCGCCGCTGACGTGGGCAGCATCGTGGACTCCTACGACGGTCGGTTCCTGCTCGGGGTGGTCGACGTCGACAAGTCCCCGTCGGTGGCCGCCGCGCTGCAGGTGCAGCAGGTGCCAGTCACTTATGTTCTGCTCGACGGTCGCCCCGCGATGCAGCCGCTGCCCGGGGTCATCCCGGCTGAGGAACTTTCCACCTTCTTCCAGCAGCTCGGCCAGCAGTTGACCGCCCAAGGCATCACCGGGCGCCACCAGCCACGCACCGTTGTCGCCCAGGACGGGGAACCGGCCCAGGACCCCCGCTATGCCCCCGCGCAGAACGCACTGGCCGCCGGCGACATCGCTACCGCTGTGGCCGAATATCAGAAACTGGTCGACTCCAACCCCGCTGATGGTGAAGCGGTCGCTGGACTCGCCATGGCCAAAGTGCTCCAGCGCACCCAGGGCGTCGACCTTGCCGACGCCCGAGCTGCGGCCGCGGCCGCTCCAGACGACGTCGACGCCCAGATGATGGTCGCCGATCTCGACCTGCTCGGTGGCCACGTGTCGGACGCGTTCAACCGACTCATCGGGGTGGTAGCCCGCACCGCCGACCCGGACCGCACCAAAGCCCGCGAACACCTCATCTCGTTGTTCGCTGCGGTCGGCAACGACGACGAACGTGTGCTGACCGGGCGCCGTGCTCTGGCTTCTGCGCTCTTCTGAGCCGTTTCCGCCGTTCGACACGGTGGCCGCTGCGTCGGCCGAAGACGCCAGCCCGCGGCGAGCCCGGGTCTGCCGATGACCTCGCGCGACCGCCTGTTGGCGATGGTGGTGCCGATCATCTGGGGGTTCAACTTCGTCGTCATCGAGTGGGGCATGCCCGGGGTTCCCCCGCTGCTGTTCGTGGCGATCCGGTTCGTCATCGTGGCGCTGCCTGCGGTCCTTTTCTTGGTGCCTAAGCCGGATGCTCCGTGGTGGGTGATCGCTGCCGTCGGGTCGTTGATGAGCCTGGGGCAGTTCGGGTTCCTCTATGTCTCCATGCATGCCGGTATGCCGGCCGGGTTGGCGTCCCTGGTGCTCCAGGCGCAAGTGGTGTTCACGATCGTCATTGCGGCCGGCATACTGCGCGAGCGTCCGACGGTGCCGCAGGTTGTCGGTGTCAGCATCGGCGCGATCGGGCTGATCGTGGTCGCCGGCGGCCGGAGCGGCCACATCCCGCTCGCGGCGTTGGGTCTGTGCCTGTTGGCAGCGCTGTGTTGGGCCTCGGGCAACGTGGTCGCCCGGGCGGCGAAGGTTCCCGGCGGGCTGTCACTGACGATATGGTCGGCCACCGTGGTGCCGATCCCGCTGGTGCTGCTCTCACTGGTGGTGGACGGCCCGAACGCGATGGCGGACGGACTGTCCAGTTTCGGCTGGCAGGCCGCGTTGTCGACTGCCTATACCGCAGTGCTGGCGTCGTTCGTGGGTTACGGGATCTGGAACACGTTGCTGGCGCGTTACCCGTCGGCCGTGGTGGTGCCGTGGACGATGCTGGTGCCGCCCACTGGCATCCTGACTGCGTGGCTTTGCCTGGGTGAGGTGCCCAACGGTCCGGAGGTTGCCGGGGGAGTGCCGCTCGTGTTCGGCGTCCTGATCGCCCAGAGTGTCGTCTCGATGCCCAGTCGTCGGCGGCTGGGCTCCGATCGTGCCGTCAACCACTCCTGATCACTGACGTTTGCGCCTCAATCACTGACGGTGTGGTCGTCATATCGCCAAATGGCGACCACAGCGTCAGTGATTGGGCCGGTGGCGGCTGTCGGGCGACCACAGCGTCAGTGATTGGGCCGGCGGCGGCTGTCGGGCGACCACAGCGTCAGTGATTGGGCCGGTGGCGCAGTGGTGGCGCAGTGGTGGCGCAGAGGCGGCGCAGTGGCGGCACCGCAGGCTCAGGAACGACCAGATTCGGTGTAGGGCTGACCGCTGCCGGCCACCCGGGCCAGTGCGGCCTCGATGCGGCGAGCGGTGAAGTCGGCACAGTGCTCGCGAATCTCGTCTGGACTGCACCAATGCACCGCCGCGATCTCTTTGGCCTCTAGGACCGCCGGGTCGATGAAGGAGGCATCGTGCACACCGCCGTCCCAGACCAGGCACAACGCGTCGTCCCAGCCGGACCAGGCCGGCAGCCAGTCGGTCAGCAGCAACTCACCGGCCGGCACCTCGAGGGAGAGCTCTTCGCTCACCTCACGAGACGCCGCATCGCGGGGCGACTCACCGACTTCGACCACGCCACCAGGCAGGTCCCAGTCAGCCTTGTAGGTCAGTTCGCACACCAGCACCCGACCGCCAGTGTCGCGGATCAACAACTGGGTGATGGCCCGTTTGCGCGGCAGGAACGAGTTGAGCAGACTGCGGAAGCCTTCTGGCTGGTCCGGCGCGGGATCGCGGGCAAGACGGGCATAGACCACCCGGTCGGCGCCAGCGGCGACCCCTCGGGCCACCCCCTCGCGGCGCAGCCCCGACCAGGCGGCGGTGCGCAACTCCGCGCGCTCGTCAGGGTCGACCCAGGCCTCGACTCGGCCGTGCTCGACGAGCGCCTCGGCTACCACAGCAGCGACCGCAGCCACCGCAGTGTCGGGGTCCCACTCGATCCGGGCGACCCCCGCGGTGACGCTGGCGATCCGCACCGGTCGGCTCACTCGACCACCTCGACGCGACCAGCGGTCTCTACCGGCGAGGCCACCGGCTCTACCGGCTCTACCGGCTCTACCGGCGAGGCCACCGGCTCGATGGCCGCCGCTCGGACAGGCTCGAGGGTCCCGTCGAGTTGGGTGGCGGACTTCGCAGCGGGACGTAGCCACAGCGTCGCCAACGGCGGCACCACGATGGTCGCCCTGCCGTCGACCGCGGTGACCGAACCCAGGTTCCCCACGCCCGAGCCGCCGTATTCGTGGGCGTCGGTGTTGAGCACTTCGTCCCATACCCCGTCGCTGGGCAGCCGCAACTCGAAGTTGCTGTGCGGTATGCCGGCAAGGTTGGTCACGCAGACCATCTGTTCACCATTGCCTCGACGCACGAAGGAGTAGGTCGACCGGTCCGCGTCGTCGGCGTCGATCCAACTGAAGCCGTCCGGGGACCCGTCCAACGCCCACAACGCGTCGGCGTCGGAGTAGATCTGGTTGAGTCGCCGCATCAGATCGGCCATGCCGCGATGCTCGGGATGATCGAGAAGCCACCAGTCGAGTTCGCGTGACTCGGCCCACTCGGACTCCTGGCCGAACTCGCAACCCATGAACAGCAACTTCTTGCCGGGGTGGGCCCACATGAACCCCAGCGCGGCTCGCAGGTTGGCCAACTGCTGCCACCGGTCGCCCGGCATCTTGCGCAGCAGCGACCCCTTGCCGTGCACGACCTCGTCGTGGGAGATCGGCAGCACGAAGTTCTCCGACCACTGATAGGTCAAGGAGAAGGTGAGTTCGTGGTGGTGGAAACGGCGGTGGATCGGGTCGCGGTGCAGGTAGTCCAGGGTGTCGTGCATCCAGCCCATGTTCCACTTGAAGCCGAACCCCAACCCGTCGTGGTCGGTGGGCCGGGTGACGCCGGGCCACGACGTGGACTCCTCGGCGATGACGCTGATGCCGGGGTGCAGTTTGTAGACGGTGGCGTTGAGCTCCTGGAGGAACTGCACCGCGTCGAGGTTCTCCCGGCCGCCGAACATGTTGGGCTGCCACTCGCCGTCGTTGCGGCCGTAGTCGAGGTAGAGCATGCTCGCCACCCCGTCGACCCGCAGCCCGTCGGCATGAAACTCACTGAGCCAGTAGTTGGCGTTCGCGACCAGGAAGTTGCGCACCTCCCAGCGGCTGAGGTGAAACTCGTAGGATCCCCACTCCGGGTGCATGCCGCGGGGGTCCTCATACAGGCCGGTCCCGTCGAAGTTGGCCAGCGCCCAGTCGTCGGTGGCGAAGTGGCCCGGCACCCAGTCCAGGATGACGCCGATGCCGGCCTGGTGGAAGGAGTCGATCAGCAGGCGCAGGTCGTCGGGGGAGCCGAAGCGGGAGTCCGGTGCGAAGTAGGACGTGACGTGGTAGCCCCACGACCCGCCGAACGGGTGCTGCATGACCGGCATCAACTCGACATGAGTGAAGCCCAGGTCGCGCACGTAGCCGACGAGCTCGTCGGCGAGCCCGCGATAGTCGAGCCCCCGGCGCCAGCTTCCCAGATGCACCTCGTAGATCGCCATCGGCCGGTCGTTCAGGTGTGCCGGCCGCGAGGACATCCAGTCTTCGTCGCCCCAGAGGTGGGAACTCTCGAAGACTCTGCTGGCGGTCTCCGGCGGGGTCTGGGCGTGGAAGGCGAGCGGGTCGGCCTTGTCGCGCCACACCCCGTCGGCGCCCCTGATCCGGAACTTGTATGTCGACCACTGCCCGGCCTCGGGGCTGGCGCCGTGCCAGACTCCGGAACCGATCTGGTGCAACGGCAACCGGGAGCCGTCCCAGTTGTTGAAGTCTCCGACGACCTGGACCTCCAAGGCGTTGGGGGCCCAGACGGCGAAATCGGTGCCGTCGGGTCCCGGGTGGGCGCCTAAGACCTTCCACAACTCCTCGTGGCGGCCTTCGGCGATCAGGTGGAGGTCGAGTGCTCCGGGCTTCATCTGTCCCACCCTAGCGGGCGGCTCACGCGGGGAGGTTGGTCAGGCCAGCGAGGGGGATGTCGATCCACCCGGGCCGGTTGTGCGCCTCGTAGATCACCTCGTAGATGAGTTTGTCGACCACGTAGGCGGTCAGCAGAACCATCTCGGACTCCGAGAGGCCGCCGGGAGCGTAGGCGGCCACGAACGCCCGCTGGTTGCGTCGCGCCCAGGACGCGGCATGCTCGGCGGCATCGGGCTCGACCGAGTTGCGGGCCACCACGGCGCCGGCATACTCGAAGGAGCGCAGCATCCCGGCGACGTCGCGCCAGACCGAATCGAGGGTGACCCGTTCCTGAAGCGTCTTGAGTGGCTCACCCTCGAAGTCGACGAACTTCCAGTCCAGCGAGGTGCGCATCGTCTGTCCCAGATGTAGGTCGCCGTGGACACGCTGCACCGGCACGTCGGCCAGGCTTGCCAGCGCCTCGAAGGCGGCGCGCGCGGTTGCCTCGTGGGCGGCCAGTTCGGGCACCATCCGGACAGCGTCGTCCAGACGTGTGGTCATCTGGGAGGCGATCGCCGAGGCGTCGGCCGTGCCGGTGCCGAACTCGGCGGCCAGCACCAGGTGGACCTGCGCCAGTGACTCGCCCAGCCGAGCGGCCTCGCTGGCGAAGTCGCCGCCGGACTCTGCCGGCCTCAGCAGTGGATCGGCGAGCAGGTTGCGGGCACTGGCCCGAGCCACCTCCCAGCCGTCGGTGGCGGTACGCAGAAACTGTTGGGCCATGGCGAGGGTGTAGCCCTCGGCCTCGATCGAACCGATCAGGTGCGCCACGTGGGTCGACCCGGCGTCGGTCAACGCCCGATGGATCTCCACGTCGGGGTTGGTTCCTGGAACGAGGCGACGAAAGACCTTCAGCACCGCGTCTTCGCCGAAGAAGACCGTGGTGTTGGACTGTTCGCCCGAGAACACCGAGGGCACAGCATCGACCTCAGGGAGCCAGGCCGAGATGGCGTCGCGGTCATGGACGGCGTCGTAGGCGTGCACCCAGCCCCGTTCGGAGTCCTCCCACCAGCCGACGAAGGCATGGTCGAGGCCTTCGATCGGTTCGGCGGAGAAGATCATCGGCACCTGGTACAGGTCGGTGTCGCCGTCGGGGTAAGCCACTTCGACCGCATACACGGTGGCCGGTCCGATCTCGGTGAGCACCCGCACCCCGGTCACCTGCCCGCCGCGTCCCTTCCCACCGAACCAGCGAGCGTGGTCCAGATAGGTGTAGATCGAGGCCAGTGCGCTGGCAGGGACAGACATCAGACGTCCTCCGAAGTGAGACGGAACCAGTAGAACCCGTAGCCGGACAGGGTGAGCAGGTAGGGCAGTTCACCGATGGCAGGGAAGGGGACCCCGCCGAGCATCTCGACGGGAGTCAGTCCCTCGAAACGACGCAGGTCGAGTTCGATCGGCTGGGCGAAGCGCGACAGGTTGTTGACACACAAGATCACCTCGCCGTCGTGTTCACGGGTGTAGGACAGCACCGCCGGGTTGGAGCCACCGAGGTCGTTGAAGTCGCCGAGGCCGAAGGCCAAGTGGCCCTTGCGGGCGTGGATCATTCGGCGGGTCCACTGCAGCAGTGAGGAGCGGTCCTCCAGTTGGGCCTCCACATTGACGGCCTGGTATCCGTAGACCGGGTCTTGGACCACCGGGCTGTCCAAGCGGCCCGGGGTGGCGGCCGAGAAGCCGGCATTGCGGTCAGGGGTCCACTGCATCGGGGTGCGCACTCCGTCGCGGTCACCGAGCCAGATGTTGTCGCCCATGCCGATCTCGTCGCCGTAGTAGAGCACCGGAGACCCGGGCAGGGAGAGCAGCAGTGCGGTGAACAACTCCATCTGGTTGACGTCGTTGTCCAGCAGGGGGGCCAGTCGCCGACGGATGCCGATGTTGGCTTTCATCCGTGGGTCCTTGGCGTATTCGGCCCACATGTAGTCGCGGTCCTCGTCGGTGACCATTTCCAGGGTCAACTCGTCGTGGTTGCGCAGGAAGATGCCCCACTGGCAGCCGGCCGGGATCGCCGGGGTCTGTTCGAGAATTTCCGAGATCGGGAACCGGGACTCACGACGAACCGCCATGAAGATGCGCGGCATCACCGGGAAGTGGAAGCACATATGGCACTCGTCGCCGCCAGAGGAGAAGTCGCCGAAGTAGTCGACTACGTCGGAGGGCCACTGGTTGGCCTCGGCGAGCAGCACCCGGCCGGGGTACTCCCGGTCGACGATGCGACGCACCTTGCGCAGGAACTCGTGGGTCTCGGGCAGGTTCTCACCGTTGGTCCCGTCACGCTCGTAGAGATAGGGCACGGCGTCGAGACGGAAGCCGTCCAGGCCCATGTCGAGCCAGAACCGCATCGCGTCCATGATCGCGTCGTGCACCGCGGGGTTGTCGTAGTTGAGGTCTGGCTGGTGGGAGAAGAACCGGTGCCAGAAGTACTGCTGGCGCACCGGGTCCCAGGTCCAGTTGCTGGGCTCGGTGTCGACGAAGATGATGCGGGCCTCGCCGTAGCGGTCGTCGGTGTCGCTCCACACATAGAAGTCGGCGTAGGGGCCCTCCGGGTCGCTGCGGGACTCTTGGAACCAGGGGTGGGCGTCCGAGGTGTGGTTGACCACGAAGTCGATGATCACCCGGATGCCGCGTTTGTGGGCCTCGTCCAAGAACCGCTGAAAGTCCTCGACCGTGCCGACCTCGGCCAGTACGCCGGTGAAATCGGCGACGTCGTAGCCGCCGTCGCGCAGCGGTGAAGGGAAGAACGGCGGCAGCCAGACGCAGTCGATGCCGAGCCACTGCAGGTAGTCGAGTTTCTCGATGAGCCCGTTGAAGTCGCCGGTGCCGTCGGCGTTGGAGTCTCTGAAGGTGCGCACCAGCACCTCGTAGAAGACGGCGGTCTTGAACCACTCCGGTTCTGAGGGTCCACCGATGGTGGACATCGATGGGGCGTCGGTCGCAGTGGCTGGTGCGGGATTCCGCTCGGCCGGCATCGTCATGAAGACCACCCTACCGACGGGGTCGAACCACGCCGGCGGGCCAGTCTCAGCGGCGTCGGGGCGCTACTGGAGGAAGCCGAACATCGGATCGTCGGGCTCGATGCGTCGCACTGTGCAGGGCGAGTCCGTCATCCGCGCCAACAACGCATCGAGGTCGTCGGCCGCCCCGAGTTCGATGCCCACCAGGGCCGGACCGGTCTCCCGGTTGTTGCGCTTGACGTATTCGAACAAGGTGATGTCGTCGTCGGGTCCGAGCACGTCTGACAGGAACACCCGCAGCGCTCCCGGTTCCTGGGGGAACTCGACCAGGAAGTAGTGCTTGAGGCCTTCGTAGACCAACGAACGTTCGATCACCTCGCTGTAGCGAGAGACGTCGTTGTTGCCGCCGGACACGACGCATACGATCGTTTCACCGGGCCGTGGGTGCACGACCTCGCCCAGAGAGGCGGTCGCCAGGGCGCCGGCCGGCTCGGTGACGATGCCGTCGCGCTGGTAGAGCGACAGCATCTCCGAGCAGACCCGTCCCTCGCTGACACTGACCATCCGGTCGACCAGGTCGCGCACGATCGGGAAGGTGTGACTACCGGCAGTGCGAACGGCGGCACCGTCGACGAAGGAGTCCACGGTGGCCAGCGGGACCGGGCCGCCGGCAGCTAGGGCGGCCGCCATCGAGGCGGCTCCGGCGGGTTCGACCCCGATGATCTCGACCCGGTGCCGATGCTCGCGCAGCCAGCTGGCCATCCCGGCGATCAGGCCACCGCCGCCGACCGGGACGATGATGCGGTCCGGCACCCGACCGAGCTGTTCGATGATCTCGCGGGCCACGGTGCCCTGGCCGGCGATGGTGCGCGGGTCATCGAACGCGGGCACCAGGATGGCGCCGGTGTCGGCGCTGTGAGCGCTGGCGGCCCTCGAGGCGTCCTCGTAGGTCTCTGCGGTGACGACGATCTGGATCCAGTCGCCGCCGAGATCACGGATTCGCTCACGCTTTTGTCGGGGAGTGGTGCGCGGCAGATAGATGCGTCCGGGAATCGACAGGGCCCGGCACGCCCAGGCCACACCCTGGGCGTGGTTCCCGGCGCTGGCGCAGACCACGCCCTGCTCGGTGGCCTCCTCGGCGACCTGAGCGATGAAGTTGTAGGCACCGCGCACCTTGTAGGACCGCACCACCTGCTGGTCTTCGCGTTTGAGCCACACCTCGGCCCCGACTGCGTCACTGAGGCGTTGGTGCAACTCCAGGCTGGTGCGCCGTGCCACCGGTCCGAGCCGCCGGGCAGCCTCGTCGACCGCCCCGGCCAGGATGGAGGAGACCGGCGTCGCCGTCACCCGGTGTCTCCTCTCACCACCAGCACGTGGGCGACCTCGGATTCGGGGGCCAGGCGGACGTAGTTGTGTTCGCCCCAACTCCACTGCTCGCCGGTGATCTCGTCGCTGACTCCGAAGCTGTCCGGCAGCCCGGCCGCGGCCAGATCCAGGTGAACGGTCGCTTCGTGGGTGCTGTGTGGATCGAGGTTGATCACTACGATCACCTGGTCATGGGTGCCGTCGGGCCGGGTGTGCTTCTTGGAGAAGCACAAGATGTTGTCGTTGTCGGCGTGGTGGATCACGACGTTGCGAAGCAGGCCGAGCGCTGGGTGGGCCCGACGGATCTCGTTGAGTCGGGTCAGATACGGGGCCAGTGATCGTCCCTCGGCCTCGGCGCCGGCCCAGTCGCGGATCTTGATCTGATACTTCTCCGAGTCCAGGTATTCCTCCGAACCTGGTCTGATCGCCACGTGCTCGAACAGTTCGAAGCCGGCATACACCCCCCAGGAGGGCCCACCCATCGCCGCTAGGGTTGCCCGGATCCGGAAGGCGGCCGGCCCGCCGTACTGCAGGAATCCGTGCAGGATGTCGGGAGTGTTGACGAAGAAGTTCGGACGCAGCAGGTGGTCGGACTCGCTGGCCAGTTCGCTGAGATAGTCCTCGATCTCGGCCCGGGCGGTGCGCCAGGTGAAGTAGGTGTAGGACTGGTGGTAGCCGATCGCGCCGAGGGCGCGCATCATCGGCGGGCGGGTGAATGCTTCGGACAGGAACAGCACGTCGGGGTCCGATTCGCGGATCTCGGCGAGCAGTCGCTCCCAGAACGCCACCGGCTTGGTGTGCGGGTTGTCCACCCGGAAGATGCGCACCCCGTGAGCCATCCAATGGCGCACCACACGCAGCACCTCGGTGTAGATCCCTTCGGGGTCGTTGTCGAAGTTGACCGGATAGATGTCCTGATACTTCTTGGGCGGGTTCTCGGCGTAGGCGATGGTCCCGTCGGCGCGGGTGGTGAACCACTCCGGGTGGGCGCTCACCCAGGGGTGGTCCGGGGCGCACTGCAGGGCCAGATCCAGCGCGACCTGCAGGTCGAGCCTTTCGGCTCGGCTGACGAATGCGTCGAAGTCCTCGATGGTGCCGAGGTCGGGGTGGACCGCGTCGTGTCCACCGAGCCGGGAGCCGATGGCCCAGGGGGAGCCGACGTCGTCGGGCCCGGCGGTCAGGGTGTTGTTGGGGCCCTTGCGGTTGATCTCGCCGATCGGGTGGATCGGAGGTAGGTAGACCACGTCGAACCCCATGGCGGCTACAGCGTCCAGGCGCTTGGCGGCGGTCTTGAAGGTGCCGGAGGTGACCTTGACCTGACCGGACTTCAGAGTGGTGGCGCGGGCGCCTTCTGAGCGGGGGAAGAACTCGTACCAGGCGCCGGTCAGGGCGCGGGGTACGTCGACGAAGAATCGGTGCGGTCCACGCCTGGTGAGCAGTTCGCGCAGCGGGTTACGAAAGCACACCTCGGCCAGTGCCGGGTCGGTGACGACTGCAAGACGAGCCTGCACCGGGCGGTCGGTGTCGAGGCAGGCGGCGTGGGCCGCTTGCACGACCTCAGCGTCCTCGGGCCCGAGGCCGGCAGCGAGCATCCGGTCGAGCAACAGGACGCCCTCGACGAACATCAGGTCCACGTCGACGTCGGCCTCGATCTTCAGCGGCGCGTCGTGCAGCCAGGTGCCCAGCGGATCGGACCAGGCGTGGATCTCGAAATCGCCGGGCCCGACCAGAGTCGGGGTGAACCAGGCGATCCACCGGTCGACGCCGTCATCGGGGCGCATCCGAATCGTCTCGGTACCGGCGTCGGTGCGGATCACCGCCTCGCAGCCGAACTGGTCGTGCCCCTCCCGGAACACGGTGGCCCGAAGGGGCAGCGGTTCCCCGACGGTGGCCTTCGCGGGCAGCAGCCCGGAGTCCACCACGGGGGAAATGTCGATGATAGGGATTCGACCGACCATGTCTGCAACCCTATCGGGCCGATGTTTCAGGCCGCTCTGTCGCGACGGGTCCTCAGGGTCGCGTCGCTTAGACTTTCGTCGGCACTCGGGCCAGTCTCCAGCCGATCGCCCCGGTGGCGAACAGGCCTCCGATCAGCACCACTGTCAGGGTGGAAGCCCAGTTCCCCCAGGTGATGTCTGCGGACCGCCAGGCCAGGCCGACCAGGCCCAGGGCTCCGATGCCTGCGGCTCCGAGCAGGCCGGGCTTGACCCGAAGCAGATCGTCCTCGATCAGCGCGATCAGCAGGGTTACTCCGAGCGTGACCCCCCAGGCGCCGAGCATCCGTGCGTCGAAGGCGCCGACCTGCCAGGGCAGCAGCCCTCGCCAGAAGTTCGGCTCGATCAGAAGCGCGCCGCCGACGATGAGCAAACCCGAGCCTTCCAACGAAACCAGCGCGACGGCCCAACGAGGGATCGGAGCCGTGCGGGGCAGGGGCAGCGCGGGCTCGCGGAACTGAACCACCAGCGCGAGGAGGTTGCCCAGGGCCAGCAGGGTCACTCCGATGACCCAGGCCAGCGCGAGGAGGTAGGGGACCAGGTCGCCACCGCTTGCGCTGGTATGGCCCAGATCGGCGAGGGTGATCGCCGACAGCAGCACCGTCAGGATCGTGGACGCCGCCATACAGACCCGCAGTTGTTCCCACAGGATCTTGGTCGCGCTCCACCACAGCAGCGGCACTGCTCCGACGAATCCGGCGCCCAGGATCACCGAGGTGACCGGGCTGGTGAGCGGCCAGGCGAAGTTGTCGTCCGTGATCGAACTGCCCAGGAACAAGATGAGTCCGATGAACCCGGCAGCTCCACCGGTGAGAACCAACATGATTCGCACCAGCGGTGCGGTCTCCCGCCCAGTCAGCGTGGTTTCCGACATCGTCGATCCTCTCAGAATCCGGGCGAACCCACTGCAGGTTCGGGTGGGAGCAGGCTCGCAGCGGAGCAGTTTTGTGTGGGACACAGTGCACCACATAACGTGACCGACGTCACGTATTGGCCGAAGCAATTCTGTTGGATCGTTCCAAAATCGGGCACAACTGGGTAACGTCGAACCCGTGCATGCGATTCGACGATTCATCGTCCGTCCGGTCCTGCCGGAGCCGTTGGCCGATCTGGGCACCATTGCAGCGAACCTGCGCTGGTGCTGGCACCCGGCCGATCAAGAGCTGTTCGCCTCGGTGGACCCCGACCTGTGGGCGGCCGGCGGACACGATCCGATCGCGCTCCTCGGAGGGGTCTCGGCCGAGCGTCTGGCCCAATTGACCGACGACGACGCCTTCCTCTCCCGACTGGCGCGGCAGCGTGAAAGCCTGGACGACTACCTCTCCCGGGACCTCTGGTTCCAGGACCAGGGGCCCGAGGCACCGGGCTCCATCGCCTATTTCTCCCCCGAGTTCGGCATCACCTCGGTGCTGCCCCAATATTCCGGGGGGCTGGGCATCCTGGCCGGCGACCACCTCAAGGCCGCCAGCGACCTCGGGGTGCCGATCGTCGGGGTCGGGTTGCTCTACCGGCACGGCTACTTCACCCAGTCGCTTTCTCTGGACGGTTGGCAGCAGGAGACCTACCCGGTCCTCGACCCCGACGGCTTGCCCATCTCGGCGTTGCGCGAAGCCGACGGCACGCCGGCCACCATCACGATCGCCATGCCCGGTGGAGCGCAGTTGCACGCGCGGATCTGGGTTGCCCAGGTCGGCCGGGTGCCGCTGCTGTTGATGGACACCGACGTGGAGTCGAACTCGGCTGCCATGGTCGAGGTCACCGACCGCCTCTACGGCGGCACCACCGAGCACCGGTTGCGTCAAGAGATCCTGCTCGGCATCGGCGGCGTGCGGGCGCTGCGGACCTGGTCACGCATCACCGGCGCACCGGCGCCGGAGGTCTACCACACCAACGAAGGCCACGCCGGCTTCCAGGGCCTGGAGCGAATTCGGGAGCTGACCACCGAAGGCCCGATGCTCGACCTCGAGACTGCGATCGAGGTCACCCGCGCCTCCACGGTGTTCACCACCCACACCCCGGTCCCGGCCGGCATCGACCGGTTTCCGACGAGCCTGATCGAGCAGCACTTCGCCGAAGGTGGGGTGACGCCCGGCGTCCCGACCGACCGGATCCTGGCCTTGGGCCACGAGGACTACCACGGCGGCGATCCCTCAGTCTTCAACATGGCGGTGATGGGTTTTCGATTGGCTCAGCGCGCCAACGGCGTCTCCCAGTTGCACGGTCACGTCTCCCGGCAGATGTTCAACGGGCTGTGGCCGGCCTTCGACGAGGCCGAGGTGCCCATCACCTCGATCACCAACGGCGTACACGCCCCCACCTGGGTGGCGCCGGAAATCTTCGCGTTGGCCGCCGAGCACGGTGCCGACCCGGGTTCCCAAGACCCGGAGAACTTCTTCGCCGCGGCCGACCGGGTGCCCGCCGACCAACTGTGGTCGGTCAAGCGCGACCTGCGCTCCCGGCTGGTCGACCACGCCCGGGACAGGTTGCGGCACGCCTGGTTGCTCCGGGGGGCAGTGCCCGGCGAACTCGGCTGGATCGACGACGTCCTCTCACCTGACATCTGCACCATCGGGTTCGCGCGCCGGGTGCCCTCCTATAAGCGGCTCACCCTGATGCTGCACGACCCGGAGCGCCTCAAGGCATTGCTGTTGGACCCCGAACGTCCGGTGCAGTTGATCATCGCGGGCAAGGCCCACCCGGCCGACGAGGGCGGCAAGCAGTTGATCCAGCAGATGGTGCGGTTCGCCGACGACCCCGAGGTCCGGCACCGGATCGTGTTCCTGCCCGACTACGACATCTCGCTGGCCCAGCCGCTGTATCCCGGCTGCGATGTCTGGCTGAACAACCCGCTGCGCCCCTATGAGGCCTGCGGCACCTCAGGCATGAAGGCCGCCCTCAACGGCGGGCTCAACCTGTCCATTCTCGACGGCTGGTGGGACGAGTGGTACGACGGGCACAACGGCTGGGCCATTGCCTCCGCCGACGGTGTGGAGGATGCTGACCGCCGCGACGCACTCGAAGCCGGGTCGCTCTATGACCTCATCGAGACCCAGGTTGCTCCGCGTTTCTACGACCGGGACCGGGACGGCGTGCCGGCCGGGTGGGTCGACATGCTGCGCCACACGTTTCGCACCTTGGGGCCGAAGGTGCTGGCCAGCCGGATGATGGCTGACTACGTCCGTCAGCTCTATACCCCCGCATCAGCGACAGCGCGAGCCATCAACGGCGGCTACGCCGGCGCCGCCGAGCTCGCCCATTGGAAGGCTTCGGTCCGATCGGCGTGGCCCGCGGTTCGGGTGGAGCACGTCGAAGGCAGCGGTCTGGGGGACAACCCCGAAGTCGGTGGCACCTTGGCAGTGCGTTCGTTCGTGGCCCTCGGCGAGTTGTCCCCAGCCGACGTGGCCGTCGAGTTGGTCTACGGCCGCGTCACCGACGCCGACCAGCTGAGCGCTCCGACCCTGGTGGCACTGCAGCCGGTCGAGTCCTACGACGGTGGCCGATACTGCTTCGCGGGATCGGTGGACCTGACCAAGGCCGGGCCCTTCGGATACACCGTGCGGGTTGTCCCGCGCCACGACCGTCTCGCGGCGTCGGCTGAGTTGGGCCTGGTCGCGAACGCCTGACCCCCGGCAGTGCCGGGGGTCAGGCGATTGCTCGGACGGCGAGTGAGCCGCTGGGTCAGTCGCGACGTCGTCGCGCGGTGACCATCACGGCCCCGGCCAGGATGAGCATCAGCCCTCCCAGCCCCGTCCACACGATGCCGCCGGGCGCACCGGTGTAGGGCAGCGAGCCGCCTGTGGTGGGGATGTTCGCGATGGGCTGAGGCGAATCCGGGCCGTCATTCGTGCCGGGCTCGTCGGTCCCGCCGGGCTCGTCGGTCCCGCCGGGCTCGTCGGTCCCACCGGGCTCGTCGGTGCCGGGCTCGTCGGTCCCACCGGGCGGGTTGGCACAGATCTCAGAGTCCGCGGGGTAATCGACGACCGCCTCGTAGGACTCATTGCCGGAGTCGAACCGGACGGTGACGCCGTCACGGGTCCAGCCGTAGCGCTGGTCCCCGACGTCGACGTACTCGCCGTTGACGTAGTCCCAGCCGGGCCACATCTGCGGGTTGCCGTCGCTGGCGCCAGGCCAGAGCACCGTCCCGCTCAGGGGCAGGTCGGAGTAGACGACGTCGCTGTGGTCCGGAGCGCCGACGAAGGTGATCGTCAGTGGTCCGGTGCCGCTGGCGGCGACCTCCCGACCAGTGGTGACGGGTTCGATGACCTCATAGGCCAACGTCGGGATCACTGAGACACACTCAGCGCCGATGTCACCCACAGTGAGAGCACAGTCGAGGGAGGCGATCTCCTCCTCGGTCAACCCTCGCGTCTGGGTCTGGGTGACCTCGGTCGCATTGGCGGTGTCCTCGATGTAGGTCCGGGTCGTGGCGTCCCAGACGTACGGGGTGGTGGTCACGGTGCGGGTCTGGGTGACGGTGGTGTCGCCACAGCCCCACAGCCCGTCGGCCCACTCGGAGGTCAGCACATAGTCGTCGGGCTGGGCAGGAGCGCAGTTGAGGTAGTACTCCTCGTCGCTGTAGGCCGTGAACACCGCAGCGGAGTCCACGCCTTCGTCCTCGGTGCCGACCCAGGTCCTAGTCACGGTGTCCCACAGGTAACTGGTGGTGTAGGTGGTCGTCCAGGTCTCGACTCCGCCGACCTGATTGAGGTCGCAGGACTCATAGCTCTGCGGCACGACCCGGCTCTCCTGCGGCGGCTCTGGCGGCGCGCACTTGGCGAAGTACTCCGCATCGTCGTACGCGGTGAAGGTCGGGTTGTAGTAGGTGTAGACCGGCTCACCGTAGACCCATGCCGAGCCGTCCCACACCGGGGTGGAGATCGCGGTCCACGGGGTGCTGGTGTAGCCGCCGGTCTCGCACGACTCCGTCACGTCCTGGCCGTAGGTCTTCTTCGGATCCGGCGCACAGTTCTGGGTGCTCGGGTCGGCTGCCGGCACCTCAACGGTCGCGCTGAGGTCGTCCTTGACCGCACCGTCGGGCAGCCAGCCGTCCGGGATCTGGTACCACGCGTAGTCCGAGTCAAGCAGGGTGGCGTGCAGCGTCCAACTGCCGGCACCGAGATCGCCGTCCTGCTGGGTGGTCTCGCCCATCGTCGCCCAGTAGCGAACCAGGTCGGTGTCGCTCGGGATGGTGGCGGACCCGGCGATGTCGCAGGTGGCCGGGTTGATCGCGGGCAGTTGCGCCGGGGTGACCGGGCAGTCGCCGGTCTTGGCGGCAACGGAGATGTCTGCGGTCAGGTCGTCCTTGTCGCTGACTCCGGCGGTCCAGGCAGCAGAGGTGTCGACCCACACCGAATCAGGGTCCTTCAGGCTGGCGTGGATGACCCACGATCCAGCACCCAGGCTGGCCGGGTTCGCGTCCTGGCCCCGGCCGAGGATCTCCGCGCTCGGGCTGAGCACCCAGTAGTCGATCGCTGCGGTGTCAGCCGGGAAGGGCACGAAGATGCCGTCGGCGTTACAGGTCGCCGCAGACGACTTGACCAGGGGACCGACGGTCACCGGGCAGTCTGAGGTCTTGGCATCGACGGTCACCGTCGTGGTGATGTCCTGCTTGGTTGCGTCAGTGGGCTTCCATCCGTTTGGAAGATTGGACCACTGGTCGTCCTCACCGCTCAGCGAGGCGTGCACCGTCCACAGGCCCGGCGACAGATCGCCATCCTGTTGGGTGGTTCCACCTCCGGTTGCCCAGTAGGTGATGCGGTCGGTGTCGGCGGGAATCGTCGCGGTCCCGTCGGTGTCGCACGAAGCGGCAGTGACCGCGACGACTGCCGGGGTGACCGGGCAGTCGGAGGTCTTCGCCCCCACTGAGACAGTCGCAGTCAGTTCGCCGTCGAGGTTGTTGTCCGTGCTCCAGCCGGCTGGAAGCGGCACCTTCCACTTGGTCCCAGCCGTCGACAGGGCGGCGTGCAAGGTCCAGGACCCCGGAGCCAGCACGCCGTCCTGCTGGGTCTGTGCGCCCTTGGTCGCCCAGTAGGTCACCGATGCAGTGTCGGTGGGGATGGTCGCAGAGCCGTCGATGTCACAGGTCGGGGCGCCCGGCGTGGGCGGAGCAGTGGGGCTCACCGGGGCGCAGGCGTCGCTGATCGACGTCGGGAGCACGTAGTCCTTGAGTTCAGAGGTGATCGACGTGCTGGCACGGGTGCGCATGCTGAGCGTGGCGAAACCGCCCAACGAACAGGCGCTCTCGGAGTCGAAGATCTTGGTCAAGTCGGCCGAAATCTCGCCGAACGTGTGTTCGGGCAGCGTGTTCTGGTCGGTGTCGAGGACCGGACCCGCATTCGCAGCGGCCTCGATGCCGTAGGCGGACCCCTGCACGGAATCCCAGTCACCGTTGGCCCACGCGAAGACGCCGCTGACCTCCGGCACGCTGTTTCCGGCCTGTTCGACCGCGATGAGGATGTCTCCGGCCGACCGGTTGGGCACCGAGACGCCCTTGGGATTGGTGACCGTGTTCAGGTGGTTGAGCTCGATCGTCACGTTGGTGGTTCCGCTGCCGGACTCCCGCTCCCAGCCGAGGAATGCGAACAGGTGATTGTTCGAGATCAGCGTGGTTCCGTAGATGTCACCCAGATCGTCTTTGGGTGTGTTCGGCTTGGTGGTGGTGACCCAACCGCCCGGGACCTCTTCCTTGCTGCCGCCGGTGAAGGCATCGTCGGCGTTGGTGCCGGTCAGGTCGTGGGCCACTGGTTGCGGAGCGACCGAGGGCGATGCCCAGTCGGTGGCACCGTTGCTGACCAGGTTGCCGTCGATCTCGAACCCGGCGACGCTGACCGCGGATGCTGGCGGTGTCAGGCTAGGTATGGACAGGCCCAGAGCAACCAGGACCATGGCGAGACCGGTGTGCCGGCCGATGTTGAGGCGCCGTGTCACAGCACGGTGCCGAGCCCGTCGTGGGCGCGCGTTCGAGCGTTGTTCATTCATCTAAAGATCCCCCGATCCTCAGCGCGCATCGACAGTCGCCGGGGCTGGGGGCCCCTCGAATTATGCTCTGTCTGCGCGCCCGTTCCCCCGTGGCGTGTCCGTCGGACTGTGCGCACCACTCAAGGTGGAGACGCGTCCGACGTCCCCAAGGTAAGACACCATTTGGGTATGAAGAGGACCTGTTCGCTTCTTGTGGGGGAACTGTTCCAGTTTCCCCGGGCGACCGCCTACGGGTAACTCAGGGAGCGCAGCACCAAAGACGTCCGGGGAGCCATGGTCAGGTAACCACCGGCCCGGAGTTCTACTCCCACCGGCAGGGCGGGATCGGTGGAGACCACGATCTCGCCGGCGTGCACCCAGTCGTTCTCGGGCAGGCTGATCTCGACCGAGTCACCAGATGCGTTGAGCCATAGGATGAATGAGTTGTCGACGACCTGGTCGCCATACTGGCCAGGAGAGCGCAGCGGTCCACCGGACAAGAACATTGCGATGCAGGCCAGCGACGAATCGGTCCACTCGTGGGCGCGCATCTCGCGGCCGCTGGGATGCAACCAGGCCAAGTCCTTAGGCCCGCCGACGATCGTCGGACGGCCCTCGAACCAGTGCCGTTGGCGAAGGGCCGGGTGTTCGCGTCGCAACTGCAGCGCGGCCTTGGTCGTCTGGTAGACGTCGAGCCACGCGTCATCGATGGACCAGTCGACCCAACTGATCTCGTTGTCCTGACAGTAGGCATTGTTGTTGCCCCGCTGGGTGCGACCCCGTTCGTCGCCCGCAGTGATCATCGGCACCCCGTTGGACAGACACAGAGTGACCATCAGGTTGGCTGCCTGACGGCGCCTGAGCTCGGTGATGAGCACGTCATCGGTCTCACCCTCGACACCGTGGTTCCAGGAGCGGTTGTTGTCGGTGCCGTCCCGGTTCTCCTCGCCATTGGCCTCATTGTGCTTGTCGTTGTAAGAAACCAGGTCCCGGACGGTGAACCCGTCGTGGGCGGTGATGAAGTTGACCGAGTTGTATGCCGACCGACCGTCGTCGGCATACAGGTCGCTGCTGCCGGCCAGTCGGGTTGCCACGGTGTGCACACCGTCGGAGGCGCCACGCCAGAAGTCCCGGATGGAGTCTCGGAACTGGTCGTTCCATTCCACCCAGGGGGGCGGCATCCGGCCGACCAGGTAGCCGTCCATGGAGGTGTCCCACGGTTCGGCGATCAGTTTGGCGTGGCGCAGCACCGGGTCCTGACCGATCGCGATCAGCAAGGCACAGTGGAAGTCGACGGCGGTGCCGGTGCGAGTCAGGGCGCTCATCAGGTCGAACCGGAAGCCGTCGATATGCATCTGGGTGACCCAGTAACGCAGCGAATCGAGAATCATCCGCAGGGCCAAGTCGTCCCAACTGTTGACAGTGTTGCCACATCCGGTGACATCCCAGTAGGTGTCGTCGAAACCCGGATCGAATCCGGCGTTGTCGAAGCCCTCCCCGGACGGCGTCGGGGGCACCACGCGTTTGTAGAAGCCCTTGTCGTCCAATCCGCGAAACGAGATCGTCGGACCCATCGGACCGGCCTCCGCGGTGTGGTTGTAGACCACGTCGAGGATGACCTCGATGCCGGCCGCGTGCAGCGACTTCACCATCTGCTTGAACTCGGTGACCTGCTCGCCCCGGTCGCCGCAGGAGGAGTAGCTCGCGTCGGGGGAGAAGTAGGACACAGTGTTGTAACCCCAGTAGTTCTTCATACCGCGTTCGAGCAGCGCGGGTTCGGAGAAGAACTGGTGCACCGGCAGCAACTCCACCGCGGTGATCCCTAGATCGCGCAGGTATTCGACCACCACCGGGTGGCCCAGACCGGCATAGGTCCCGCGGATCTCCTCCGGAATCCGGTCGTGCAACTTGGTGAAGCCCTTGACGTGGAGTTCGTAGATGACGGTGTCGCGCCAGCGTCGCTGGATGGGGGTGTCGCCCTCCCAGTCGAAACTCGGGTCGACCACCACACTGCGGCCGGTCACCGGAGCGGAGTCGCTGGTGTCCATCTCGTCGGGGCTTTTCCAGTCATAGCCGTACAGCGCGTTCTCGTTCTCGATGGTCCCCGAGGTGGCCAGTGCGTAGGGGTCCAACAGCAGCTTGTTGACGTTGAACCGCATGCCCTTGCTGGGCCCCCACGGACCGTCGGCTCGGTAGCCGTAGCGCTGGCCCGGCTCGATGGCGGGAAGCGCACCGTGCCAGATTCCGAGGGACTGCTCGGTCAACTCGTAGCGACGTTCGCCTCCCTCGTCGTCGAACAGGCACAGCCACATCGCGGTCGCGTTGGGGGAGTAGACCGCGAAGTTGGTCGATTTCGGTGTCCAGGTCGCGCCCAACGGCCAGTTGCGGCCGGGCCAGACCGGGTTGATCTGTCCCAGAGTTTTCCAGTGGGTCATGGGCCCATTGTGTCCCACCGATGTTTCGGGGGATCGAAGCGACGACCTGGTCGGCCTATGGTTGTGGTCATGGACACATCAGAGTTCGTGCGCGTCGAGGTCGACGACCACGTGGCCACTATTCGCCTTGACCGTCCGAAGATGAACGCCATCTCCCGTCAAGTCCAGGAGGAACTGCGGGCCGCTGCCGTGGAGGTCACCACCCGCGACGACGTCGCAGCCGTGGTCATCTTCGGTGGCGAGCGGCTCTTCGCCGCCGGTGCCGACGTCAAGGAGATGGCCGGCATCTCCTATGCCGAGATGGCCTCTATGGCTCCACTGCTGCAGTCCTCGATGGCTGCGTTGGCGGCGATCCCGAAGCCGGTGGTCGCTGCGGTCACCGGCTACGCCCTGGGTGGTGGGTGCGAACTTGCGTTATGTGCCGACGTGCGGTTCGCCGCCGACACCGCCCAGTTCGGTCAGCCCGAGATCCTGCTCGGGATCATCCCGGGCATGGGCGGCACCCAACGGTTGACCCGCCTGGTGGGGCCCTCGGTGGCCAAAGACCTGATCTTCACCGGCCGCTTCGTCGCCGCTGAGGAGGCCCTGCGTATCGGTCTGGTCGACCGAGTCGTGGCCGCCGACCAGGTCTATGCCGAGGCGGTCGCCTGGGCACGGCAGTTCGTGGGCGGTCCGGCGTTGGCGCTGCGGGCAGCCAAGGCCGCCATCGATGCCGGCCTGGACGTCGACCTCAACACCGGATTGGGCATCGAGGCCCGGGAGTTCGCGGGCCTGTTCGCCACCGAGGACCAGACGCGGGGGATGGAGTCCTTCGTGGCTAACGGCCCGGGAAAGGCGACCTTCGTCGGTCGCTGAACAGGCCTGTGGCAAGATCGTGGCGCGGGTTACGGGACCCGCCCTATCCCCGGTAAGTGACCCGCGAGTAACATCGGCGTCACATTTCGACCTCTACAGGAGGGGCTCACCCCACCATGAAGATTGTTGTCTGCGTCAAGCACGTTCCGGATGCCACCGGCGACCGGAAGTTTGAGTCCGACTTCACCGTCGACCGCTCCGTCGACGGATTCCTTTCCGAACTGGACGAGTACGCCGTCGAGCAGGCCCTGCAGATCAAGGAGAAGCGAGCCGACGAGGAGATTTCCGTCGTGGCGCTCACCGTTGGTCCCGAGAAGGCCGCCGACGCCGTCCGTAAGGCCCTGCAGATGGGGGCCGACGAGGGCATTCACGTCATCGACGACGCGGTCGCCGGATCCGACGCCGCGGCGACCTCGCTGGTGCTGGCCAAGGCTGTGGAGAAGGCAGGGCCCGCTGACCTGGTCGTCTTCGGTCTGGCCTCCACCGACGCCGGGATGAGCGTCATACCTGCCATGGTCGCCGAACGGCTCGGGCTGCCCCAGGTCACCCAGGCCGCAGTAGTGGAGACCCAGGGCAACCAGGTCCGCATCAAGCGCGACGGCGACACCGCCACCGAGGTCATCGGCGGGGTGATGCCGCTGGTGCTCTCGGTCACCGACCAGTCGGGCGAAGCCCGGTTCCCGTCCTTCAAGGGCATCATGGCGGCCAAGAAGAAGCCGTTCGAGACCTGGTCGCTGTCCGACATCGGCGTCGATGCCGGCTCGGTCGGTCTGGGCGCCGCCTGGACCGAGACCGTCGCGGCCGACGCCCGTCCGCCGCGATCCAAGGGCGAGATCGTCGCCGACGAGGATGGGTCGGGCGCTGTCGCGCTGGCCGAGTTCCTCGCATCCAAGAAGTTCATCTGAGGAGGCCAGCGAGATGTCTGAAGTGTTAGTTCTTGTCGACCATGTTGGCGGAGCAGTCCGCAAGCCGACCTACGAAATGCTGACGGTGGCCAAGCGTCTGGGCACCCCGGCGGCGGTGTTCATCGGTGCGGCCGACCAGGTCGACGGTGCCGTGGAGTCGGTGAAGAAGTTCGGTGCCGAGAAGGTCTACGTCATCGATGACGCCGAGATCAAGGGTTACCTGGTTGCTCCGAAGGCCGAGGCTCTGGCCCAGGTTGCCGCCCAGGCCTCTCCGGCCGCCATCCTGATCACCTCTTCGGGTGAGGGCAAGGAGATCGCCGGGCGTCTGGCCATCAAACTGGAGTCCGGCCTGATCACTGACGCTGTCGATCTCGACGCCGACGGCACCGCCACCCAGTCGGTCTTCGCGGGCAACTACACCACCAAGTCGAAGGTCACCAAGGGCACCCCGATCATCACCGTCAAGCCCAACGCCGCCTCCCCGGAAGAGGCCACCGGCGCCGGCGAGACGGTATCGGTTGCGGTGACCGTCTCCGACGCCGCCAAGACCGCCCAGATCGTGGCCGCTCAGCCGCGGCAGTCGACCGGCCGTCCCGAGCTCACCGAGGCCGCCATCGTGGTCTCCGGTGGTCGCGGCACCGGCGGCGACTTCTCTGCGGTCGAGGCATTGGCCGACTCCCTCGGTGCTGCTGTGGGTGCGTCCCGTGCCGCGGTCGACTCTGGATGGAAGCCGCACACCTTCCAGGTCGGGCAGACCGGTAAGACGGTTTCCCCTCAGCTCTACGTTGCCAACGGCATCTCCGGTGCCATCCAGCACCGTGCGGGGATGCAGACCTCGAAGACCATCGTGGCCGTCAACAAGGACGAAGAAGCCCCGATCTTCGAGTTGGTCGACTTCGGGGTGGTCGGTGACCTGCACGCGGTGCTCCCGGCGCTGACCGAGGAGATCACCAAGCGCAAGTGAGCCGTCGTGGCGCCCCCCTCTAGTCACTGACGTTGTGGTTGCCTGACGCCCAGTCACTGACGTTGTGGTCGCCTGACGCCCAGTCACTGACGTTGTGGTTGCCGATTCCGGAAATCACGACGACAACGTCAGTGACCTGAGCTTTCGCGATGGGCCCAGGACGTCGTATGCCGTCCTCCCGGGCCTTTCGTCATACACAGGGGCGCGCGCGTCGTCGCCAGCCTGTGCACAAACCGCCGCTCCGAAGCACGATGTCGGCCGGTGGCTCGAGGATTCGGTGCATGACCCCGCACCACGCTGCCACCCGCCGCGGAATCGTGGCGCCAGTTGGCGACGGCCATTCCGGTGGCCCCACCTTTGCCCAGGCTCGCGGGCCGAACTGGCGTCGAACGTCGCGAGGGCTCTACGTCCCGGCCGCAGTCGATGGCCACAGCCTCCAGCAGCGGATCGCCGAGGCGGCGGCGGCCATGCCCGCGGAGGCGGGAATTGCCGGATGGGCCGCGTTGTCATGGTTGGGCGACCGGTGGTCCAACGGCCCCCGCGGCACCACCACAGCCCATGCCCCGATTCCGATCGCCGTCGGCCACAACCGGAACATGCGACCCCAGCCAGGGCTGCGGATATCGGAAGAATGGCTGGCGGCGGGGGATCTCACCGTGGTCGATGGCATCGGAATCACCCGAGCTGAGCGCGCACTGTGCTTCGAGGCACGCCACGCCACATCGCTGTTTGAGGCCGTCCGGGCGATCGACACGGCATGCTCGGCCGACCTTTGCTCGCTCGAGGAGTTGGCGGCGTACGCCTCATTGCATCTGACCGCTCGGCGCAAGGTTCCCAAGTTCTGGCGGGCCATTGTGCTCGCGGACGAAAACGTCTGGTCTCCGCCGGAGTCCTCGATGCGTCTGGTGTGGCAGGTGATGTCTGGGTTCCCGCGACCGCTGACGAACGTGCCAATCTTCGACCTGCACGGCAACCACCTTCTCACCCCCGATCTTCTCGATTCGGCGGCCGGGGTGGCCGGTGAGTACGACGGGGCCCTCCATCTCCAGGATCGCACCCGCCGTCGCGACCTTGATCGGGAAGCGATCTACCGCGACCACGACATCGAGTTGGTGACGATGATGGCGACCGACGGCCACGACGTTCGCAACTTTCAGCAGCGACTCGCCTCGGCATATCGCCGTGCACGGAATCGACCAGGCACAGCACAGAGGACGTGGACCACCACCCGGCCGGCCTCCTGGCCGGACACCACCACCGTCTCGGCTCGACGAGCGGTCGACCCCCAGCTTCGGCCGATCTGGATCCGGCGGGCTGGCTGACGGTTCTGTGGGGATCCGGCGCGCCGCGTGACCCCGGATCCCCGAACTCAGCGCCCAGCGCCCAGCGAGCTTGAGCTAGCGGTGGTCACTGACGTTGTTGCTCCAATTTCGCCAAATCACGACCACAACGTCAGTGATTGGGGTGCGGGGAGCCACAACGTCAGTGATTGGGGTGTGGGGAGCCACAACGTCAGTGATTTGTCCGAAGCGACGACGACACGGTCAGTGACTGGGCAGGGGCGAATATCCTTGGCCCGTGAGCATCGAAAGTGACGTGCGGGCGGCAGCGGGTCGAGCGCGGGAGGCCAGCTATGAACTGGCCGGCGCCACCAGGGCGGTTAAGGACGCTGCCCTGGAGGCGATGGCGAGGAGCCTGACTGCTGGGGCGGCCGCGATCCTGGCAGCCAACGCCACCGACATCGCCCGCGCTGAATCCTGTGGTACGCCGGCCAACATCGTCGACCGGCTGAGGCTGACCACCGACCGACTCGACGCGATGGCCGCCGGCTTGCGGGAGGTCGCCGGGCTGCCTGACCCGATCGGCGAGGTGGTCCGCGGTTCGACGTTGGCCAACGGGCTCCAACTGCGCCAGATCCGCGTGCCGTTCGGTGTCGTCGGGATGATCTATGAGGCCAGGCCGAATGTGACCGCAGACGCGGCCGGCATCTGCCTGAAGTCGGGCAACGCCGTGCTGCTGCGCGGATCCTCCAGCGCCCGTGACTCCAACGCCGCCATCGTTGCTGGGCTGCGCGAGGCGGTCGCCACCGCAGGATTGCCGGCCGACGTCATCCAGTTGGTGCCAGGCGAGACCCACGACTCGGTCAAGGCACTGATGCGGGCCCGAGGCCTGGTCGACGTCCTCATCCCGCGCGGGGGCGCTGGGCTGATCAACTCCGTGGTCACCGAGTCGGTGGTGCCCGTCATCGAGACTGGAGTCGGCAACTGCCACGTGTATGTCGACGCGGCCGCAGACCTCGACATGGCTCTGGCGATCGTGATGAACTCCAAGACCGACCGCACCTCGGTGTGCAACGCGGCGGAGTCGCTGCTGGTGCACCGCGAGGTCGCGGATGCGTTTGTGCCACGAGTCACTCAAGCGTTGCAAGAGGCCGGGGTAGTCATCCACGGCGACGACGACTTCGCCCGGTTCGACGGGGTGCGTCCGGCATCTGAGGAGGACTGGGGTGCGGAGTTCCTGGCCCTGGAGATCAGCGCTGCGGTCGTTGAGGACCTCGACGCCGCGGTGACCCACATCCGGCGCTGGTCATCGGGGCATACCGAGGCGATCGTAACCAACGACATCGCTGCGGCCGCGGCGTTCACCGCCCAGGTCGACAGCGCCGCGGTGATGGTCAACGCCAGCACGCGATTCACCGACGGCGGCGAGTTCGGCTTCGGCGCGGAGATCGGCATCAGCACCCAGAAACTCCACGCGCGCGGCCCCATGGGGCTACCGGAGATGACCTCGACCAAGTACGTCGTGATGGGGTCTGGCCATACTCGCTGATAGCGTCGTCGTCATGGATATGAAGGACCGCGACGTGTGGGTCGATCCGGCGGCTGAAAGGCTGTGGACCTCGGCCACCGTGATCACCTTCATCCGTGTCGTGCTCACCGCCATCCCGGCGCTGTGGGCCATCCACGACCAAGACATGAAGTGGGTCTGGGTCGCGCTGGTCCTGCACTGGATCGGCGACAGCCTCGATGGCGAGGTCGCCCGTCGGCGCAACTGCGAGACCCGCATCGGCGCGGTCATGGACATGGTGTGTGACCGGTTCGCGGTCGCGGTGATCTATCTCGGGATGTGCTGGATCGAACCGATGTTCACCGTCCCTGTGGCGATCTACATGTTCGAGTTCATGGTCGTCGATTCCTTCCTGTCCATGGCGTTCCTGGCCTGGCCGATCAAGAGCCCCAACTACTTTTTTGTGGTCGACGAGCGGATCTGGAAGTGGAACTGGTCCCGGCCCGGCAAGGCCGCCAACTCCGGTGCATTCGCCGTTCTTCTGCTGCTCACCGGCTGGTGGCAGGTCGGTCTTGTCGCTGCGCTGGCATTGCTGATCGTGAAGTGTGTGTCCCTCGGCTGGCTGTTCAAGATCGGCCTGCCCACCCCGACGCGACCGACCAAGGCCGCAGGGGTCTGAGTGCTGCTGCTGGCGACGTTGGGCGTCTCGATCGCCTCAGCGTTGCTGCCGTTCGTCAACATCGAGACCTACATGATCCTGCTGGGGGCGGAGATCACCCCGGCTCAGGCGCCGCTCTACGCCGTGGTCGGCGGCATCGGACAGAGCATCGGCAAGGTCATCTGGTACGTCATCGCGATGAAGTCGGTGAATTCCGGCTGGGTCAAGCGCAGGCTCGAAGCGCCGAAGATGAAGGCCACCATCGAGAAGTGGCACAACCGCACCGAGTCGAATCCGTGGATGGCCGGTGCGATCATGTTCGCCGCCGCATTCGGTGGGATTCCGCCGTTGCTGGCGATGGCGGTGGTCGCCGGAGTCATCCGTATGCCGATGTGGATCTTCTTGCCGACCACCCTGGTCGGACGGACCCTGCGGTTCTGGCTGATCCTCATCGGCGGTGACTTCGTCGGGCAGGGCTGGGACTGGATGCTCGGCCTGTGGTGACGGGCCTGTGAGGGTTTGCGGGGGCCGATGCCCTAGGCTGAACCCATGACGATTGCGGCAACGGCGGTCATGGCCGCCGAAGAGCACGGGACCTCCGGCATCGAGTGGGTCATCGGCGCGGTGACTTTGGGGATCCTGCTCGCGTTGGTGATCGGTCTGGTCGCCTTCGGTGGCGGCCGCGACCACTCCTGAGCCTCCCGTGAGCGCTGCCCGACGCCGAGTGGGCGTGATGGGCGGCACCTTCGACCCGATCCATCACGGGCACCTGGTGGCGGCCTCAGAAGTGCAGGCGTTCTTCGACCTCGACCAGGTCATCTTCGTCCCCACCGGCGCGCCCTGGCAGAAGGCCGATCGCGAGGTTTCCCCGGCTGAGGACCGCTATCTGATGTCGGTCATCGCCACGGCCGCCAACCCACGGTTCACGGTGTCGCGCGTCGACATCGACCGGTCCGGACCGACCTACACCATCGACACCCTGCGTGACCTGCGTGACCAGTTTCCCGACGCGGACCTGTTCTTCATCACCGGTGCCGACGCGCTGGGGGAGATCTTCACCTGGCGCGATACTGCGCAACTGTTCGAACTCGCCCAGTTCGTCGGGTGCACCCGTCCGGGATACCTGATGGACGAGACCACGATTTCCTCGATCCCACCCGAACGGGTCACGATGGTGGAGATTCCCGCGCTGGCGATCTCATCGACCGACTGCCGCGACCGCCACCGTGCTGGCCAGCCGATCTGGTACCTGGTGCCGGACGGAGTCGTCCAGTACATCGCCAAATACGGCCTTTACCAGGCCTGAGCAATCGAGAGCACCCTCATGACTGCAGCACCCGAGTCCATCGAACTGATCCACGCCGCCGCCATCGCGGCTTCGGACAAGTTGGCCAAGCAGATCATCGGCTTCGACGTCTCCGAACAGTTGGCGATCGCCGACGCGTTCTTGCTGTGCTCGGCCTCGAACGAGCGCCAGGTCGGCGCCATCGTGGATGCCATCGAGGAGTCGGTGCGTGAACTCAACGCCAAGCCGATCCGACGCGAAGGGGCCCGGGAAGGCCGCTGGGTGCTGCTGGACTACGGCGACATCGTGGTGCACGTCCAGCACGACGAGGAGCGCCAGTTCTATGCCCTCGAACGGCTCTGGCGCGACTGCCCGGTCATTGCTTTGCCCGCCGAGGCGACCTCGTCCGACCGGTGAAGCGACTGGTGCTGCTCCGTCACGGGTTGACCCCGTGGAACGCCGAACGGCGTTTCCAGGGTCAAGGCGGTGTCGGTCTGCATCCCGAGGGTCACCAGCAGGCACGGTCCGTCGCGCCCGTACTGGCTGGCTACGACCCGGCAGGACTGTGGTCCTCAGACCTGCAGCGCACCCAGGAGACGGCGAGCTATGTGGCGCAGGCGACGAGCCTGACCCCGGTGCTCGATGAACGTCTGCGGGAGATCCATGTGGGTGCCTTCACCGGGCTGACCTACTCCGAGGTGATCGAGGCTCATGGGCCTGGTCCGTGGGACTTCGCAGACCACGGCGGGGAGAGCGGCAAGCAGGTCGGCATACGGATGGTGGCGGCTCTGGACGACATCATCGCCGCCATGTCCGCCGGGTCGACCGCGATCATCGTGTCCCACGGAGCAGCCATCCGACTCGGGGTGGCTGAGTTCCTGGGTTGGCATCAGGATCAGGTGGAATCGTTGGCGTCGCTGGCGAACTGCGGGTGGGTTGAACTGCTCGAAGGCGGCGAAGGCTGGTTCTCCGGGCACCCCTGGCGTTTGGGCGCCTACAACCGCATCGCCTGACCCTGGAGCCGCCACCGAAGGTCAGACGAACGCCTTCACCGAGGCTGGCATCTCGATGCCCTCGCGCAGATCGGGCGCCGCCTCGATCCGGTATGCCGGGGTACCGAAACGGATCACTCCTGCCCACGCCTGGCCGGCCACGTCGGCGTCGGTGTCCTCGGGCCAGCCGTCGCTGATGCGGACCGACCAATGGTCCAGATCCATGGAGTAGATCGTGGTGGCAGCCAGTTCTTTGGCACTCGAAGCACGCACTTCGGCGTTCCTTCCGGGAATCAGGCGGTCGGTCAACACCTCGAGGGCTGCTGCTTTGTCTCCGGCACCCACTGGAGTGAAGGATCCGAGGATCGTGGCGCTGCGGTAGTGCACCGAGGACTCGAACGTCGTCCGCGCCACCACCAGACCGTCGACCTGAGCGAGACTGACACAGACCTCGCGACCGTCGCCGATCATCCGCAGCCATCGGGATCCGGTGGAGCCGTGGGTCAGCAGTCGCTCACCCCAACGAGCCACGGCGGTGGGCATCGAACGGGGCAGGCCCTCGTCGTCCGCGAAGGCGATATGGGCCAGGAACGTCTCGCCCAACAGGGTGTCGAGATCGGCGCGGTCGGTCGACATCTTGTTGCTCAGGCGGGCCGAGGTGAGGGGCTGCATGCGGTGAGTCTGTCACCGGTCGCGGACCGAGAGCGATCAGGCATCCTCCGATTTCGTGGACGTGGATGGACCCGCTAACATTCTTCGAGTTGCCCGGTGAGCGTACGTGCCGGAGCAACGCCAATGGGGGTGTGGCGCAGCTGGTAGCGCATCTGCATGGCATGCAGAGGGTCAGGGGTTCGAGTCCCCTCACCTCCACCACGGTGTTCTTACTCAAACTTTTGGCTTGAGTAAGTGCAACGGAGTGGATTGAAGAAGAGTTGAGAGGCTCGCCGGTTTGACCGGCGGGCCTCTTTTCTTTGGGGAGCAGGGTGTCGAACGGTTCCGCGAGTTCGGTCTCGAGTCGGACTCCGGCATGGGCGTCTTCGTCGGGTAGCACGAGGATCTTCTCGAAGAAGGCCTGGTTGAACAGTCGCCTGATGTGTTCAGGGGCGCTCAGGTAGGCGCTGTGGGTATCGGTAGACAGGTCGAGCGCGAGACCCAGGTTGCGTTCAATGACCTCCCACTTCTCGTTGGTGGCGTCGAGTTCGGTCTGGATGCTGGCGAGTGCCTTGCTGATGCGGTCTTGCTCCTGGCCGAGCAGGTCGACAGGGATGGCTCCGGCGTAGTGGGCCTCCATGAGCTTCCCGCGCTCTCTCATGAAGCGTTCGCTGGACTTCTTCAGCTCGACGCGTCGTCGCTCGACGTCGTGGCGAGCATCGCTGAGTTCGGCGCGGAGCTGGGTTTCGATCTGGCCGCGGAAGGTGTCGTCGAGTTGGATCCGCAGGTAGAGGTCTTCGACTTTGCGCTCGATCTCGTAGATGAGCACCGAGCGCTGGGTGCAGCTGGTTCGTTTGGAGTGTCGCCCTGCGCAGTAGAAGTAGGGGTAGATCTCGCCGCTTGACGATTTCGAGTTGGTGACGAGCATCCGTTCGCCGCACTGTCCGCACCACAGGCTGTTCTTCAGGTAGTGGTTGTGCTTGCGGACGCGGTCGCCGTTGTAGTGGCTGTCGAGGATGGACTGGACCTTGAACCAGGTCTCGTCGTCGACCAGGCGGTCGTGACGTCCGTCGTACTGGACACCCTTGTAGGTCACAATGCCGCGGTAGTACGGGTTGGTCAGCACCCGGTGTAGGTACTTCTCGTTCATCGGCTTCGAGGGCACCTTGGGCGTTGGCATGGTGGTGAAGCCCCGGCGGGCGAGCTGATCGGCCAGCGCGGCAACGGTCCAGGCGCCGGTGGCGTAGAGGCCGAAGGCGTCTTTGACGAACTGGGCGCGTTCCTCGTCGATGATGACGGTGCGCAGCTCGCGGCCTTGGTCGTCGACGGTGCGGTGGTTGAGGTAGCCGATCGGGGCCTTGCTGACAGTGCCGCCACGCTGCGCCTTGGTGGTGAGGCCCTTGGTCACCTCGGCGGCGAGGTTGCGGGAGTAGAACTCGGCGATGGAGCTCATGATTCCGTGGAGCAGCATCCCGGACGGGGTGGCGTCGATGGCGTCGGTGGTGGAGACGAGTTGGACGTTGGCGGCTTCGAGTGCGCGGACGATCTCGACGTCGTCGCTGCGGTTGCGGGCGAGGCGGTCGAGTTTGTGGACGATGACGTAGTCGACGTCGTGGTCGTTGACGTACTCGAGCATCCGCTGGAGCTCAGGCCGGTTGGCGGACCGTGCGGACGCTCCCCGGTCAACGAACTCCTTGACGATGATGGAGCCCATGCTTGCGGCCTTGCGCTTGTTGGCGTCGCGCTGGGCGGGGATGGAGAACCCTTCGTCGTCGCCACCTCCGCGTCGGGCTTGCCCGGTGGTTGACACTCGCAGGTAGCTGACGGCGACTTTGGGGGTGAGTGCCTCGGTGAAGGCGTTGATGGGGTTGGCGGCAGCGGCTGGGTTCATATGTTCCTCTCCTCGATTACTCCTTCCATTGACGCTCGTTTCGCCGGACGAGTCCAGAGCGAAATGAGCCTGGGCAGCAGCCATTGGGGGTGAGCCTGTGGACAAGTCGTCCGGCGGGCCGCCGAGCTCGTTGCTACTTCTCGAAGACATACAGCTCACCAAGGTCGACGATGTCGTAGCGCATCTCCACCAGGTCGGTCACCGCGTCGCGGTCGAAGGTGAGGAGGACCTCCAGTTCGGGGTGTTCCTCGTAGATCCGTTCGAGGGTTTGCATCCAGCCGCGTTCTTCGATGACCTCATCGAGGAGGTCGCTCGTGCGGGCGTACTTGCCGTGGTAGCAGTTGAGGAAGTCCACCGCGATGTGCTCGCCGTAGGGGTCGATGTCGTCGAGTCCGAGGAACGCTGCTATGGCGGTGCCGTGGTGGTCGTAGGCGTCTCGGATCCGCTCGGCGGCTTCAGCGTTCGGTGCGGTTTCGATCAGGTGGTTGATGAAGTGGTCACCGATCAGCGGCTCTCGTTCGCTGCGGTGTTTGGGTTGTTCGTGGTTCATGAGGGGTCTCCTCCTTCCTGCCCACCCGTTCGTTTCTTGAACTCCTCGGCGCCCATCCGTACGAGGTCTTCGAGCTGGTCGAGCTCGATCACCGTGAACAGCCGCTGGTCGATCTCGGGCTCGGCTGCGAGCCTGCGGACGAGCTGGTCGCGGCGCCGCTGGTTCGGCACTACCCACACCACGGCCGGGAACAGGCCGTGAGCTCGTTGCTCTGCGCCGGTGTTGCGGTACTGCTGGTACTGTAGGCATTTGCGGACCACTCGGTTCGGTGCCTCGGTTGCTCGGTCGACCTCCCAGAAGTAGAAGTCGGTGAACCCTCCGGTCTGGCTCGTGGACGCCAGGTCGGGCTTGAGGGTGCGGGTCTCGCCTGCGCCGCCGAGGTAGGTGCGCCAGCAGTCCGGCTCGAGCTGGAGTCGTTCGATCTCGACACCGTAGCGGCTGGTGCTCTGCAGGGTGATGACGACCTCGGCGATGGCAAGCGTGTGGTCGAGG
>JBPPMQ010000160.1:0-15103 GCA_051306135.1 Nocardioides sp. | reverse complement strand
GGCTTGCCCTGCGCGTGCCGGAACGACCAGGCGCCCAGCGTCGGCATCTTCGCGATCATCCGGATCACCTGGATGTTGCGGTTGTCAGCGTCGTGGATGTTGCGGGCGTCCGGGTAGAACGTGGACAGCGCACCGACCGACGCCATCAGCATGCCCATCGGGTGGGCGTCGTAGCGGAAGCCCTGCATGAAGCTCTTCACGTTCTCGTGGACGAACGTGTGGTAGGTGATCTGGTGCACCCACTCGTCATGTTCGGCCTGAGAGGGCAACTCGCCGTGGATGAGCAGGTAGGCGACCTCCAAGAAGTTGGAGGACTCAGCCAGTTGCTCGATCGGGTAGCCCCGATACTCCAAGATGCCCTTGTCGCCGTCGATGTAGGTCACGGCGCTGCGGCAGGAGGCGGTATTGACGAAACCAGGGTCGTAGACGGCGAGACCGGGGGCCTCGTCCTCGGCCTTGATCTTCCCGAGGTCGGCGGCGCGGATGGTGCCGTCTGTGATCGGGAGGTCGTACTCAACTCCGGTGCGGTTGTCGCGGATGGTGAGAGAGTCAGTCACCCCACTAACCTAACCGCAGCGGGGTTGGCTCGTCGCGGGCACCTCCACGATTTGAGCGTCGAGCCTCCACCCGCGTAGTCTTGGGCGGTCGCGACTACTGCCGCTTCACCGGCCTGCACTGCCGGTGGGGCAGCCCCGGATCATCACCTGTCTCCCCACCGGACGCAGGTGACCCGGGCCGAGTTCGTCAGCAGTCGCGGCGGCCCGATCCACCGGATCAGGCGACATACAACGAACGAAAGGTAAGTGCAATGCGCACCTACGCGCCCAAGCCTGGCGACATCCAGCGCGAGTGGCTCGTCATCGACGCCACCGATGTCCGACTCGGACAGCTGGCGACGGCCGTGGCGACCCTGCTCCGCGGCAAGCACAAGGCGATCTTCGCGCCCAACGCCGACACCGGCGACTTCGTCATCGTGATCAACGCTGACAAGGTCTCACTGTCCGGCACCAAGGCCACCACCAAGATGCTCTACCGCCACTCGGGATACCCCGGCGGTCTGACTGCGACCCCGATCGGTGAGGTCCTGGACAAGGACGCTCGCAAGGCGATCGAGAAGGCCGTGTGGGGCATGCTCCCCAAGAACAAGCTGGGCCGCCAGGTGCTGAAGAAGCTGAAGGTGTACTCCGGCCCCAACCACCCGCACCAGGCCCAGAAGGCCGTGCCCTTCGAGATCACCCAGATCTCCCAGTGAAGCGCTGAGGACACTTAGACATGACTGAGAACGTGATTGACACCGCCGTGGAGTCCGAGGACTTCACCCCTGACGCCGACGGCGTCGCCTACACCTCGGAGTCCACTCCGAGCGTCGACACCGAAGCCCGCCCGGCCACCATCGCTCCCGCTGCCGCCACCGGCCGCCGCAAGGAAGCCGTGGCCCGGGTCCGGATCATGCCGGGCACCGGTGTGTGGACCGTCAATGGTCGCACCCTGGACTCCTACTTCCCCAACAAGCTGCACCAGCAGGTTGTCAACGAGCCGTTCGCTGCCCTGCAGCTCGAGGGACGGTTCGATGTGATCGCCCGCATCCACGGTGGCGGCATCACCGGTCAGGCCGGCGCCCTGCGCCTCGGCGTGGCCCGGTGCCTCAACGATGTGGACCTCGACTCCTACCGTGCGACCTTGAAGAAGGCCGGCCTGCTCACCCGTGACGCCCGCGTCATCGAGCGCAAGAAGGCGGGCTTGAAGAAGGCGCGCAAGGCCTCGCAGTTCTCCAAGCGCTGATCCTCACCGATCCGCCGCGACACAGCGGTGGGTTGCAGCTGCGGCTGCGACCCACCGCTGTTGGCATCTGCGCTCGGACCCGAGCCAGTCGATAAAGCCACCGGACAGTGACGACGTTGCTAACCTCAGCGTGTGAAAGAGGCGGTGGCTGGGTGACATTGAAGACCGGCATCTCGGGACTGCGCGGCACCGTCGACGGCTCGCAAGCGTCGTTGACTGCAACGGTGGCGGTTCGCTGGACACAGTCATTCGTGGCGCTGCTGACCGCCAAGGGCCACGGCGATCGGCCGCGCGTGATCCTCGGCCGCGACGGTCGGCTGTCGTCCCCGGCGCTGTGTGACCTCGCCCGGGGTGCATTGGTCGCCGCGGGCGCCGAAGTGATCGACATCGGCTTGACCTCGACTCCGACGGTGCAACTGGCGGCAGCCAAGGATCCGCTCGCCGCCGGTGGGGTGATGGTCACCGCGAGTCACAACCCACTGATGTGGAACGGGCTGAAGTTCGTCGACGAGGCGGGCCTGTTCCTGCCGGCCACGGACTGGGACCGGATGGGCACCCTGTCGGCACCCAGCGTCGGCCTGGACCAGTTCCTCGCCGTCAAGGACGGCGCGGCGGCCGCGACCGCGCAACACCGCGACGCTGTGATCGCGGGCGTACCCGCGGACGACATCCGCGCCAAGTCCTTCAGGGTCATCATCGACGCCTGCAACGGTCCGGCACTTGCTTGGGCCGACACCCTGCGTGCCCTGGGCTGCCGAGTGCAGTCCATCCACGCCGACCAGGACGGCATCTTCGAACGCGGACCCGAACCGGTGCCCGTCAACCTCGGGGAGTTGCGCGCTGCCGTGGCGACCACCGGCGCGGACATCGGGTTCGCCGCCGACCCGGACGGCGACCGGCTCGCACTGGTCGACAACACCGGTGCCTCGGTCAGCGAAGAACTCACCGTGGTGCTTGCTGCCCTCGCGATGGCCGAACCGGGCGACACGGTGGTGACCAACGTCGTCACCACCCACGCTCTGGATGCGGCGCTGGTCGGCGTCACCGTCGCCCGCACCGCCGTGGGTGAGATGAACGTGGTCGCCGGTCTGGATGCCCTCGGAGCTGTGATCGGCGGTGAGGGCTCAGGTGGCGTCATCGTGCCCGGCATCAACCTCGCCCGGGACGGGATGGCGGCAGCTGCGACCATCCTCACCCTGATGGCCCACTCCGGGCGGACCCTGGCTGAACTGGTCGCCTCGATCCCGCGGTGGGACTCGGTCAAGGCGACCCTGCCCGCCCCGCAACGAGCCGACTTCACCGCAGTGGTCGCCAAGGTCTCCTCAGCCACCTCACCCAAGCCGGGTGTGGTGGTGGCCGACGGAGACTTGGGTGCGATCTCGCTAGGGTTCACCCGCGCCGGAGGGGGCCGCGTCGCCATCAGCATCGCCGGACACGACACCAGCGCCAAGGCCGGTGATTTCGGCGAGGTGTTGGCCCGTATCCACCAAGAGAAGGACGACCTGTGCCTAGACGTCAGCGACGGAGTGAAGTTCTCCTCGCCCACCGCCTGGATCTCGCTGCGCTCCTCTAACACCGAGCCGATCCTGCGGCTGATGGGAGAGATCAGACGATGACCGCTCTGGTGCTGTTCGAGGACGAGGGGGTCGACCGGTTCCTGCCGTTGGTCTGGACTCGCCCGGTCTTCGACCTGCGCTGCGGCATCCACACCTTGCGTGAAGCAGTGGAGGCCGCCTACGGCCGCCCCGTCGACGCTGCGGTGGTGCGCCCGTTCCTTGCCGAGTCGGTGGCTCGGACCACTTCGATCGACCTGCCGTATGACGGCATGGTGCTGATGGTCAACGGTCGGGTGTTGGCCGACCCGACCCTGGCCGATGTGATCACCCTGGACGGAGGCCCCGAGTTGTTCCGGACCCCCGACGGGGTGTTGGTCGCCGCCCGGCTGGCTGCCAGGGATGCGACACCGTTGGACCTCCCGCCGGCGGGAACCCTCCAAACGATCGTGGACTGGCCGATGCTTGCGAACCTCTGGGACATCGTGGCTCACTGCTACCCGCGGATCATCACCCAGGCGGAGGCTTTCACCGCGCGGGTCAGCGCGTCCGCGACGGTCGGTGCCGGGGTGGTCATCGACGAGTCGGACGGCCCAGTGATCATCGATGACGATGCCCAGGTGATGGCGCTGGCGTTCATCCAAGGGCCGGCGTACGTCGGGAAGGGCACCATCGTCAAGGCGGGCGCACGAATCCTTCACGGCACCAGCCTGGGTCCGCAGTGCCGGGTGGGCGGAGAGGTCGAGGCCTCGGTCTTCCTGGGCCACGCCAACAAGCAGCACGACGGATTCCTCGGCCACTCGGTGATCGGGCAGTGGTGCAATCTCGGTGCCGGCACCACCAACTCGGACTTGAAGAACAACTACTCGACCGTGCGGGTGGGCGGCGAGGACACCGGCCAGATGCTGGTCGGTCTGTTCATGGGGGACCACGCCAAGGCCGGCATCAACACCAGTTTCAACACCGGCGCGGTCGTCGGGGTCGCCGCCAACGTGTTCGGCGCCGCGCTGGCGCCCAAAGACATCGGCTCGTTCAGCTGGGGAGACGATCAGGTGCATCGGCTCGAGGAGGCGATCGCCACCGCTCGGGTGGTGTGTGCGCGCAGGGGCGTCGAATTCGCGGGGGCGGACGAGTCGGTGCTCCGACACGTTTTCGAACGAACAGTAGGGGGATCCGGGGGAGATGGAACCACATGATGACCAAGGTCTGACCGAACGGCTCAGGCTCGTGGACGGTGCTCGGAGCGTCATCCTGCGGGCTGCCACCCAAGACGGTGTCGAGCAGATGCTGCCGGCGATCACCCCGGTACTGGTGTCGGCCTTCGGGGCCGACGGGTTGATCGTCCGCATCTATGAGGATCAGCAGCCGTGGTCGGTCGCGGGCCGCTCGGTGCTGCACACCACTCACGTCGATTTCCAGGCGCCGGAGACCAACGCCAGCGACGTCGCGGCGGTCGCCGCCGAAGCCTGGCGGCGCGGGGGCGTCACCGAGATCAGCGCTTCCCGCGTCGACTCCGGGCTCGCCGCAGGCGAGGAGGTCGGCCGGATTCTGCGGCTGATCCAATCCCTGGGCTACGCCACCCTGATGGTCATCCCGCTCGGCATCGGCGACGAGGTGCTCGGAGTGTTGGGAATCGCTAGGCGTGCGTCCGCCGGCCACTGGAGCGACGCCGAGCGCGACGTCGGAGCGTTGATCGGGCGAGACCTGGCCACCGTGGTCCTCAGGGCGCGGATCCTGGAGAACCAGCGGCGACTGGTCGAAGACCTGGAGACCCTGGACCGCCGCCGTGAGAAACTGGTGGCCACCGCCACCCACGAGATCAAAGGCCCGTTGGCAGCCATTCTCGGCAACCTCGAACTGGCGGCCGACGGAACTCTCAGCGCCGCCGATCTGGCTCGACTGCACGAAGTGATCCGACGGGCAGCAACCCGGATGAACGACGTCGTCTCCGGGCTGCTCGACGACTGGGACGCCACTGCGCCAGACCAGCACACCCCCGACTGAGTCTGGGTCCGGCGCGAGTCTGGGTCCGGCGCAGGTCAGGAGAACTCTGCCTGCTCCTCAAGGCCGACGAACACCTTCAGGTCGGCCTCGGTGCCCTCGCCGGCGGCAAGTCGGCGTTCGGCGGCGATTCGGTCGGCGGCCGCGGACTCGAACATCGCTTCGAAGCGCTGGGGTGCTCCGGAGGCGGCCACCAGTGCTTTCACCTCGTCGAACATCGCTCGGTCGCCGCACAGGAACTCGGCCTCGACCAGCACCTTGGCCGCGATCGAGTCGCGCAGTTCGCCGCTGGTGATCTGCTCGCGCGCGGTGGCCATCGACTTGACCACGTAGTCCAGTTCCTCGCGATAGCTGGGGCTGGCGAGCAGGCGGGCCTTGAGTCGATGCAGCGCCGAGTCCAGGGTCGCCACGGCGGCCGGGTCGGCGTCGTCGGCGTGGATGACGACGACGTCGAGGTCGGAGCCGTTGACGATGATCCCGGTCGACTTGTCGGGCCGGGGCACGTCGTGGCCCATCCCGTAGGCGACGTCGCCGGCGATCAGGAAGACGCAGGGCACCGTGACGCCATCGACTCGCAGATCGGAGACGGCCCGCTCCATCAACCGCTTCGCCTCGAACTTCTTGTCCGCGGTCACGGTCGCGGTGCGGGCGCGAATCGAGTCCAGCAACCGGGCAGCCGCGGCTTCTTGGCCGACCAGGTGCACCAGGGAGAACGAGACGAACTCACGCCCGATCGAGGGCGAGAGGCGGGCCCAGCCGGCGATGGACTCGTCCAGACGCACGTAACGTCGACCGTGGTGGGTGATGACGACCTGGTCGTCGGCGGTGCAGGCCTGCCAGACCCGTAGTGGGGTGGCCCCGATCGCATCGACCAGATCCTGCCCGGTCAGCGGGCCACGCTCGGCGAGCACTTCGGACGCAGTGGCCACTTCACACCTTTCTCAGTCGCACGTAACGGACCGAATGGTCGGCGTCCTTGCGGAGCACCAGGGTCGCCCGGGATCGGGTCGGCAGGATGTTCTGAGCCAGGTTGGGGCCGTTGATCGAGTCCCAGATCCGCATCGCCTCGGTGATCGCCTCGTCATGGGACAGGGCGGCGTACTTGCCGAAGTAGGAGTGCGGGTCGCGGAACGAAGTCTCTCGCAGCCGCAGGAATCGCTCGGCATACCACTCCCGGATGTTGGGGGTGGCCGCGTCGACATACACCGAGAAGTCGAAGAAGTCCGAGAGGCCCAGCCCTGCGGTGCCGTCTTCGCGGACTCGGGCGGGCTGGAGCACGTTGAGGCCCTCGATGATCACGATGTCCGGCCGATTGATGACCACCGGGCTCTCGGGTTGCACGTCGTAGACCAGGTGGGAGTATGTCGGCGCCAGCACCTCGTCGACACCGGACTTGATGTCGACGACGAACCTCAACAGTGCCTTGCGGTCGTAGGACTCCGGGAAACCTTTGCGCTGCATCAGGCCGCGCCGTTCCAGTTCGGCGTTGGGGTAGAGGAATCCGTCGGTGGTGACCAGGGCGACGTTGGGGTGTGCCGGCCAATGCGCGAGCATCTGCTGGAGCAGTCGCGCAGCGGTCGACTTGCCGACCGCCACCGAACCGGCGACGCCGATCACGAACGGCGTGCGCGGCGGCGTGCGGCCGTGCAGGAAGTCCTCTTGCTCACGGTGCAGCCTGCTCTTGGACTCGACATACATCGACAGCAGTTGACTCAACGGCAGGTAGACGTCGGTCACCTCGGACATGTCGAGGGTGTCGCCCAGGCCGCGGACTCTGCGGATCTCGTCAGGGGTCAACGGATTGGTGGTCTCGGCCCCGAGAGCCGCCCACGCCTCGCGCCCCAACTCCAGGTAGGGCGAGGCGACCTCGTGGCCGATGCCACCCAGCGACGTCATGAGAGGTGATTCTTGCACGGGCTCGCCGATGCCGGTCGTTGCCGTGCCCGAGCCGTACAATGGGACTCCTATGTGCGGAATCGTTGGGTATGTCGGGACCAAGCCCGCGCAGGACGTCGTGATCGAGGGCCTGCGCCGACTTGAGTACCGCGGATACGACTCCGCAGGAATCGCGCTGGTCGACGGGTCCGGGGTGCTGGCCACCGACAAGCGGGCCGGCAAGCTCACCAACTTGGAGAAGGCGATCGCCGAGGTGCCGCTTCCGGCGGCAACCACGGGCATCGGTCACACCCGGTGGGCGACTCACGGCCCGCCGACCGACCGCAACGCTCACCCCCACGTCGGGGAGACCTGGCGGGTGGCCGTGGTGCACAACGGCATCATCGAGAACTTCGCAGAGCTTCGCGATCGGCTCGAGGCCGACGGTCACACGCTGCGTTCGGACACCGACACCGAGATCGCCGCACACCTGCTCGAGATCGAGGTGGCTGCCGGGGCCGACCTGACCACCGCCATGCAACGGGTCTGTCATCAGTTGGAGGGTGCCTTCACGTTGGTCGCCGTGGACGCTGAGGACACCTCCCGGGTCGTCGCTGCCCGCCGCAACTCCCCGCTGGTGGTCGGCTTGGGGGAGGGCGAGAACTTCGTTTGCTCCGACGTCGCCGGATTCATCGAGCACACCCGCGAGGCCCTCGAACTGGGCCAGGACCAGGTCGTCACCATCACCCGGGACGGTGTCTGGGTCACCGGCTTCGACGGGACGCCGGCCGAAGGCAGGCGCTATCACGTGGACTGGGACCTCGCGGCCGCCGAGAAGGACGGCTACGACTGGTTCATGCGCAAGGAGATCTTCGAGCAACCGCGCGCGGTTGCCGACTCGCTGCTCGGTCGACGCGCCAGCGGCGGACGGCTGCAGTTGGACGAGATGCGTCTCTCGGACCAGAACCTGCGCGACATCGACAAGATCATCATCGTCGGGTGCGGCACCGCCTTCTATGCCGGGATGGTCGCCAAGTATGCGATCGAGCACTGGTGCCGGGTGCCCGTCGAGGTCGAACTGGCCTCGGAGTTCCGCTACCGCGATCCGATTCTGAGCGACCGGACCCTGGTTGTCGCGATCTCCCAGTCGGGGGAGACCGCAGACACCCTGCAGGCCATCCGCCACGCCCGTGCCCTGGGCTCCAAGGTGCTCGCGGTGTGCAACACCAACGGCTCGACCATCCCGCGTGAATCCGATGCGGTCATCTACACCCACGCCGGTCCCGAGATCGCGGTTGCCTCGACCAAGGGTTTCTTGACCCAGTTGACGGCCTGCTATCTGCTGGCGCTCTATCTGGCTCAGGTCAAGGGCACTCAGTCCGGTGACGACATCGCCGCGGTGATGAAGCAACTCGAGGAGATTCCGCCGGCGATCCAGTGGCTGTTGGACCACTCCGAGAGCGTCTATGCGTTGGCGCGGGAGTTGCGTGACGCGCGGGCGGTGCTCTTCTTGGGCCGCCACGCGGGCTATCCGGTCGCTCTCGAGGGTGCCCTCAAGCTCAAGGAACTGGCCTACATCCACGCCGAGGGTTTCGCAGCCGGTGAGCTCAAGCACGGGCCGATCGCCTTGATCGAAGATGGCATGCCGGTCTTCTGTGTGGTGCCGCCACGGGGGCCGGACCAACTCCACGACAAGATGCTGTCCGGCATCCAGGAGGTCCGTGCGCGCGGTGCCCGGACGATCTGCCTGGTCGAGGAGGGCGACGAAACCTTGGGCCGGTATGCCGACGTGGTGGTCTCGCTGCCTCCGGTCCCGGCGTTGCTCCAGCCGTTGGTGGCCACGGTGCCGCTGCAGTTGTTCGCCTGCGAACTCGCTACGCTGGCCGGGAACGACGTGGATCAGCCGCGCAACCTCGCCAAGTCCGTCACCGTCGAGTAGCGGCGGACAAACCCCTCGACACCGGCACGCCGGGCGTGTTTGGGTGGTGGGGACCGGTTCACGCGTGCTGATCCGACCGAGTATGAGGAGTGGCCATGGCTGACGCGACGTCCAACAACGACGATCTGAAGGCGAAGATGCGCGCGGCGCTGGACCGCAAGAAAGGGTCCGAGCCCGGTGTCCACGCCGACGGCCCGCTGCACGAGAAGGCACACGGTTCCGAGGTCGCGGGTGGCGGCCCGAAACTGCACCGCCGCAAGGCCGGCGGCGGAGGGTCCTGACCTAGACGGTGGCTGCCTGGGCCGGGATCTCGCCGGCGTTCTCCTTGTCGACGGTGAGGTTGTCGCCGGTGGCCGGGTCGAAGAGGTGGATCTTGGAACCGTCGACCCAGATCTCGGCCTCGCTGCCTTCGGTGATCTTGCTGGCACCGTCGAGGGAAACCACCAACTGGGTCCGGGCGGCCTCGCCGTCGAGGTCCTTCTCAAGTTGCTGAAGCTGAGCGGCCACCTCGTCGGGGGACTCGAACGGGATGTAGGCGTAGGTCTCGTTGCCCAGCCACTCCACGACGTCGACCTGGGCTCGGAAGGACGACCCGGCGCGGTCGGTGTCACCGGTGAGGGAGGCATCCTCGAAGTGCTGGGGTCGAATGCCGGCGATCAGCACGGCGCCCTCGGGCACTTTGTCGGCCTTCTCGGCGGGGATCTCCACATCGCCGAAGGGGAGCGAAACCGTGGTACCCGAAACGGTCGCTGGCAGGAAGTTCATCGGCGGTGAGCCGATGAAGCCCGCAACGAACAGGTTGCCCGGGTTCTCGTACAGTTCCCTGGGGGTGGCCAACTGCTGCAGAGTGCCGCGCTTGAGCACGGCGACCCGGTCACCCAACGTCATCGCCTCGGTCTGGTCGTGGGTGACGTAGACGGTGGTGATGCCGAGGCGCTTCTGGATTCGTGAGATCTCGGTGCGCATCTGACCGCGCAGTTTGGCGTCGAGGTTGGACAGCGGTTCGTCGAACAGGAACGCGTCTGCCTGCCGGACGATCGCACGGCCCATCGCGACCCGTTGGCGCTGGCCACCCGAGAGGTTGCCGGGCTTGCGGTCGAGGTGCTCGGTCAGTTCGAGGGTTTGGGCGGCCTCCCGAACCAGCCTGTCGACCTCGGCGTCGGGGGTCTTGGACAGCCGCAGCGGGAAGGCGATGTTCTCGAAGACGGTCAGGTGGGGGTAGAGCGCGTAGTTCTGGAACACCATCGCCAGGTTGCGCTCTCGGGGGGCGAGGTTGTTGACCTTGCGGTCGCCGATGAGCATGTCGCCCTCGGTGATGTCCTCCAGGCCGACGATCATTCGCAGCAGGGTCGACTTGCCGCACCCGGAGGGGCCGACCAGGATCATGAATTCTCCGTCGGCGACGTCGATCGAGACGTCGTTGACGGCCGGGAATCCGTCGCCGTACTTCTTCACGATGTGTTGCATCGAGATGGAAGCCATGAGTTCTACCCCTTCACTGCGCCGGAGGTCAGGCCGGCGACGATCTTGCGCTGGAAAATCAGGACGATGAGGATGATCGGGATGGTGGCGATGACCGCACCGGCGGCCAGTAGCGATGCGGGCCGGTTGAACGGGTCCGATCCGACGAAGAACGACAGTGACGCCGGGATCGGTCGGGCGTTCTCGGTCGATGTCAGCGAGATCCCGAAGACGAAGTCGTTCCAAGCGAAGAAGAATGTCAGGATCGCGGCGGTGAAGACCCCCGGCGCGGCCAGCGGCACGATCACCTTGCGGAACGCCTGCCAGGAGGTGGCACCGTCGACCTGGGCCGCCTGCTCCATCTCCCAGGGGATCTCCCGGAAGAACGCCGACAGCGTCCAGATCGCCAACGGCAGGGTGAAGGACATGTAGGGGATGATGAGTCCGGGCCAGGTGTCGTAGAGACCGACGGTGCGCCACAGGTCGAACAGCGGCCCGACCAGGGAGACCACCGGGAACATGGCGATCGCCAAGGCGACCGTCAGCACGGCGCGTTTGCCCTTGAACTCGAGTCGGGCGATGGCGTACGCCGCGAGGGTGGCCACCATGACCGACAGCACGGTGGCGATCAGGCTGATCCCGATGGAGTTGAAGATCGCTCGCCGGAACTGCTCGTTGTCCCAGACTGCGGTGTAGTTGTCCCAGCCTGCGAAACCTCCGTCGCTGGGCCAGAACCCGGGCGAGCCGTTGGTGATCGAGGCCTCTGACTTGAACGACAGCGAGCCGATCCACACGATCGGCAGCAGGCACCAGACCATGATCAGGAGGCAGCCGACGATCAGCCCTATCCGATTCTTCATCTGACTACTCCCCTCGTGCCTGGGCCAGATCGACCCGGAAGAGTTTGACGATGAGCCAGGCCACCAGCAGCACCGACAAGAAGAGCAGCACCGACAGGGCGGAGCCCATGCCGAGTTGGAATTGCTCGATGGTCTGTCGGTAGGTCAAGAAGCTGATCGACTCGGTCTTCACCGCTCCGGCTGTCATGACGAAGATGTTGTCGAAGATCCGGTAGGCGTCCAGGGCCCGGAACAGGACCGCAACCATGATGGCCGCCCGCATGTTGGGCAGGATCACCTTCCACAGGCGCTGCCACCATGTGGCGCCGTCCACCTTGGCTGCCTCGATCATGTCGTCGCTGACCTGGGCCAGTCCGGCCAGCAGCAGTAGGGACATGAACGGTGTGGTCTTCCAGATTTCGGAGACCATGATGGCGATCACGGCCGACGGGGTCTGCCCGAAGAAGTTGAAGTCGTCGGAGACACCTGGAAGCCAGCCGTTGATGAACCCGTTCTGATAGGAGAACGCGAACTGCCAGGCGAAGCCGGAGACGACTGTGATGATGCCGTAGGGGATCAGGATCGAGGTCCGGATCAGGCCGCGGGCGAAGATCACCTGGTGCATCACCATGGCGAAGGCGAACCCGATGACCAACTCGACCGAGACGGTCACCAGCATGTAGAAGACGGTGATGCCGGTGGTCTGCCAGAACAGCGGATCGGTGAGCGCGGTCAGGTAGTTGTCGACGCCGATGAAGGTGCGATCGTCGGGCGCGGTCAGCGAGTAGTCGAAGGTGGACAGGTAGAGCGCCCGGAGCATCGGAAACGCGGTGACCACCAGCATCACGATGATCGCCGGAGCCACCAGTCGACGCCCGAGGCGGTTCTCGGCCTGGAGTCGGTCACTGACTTCGGGCGGCTTGGGCTTGGGTCGGCGGGTCGGAGCCGTCAGGGTGCTCACAGCAGCGAATTCCCTTCTAGCAGGTCAGTGAGATAGTCCGCCGAGTCCGCCGGGGTGGAGTCCGGCGCGACCGATGTCGGAGCATGCCAGGACGACTGAATGCCGCCGGAGATCAACGAGTAGTAGGCACTCTTGGGCCGCAGGCCGCCCTCGTCGACGCTGGTGCGGAACAGTTCGATGAGGTCCTTGGGGAAGTCCCCGCTCGCTGCCACCTGGTCGTAGGCGGCATTGGTCGACGGCATCAGTCCGTTGGTGGTGGCCAGTTCGACCTGGGCGTCCACCGAGGTGATGCACTCCGCGGCCTGCATCGCCCAGTCCGGGTTCTTGGTGTAGGCGCCGACGCCGATGTCGATTCCGCCGACCGGTGGGGCCGAGGGCTCTCCTTCGACGCTGGCCGGATAGCGGGCCCAACCGAGGTCCTCGAAGGCGTTCTCGTCGGGCGGCCCGCCTGGCTGGCCGACGCCGCCTTTGTAGTTGGCGTAGACGAAAGTCCAGTTGACCATGAATTCACCGGCACCGTCCGCCGGCCACATCTGGCCCAGGCTGGTGCCTTCGTTGGAGACGGTCAGGTCTGGCTGTGCGGCGCTGGAGTCGGCCAGGTCCGCGATGATCTCGGCCGCCTTGCGACCAGCGTCGGAGCCGATCTCGACGGTGGCGTCTCGGCCGGCCTCGGTGTCGGAGACGATCTCGCCTCCGGCGCCGGTGATGAGGGCGTTGATCCAGACGACATACCCCTCGTACCGGTTCGCTTGTACGCCGACGGTGCCGTTGTTGTCGGCGGCCGCCTCGATGAGTTGGTTCCAGGTGACCGGTTGGCTCATGTCCAGTCCCGCCGCTTCGGCGAGCGACTTGCGATACCAGAGCACTTGGGTGTTGGCCCACAGCGGGATGGCGTAGGGCTTGTCTTCCCAGATGACGGTGGCGGCCGCGCCGGAGAGGTAGTCCCCGTCTCCGGTTGCGCTGGAGGTGATCGAGTCGGCCAGGTCGCCCTGGACTTCCAGCAGCCAGCCGGCGTTGGCGAACTCGGGTACGAAGACCGGGTCGAGGTTCATCAGGTCGGTCGAGGAGTCTTCGGCGGCCAGTCGGCGGGCCAGTTGGGTGCGCTGATCGGTGGCCGACGACGGCAGCTCTTGGACCTCGATGTCGTAGTCGGCGGTGCTGCACTCGGCCGCCCAGGCTTTGAGGACGTCGACGCCGTCGGGGTTGACATACCAGTTGAGCTGGGGTTTGCCCGAGTCTCCGCACGCACTCAGCCCGACGGCCGCCAGGGCTGCCACTCCTGCGAGGGCGACTGCCCGTTTGCGACGGCCCGCGCGGGCCGAACGTTCCTGCCGTGTCATCGGCTACTCACCTTCCGAGTGTGATGCGCGTCATACAAGTCCTATCTCATGCGCCCGCACCTGTCCATCCGGGTACCCGTCGGCAGGCATGGCCAAACAAGTCGATCGGCGTAGATTCAAGCCATGGCGTTGCGTGTGGTCGCGGCCCGGACCGATCCTGAACTGTTCCGGCTGCCGTGGTCGGTGCCTTTGGCCGAGTGGCCGGACTGGCATGTCGTCCCGGTGCCCCTGGGGTTGTCTCGGCACGTGGTGCGGGTGGTCCGGGTCAACCGGCAGTTCCTCGCAATCAAGGAGACCGAGGAGGCGATCGCGTTGCGCGAATACGACCTGCTGCGGGGATTGCAGCGACTCCATCAACCGGTGGTGGTGCCCCGCGGGGTGGTGACCGGACGGGTCCGCGACGACGGGACTGCGCTGCCGGCCGCGTTGGTGACCGAGCATCTGCACTACTCCCTGCCCTATCGCACCGTCTTCCAGCACGGGCTCGGCACCGAACGGGTGCCGGCGTTGATCGATGCGCTGGTGGTGCTCCTGGTCAGGCTCCACCTGTGCGGCTTCTTCTGGGGTGACGTGTCGTTGTCGAACACGTTGTTCCGTCGCAACGCCGGCGGTTTCTCCGGGGTTCTGGTCGACGCGGAGACCGGAGATCTGCGTGGATCGATCACCGACGCCCAGCGAGAACACGACGTCACGGTGGCGGTCGAGAACATCTTCGTGGAGTTGCTGGACCTGGCTGCCAGTGAGGAGACCGACATCGACCGCGACCTCGACCCTCACGAGGTGGTGGCCTATCTGGCCGATCGTTACCATGCGCTGTGGGACGAGCTCACCGCGGCGGAGGAGTTCAGCGCCGATGAGTGGTTCCGGGTCGAGCAGCGGATCGCGCGCCTGAACGACCTGGGTTTCGATGTCGACGAGCTTGAGATCCGCACCGACTCCGATCAGGTGCGGATCCAGCCGAAGGTGGTCGAGGCCGGTCACCACCGCCGTGAACTGCAGGAGTTGACCGGATTGGTGGTCGAGGACAGTCAGGCCCGCAAACTCCTCAACGACCTGGCCGCGTTCACCGCTCATCACGGGTATGGCGCCGAGGATCCCGCGGTGGTGGCCAAGCGTTGGCTGGACGGCGTCTACTCTCCGATCGTCGACCTGCTGCCGGCCGACACGCGGAGCACCGTCGACCCCGCGGAGTACTTCCACGAGGTGATGGAACACCGCTGGGCGCTGTCGGAGAAGCTCGGTCACGAGGCCGACATCTTCGACTCGGCGCGCGACTACATCGCCCGGGTGCTGCCGCACCGCCCACCCGACGCCGTCTCCGCCGGGCCGTTCGAGTGAGCCGTCTTCGGTCG
>JBPPMQ010000129.1:0-4876 GCA_051306135.1 Nocardioides sp. | reverse complement strand
TGCGAAACCGCGACACGGCCGCTGGGTCGAGTGCCGGGCTCGAGAGCATCTGGGCGAACGCTATCGGAGGCACTCCGCCGTCACTGAAGTCCATCGAATTCGCTCCCGTGAGCCGAAATCACAAAATGTTGACTTGGCCAACCATAGCCCCAAGGCCAACACCGGCACAGACTTTAGTGAAAGTCATCACACACAGCATCAACTGGGAGTAGCACATGGCAGTGGTCACCTTCGTTTCGCACGACGGCGAGACGTACGAGGCGTCCTTGGAAGAGGGTCATTCGCTGATGCAGGTAGCGACGAACAACGCGGTGCCCGGCATCGACGGCGACTGTGGGGGCGAAGCAGCCTGCGGGACCTGCCATGTGGTCGTCGACCCGCAGTGGTCCGACCGCGTCGGACTTTCTGGCCCGGACGAAGAGCAGATGCTCGCGATGAACCCCGAGCGTCAACCGACCTCGCGACTGTCCTGCCAGATCCCAGCGTCGTCCTCGTTGGATGGCTTGACGGTCCACCTACCCGAATTCCAGATGTGACGACGAGAGAAACGGACAAAGAGCAATGAGCATTGTTGAATCGATTACCTCGAAGGTTCAGGCCTCCATCCCGATGGAGCGACAGATCCAGGGCGCCCATGTTTACGACAAGGCCCGGCGATGGGTCACCGGCACCAACGGAGAGAAGCTCTTCACCGAGGAGCCGATCCCGCCGGTCGAGGATGTCGACCTAGCCGACATCGACACCAGCAACCCGTTTCTCTACCGACAGGGTCGCTGGACGTCCTACTTCGAGCGCCTGCGCAACGAGGCTCCGGTCCACTATCAGCCCAACAGCCCGTTCGGTCCGTTCTGGTCCATCACACGGCATGCAGACATCGTGGCCGTCGACAAGAACCACGAGGTCTTCTCCGCAGAGCCGTTCATCATCATCGGCGTCCCCCCGCGCTTCTTGGACATCGAGATGTTCATCGCGATGGACCCGCCGCGGCACGACCTGCAGCGCCAAGCAGTCCAGGGCGTAGTCGCGCCGAAGAACCTGCGCGAAATGGAGGGTCTGATCCGATCACGGGTCCGAGAAGTGCTCGACAACCTTCCCGTCGACCGTCCGTTCGACTGGGTGCAGACTGTCTCGATCGAGTTGACCGCGCGCATGCTGGCCACCTTGCTGGACTTTCCCTACGACCAGCGTCACAAGCTCGTCGAATGGTCGGACCTCGCGACCTCGATCGAGCAAGCCAACGGCGGCCCGTCGGACAACGATGTGGTGTTCCGCGGGATGCGCGAGATGGCGCGGGATCTCGCTGCGCACTGGCACGACAAGGCTGCGCGGACAGCGGCCGGCGAGACGCCGGGATTCGATCTCATCACGATGCTGCAGAGCGACGAAAGCACGGCGGATCTGATCGACCGGCCCATGGAATTTCTGGGCAACCTGGTGTTGCTCATCGTGGGTGGCAATGACACCACCCGGAACTCCATGAGTGGCGGCGTTCTTGCCTTGAACCAGTTTCCCGACCAGTTCGAGAAGCTCAAGGCCAACCCCGACCTCATCCCCAACATGGTCTCGGAGATCATCCGTTGGCAGACTCCGCTGGCCTACATGCGCCGGATCGCCAAGACCGACACCATTTTGAACGGACAGTTCATCCGCAAGGGCGACAAGCTGGTCATGTGGTACGCCTCCGGCAATCGCGATGAGCGCGTCTTCGACCGCCCCGACGACTTGATCATCGATCGAGCCAACGCACGCAATCACATCGCCTTCGGTTTCGGCGTCCACCGATGCATGGGCAACCGGCTCGCCGAGTTGCAGTTGCGGATCCTCTGGGAGGAACTGCTCCCGCGTTTCGAGAACATCGAGGTCGTCGGGGAGCCCGAGTACGTTCAGTCCAACTTCGTGCGAGGCATCAGCAAGATGATGGTCCGCCTGACCCCGAAAACCAACGAATGACGGCACCGCCGACCTCGCCGAGAGCCGTCATCGTCGGAGCAAGCCACGCCGGAGTCCAGCTCGCCACGAGCCTGCGGCAGGAAAAGTGGTCTGGAGAGATCGTTCTGGTAGGTGACGAATCAACCGCCCCCTACCAGCGGCCCCCACTCTCTAAGGCCTACCTAGCCGGCAAGAGCAGCTTGGAGGACTTGGAGATCCGCAGCCCGGAGTTCTACGTCAAGCAGGAGATCCAACTGGTGGACGCGTCCGTCGAGGGCATCGACCGCTCGGCAGGCGTGCTCGAACTGAGCACCGGCGAATCTCTGGCCTACGACGCTTTGGCGCTGTGCACCGGGGCCCGCCCTCGCCGGATGGACGTTGCGGGATGCGACCTGGCTGGGGTTCACTACCTGCGCACCGCCGCTGACGTCGAAGGAATTCGGCAGGCCGCCACCCCTGGGCGTCGGGCCGTCATCGTCGGCGGCGGCTATATCGGACTGGAGACCGCTGCCTCGCTACGCCAGTTGGGGTTGGAGGTGACCGTGCTCGAGGCGACCGAGCGGGTTCTGTCGCGGGTCACCGCCCCGGCAGTGTCCGCGTTCTTCGAGCGGATTCACCAGGAGGAAGGCGTCGACCTCCGCACGGGTGCGCTGGTCGAGGCCTTCACCGGAGACACCCGGGTCCGCGAGGTGGTGTTGGCCAGCGGAGAATCGATCCCCGCCGACCTGGTCATCGTCGGCATCGGCGTCGAGCCGAACACCGAACTCGCTGCGGCAGCCGGGTTGATGGTGGACAACGGTGTGCTGATCGACTCTCAGGCGCGCACCAGTGATCTCACCATCGTCGCCGCGGGCGACTGCGCCAGCCATGACATGGCGCGTTACGGATGTCGGATCCGACTGGAGTCCGTCCCCAGTGCGGTCGAGCAGGCCAAGGTCGCGGCCGCAACCTTGTGCGGGAAGTTCAAGGAGATCACAGCGCTGCCCTGGTTCTGGTCGGATCAGTATGACCTCAAGCTCCAGATCGCGGGCCTCAACACCGGGTACGACGAGATAGTGCTCAGCGGTGATCCGAGCCGGGACCGCGACTTCACCTGCTTCTACCTGCGAGAAGGTGAGCTCATCGCGGCCGACTGCGTGAATCGCCCCCGAGACTTCATGTTCAGCAAACAGGTGATCACTCGGCATACCCCCGTCACTCGGGCTGAGATGATCGGCGCCACCGTCGGTTGACGGGCGAGCGCTCGCTGTCAGCCGACCTCGGCCGACAGCGAGCGTGAGGCCGACTCCAGTGCCTCGACGAGTTCCAACTCCAGTCCTGGCAGTTGGCCGACTGCCGCGGCGACCTGGTCCGCGCGGGTTCGCGCGGGCACGTCTCGCTGGATCCCGGCTCGCGCGGTCTGGGTCCAGGCCTGGGCACACCGGCCGGCGATCTCGGCCAGGTCAGCCGTGGCGCCGTCAGCGGTGAGGCGCGCGACATCGGTGCAGCCCTCGGCGAGCAACTGCCGGAACAAGCCACCGCCGGTGCCGGCCTTCTCGATGAAGGCGCTCAGGCTGAATAGGAGCACCTCGAGTTCGTCGACCGGGAGGTCGACCCAGGTCGGGACGTCGAGCGCGAACTGCGCGACCCCCGCCAAACCCTCTCCTCCGGCCGTCGCTCCGCTGACGTCGACAATTCCGGGCCGCGTCTGGTGCCGCATGCTGGCTGCGGACTGGCGGAAGGATGCTGCGGCCACTCCCGCAAGATCAGGCAGCTCGCGCGGCCAGTCGATGCGGTAGGTGCGGTGACGGGTCGGCTGCGGGAACGACGTCGAGGACCGCGCGCGAGCCAAGGCATCCAGCGGCACCTCCTGCACCTCGGCGCGGTCGTTGTCGACGATGTAGGCGATCCCTCTGGCTTCGTCGTAGCCGATTGCCACGATGTCGTGGCGACTCATCTGCAGGGTCACCCGAAGGTAGGGCAGCTCGGCGATGTCGCCCCACACCAGGCTGGGCCTGCCGGCGTCGAGATCGTCGCGAACCCACGACCATCCCTCCTCAGGATCATCGCTCGCGAGGATCTCGACCTCTGCTCCCAGGAACTGGGGCAGGTCTACTTCGTAGTCGCCACCACGGCCGACCAGATAGATCGGCGGGACAAGTTCGCTCGATCGCAGGTAGGACAACCCCAGCGCGCCCCCCAATGCGAACACCAGACCTTCACCTGGCGGGCCGTCCCATCCCAGACCCTGCCAGTGCAGCAGGTCCCGCATCGCACCCGAACCACAGTGCCCTCCCATTCGATGGGGGTAGTCCTGGATGAAGGCGTTGCGGGGCATGTGAGGTCCTTTGCGGGTGGTGGTCGGACAGCGGTCCGAACTCGCCGTGCCAGGGCAGCGGCTACCGCTCCACCATACATACTTTCGTGCATGCATGTAAGGTCATAGGGTGCGCACTCCAGCAAGGCGGCAAGAGGAACGCTCCGCGGCCACCCGAGCCGTCCTTCTCGAGGCGACCGTGGCATGCCTTGCTGAACTCGGCTACGGCGGCACCACCAGCGCCGCGGTGGCCGAGAAGGCAGGACTGTCTCGGGGCGCCCAACTCCATCACTTCGGCACCCGAGACCAACTGGTCGTCGCTGCGGTCGAACATTTGGCCCAGAAGCGGCTGCAGCGAGTACGCGAAGCGATGGCCGGGCTGGCGACGGCCGCATCCCAGACCGGGAACCAGCCCCAGCAGGAAGGCTCCCAGCAAGCCGCGCTCGGCCTGCTGGCGCAGGCGCTGTCGGGTCCGCTGTATGCCGCCACCTTGGAGTTGTGGGTCGCCGCACGGTCCCACTCCGATCTACGCGAGGAGTTGATCCCGGCCGAGGAACGGGTCAATGACGAGCTCGCTCGAATCTGCCGCACCTACGTCACCGACGATCCGGTCACGATCCGTCTCACCCTCGACCTGCTCCTCGGCAGGGG
>JBPPMQ010000008.1:0-8760 GCA_051306135.1 Nocardioides sp. | reverse complement strand
AAACAACGGGAGTAGAAGTAGATGCGACTACTCCCGTCCCTCGACGCGGACCGCGTTCCTGCAGGTCAGCGCACACGTGGCGATCTCGGGCAGCGACACGCGGGTTCGACATCTCGCCGCATTCGCGCAGGTAGGCGTACGTTTCCTGCATTAGATGCAGGTTTCCACGGATGCGAGGTGCGTGGTGCAGGGAGTTCCGGGCTTCGTTCCGCGGGTGCTTCGAGACGCTGAGGTTGGGCTGTTCCGAGCCGAAGATCGCGTGTTCGACGCGATGCTCGACGGCTGGAAGGCCCAGATGCTCGCTCGCGGGCTGACCACCCAGACGATCGAGGGCCGCTGTCGCGTCCTGCGGCGTTTCCAGGAGTACGCCGGCACATTTCCGTGGACGTGGCGGCCCGTTGACCTGGACGACTACATGGCCGAGCGCCGCTCGGGCGAGAAGCCGATCAGTCTGACGACACTGCGCTCGGACAGCAACGCGATCGCGATGTTCTGTTCCTACGCCTCGTCGCCGACGTACGGCTGGGGTGAGTTCTGCGAGCAGACCTTCGGCGACGTGCCCGCGCAGATCGCCTTTGACTGGAACACTCCGCGCCACACGACCGATGATGCTGTGCCGCCCGGGCGACGAGCGTTCACGCAGAAGGAGCTGCAGAAGCTCTTCGACTACGTGGACGACCTCGTCGACCGCGAGTACGCCTCCGGCAGCAAGCGCTGGCTCCCGGCGCTACGCGACTCGATCGCCTTCAAGGTCTGCTACGCCTACGGGCTTCGACGCCGCGAACTCACGATGCTCGACCTGCACGACTTCGGCCCGAACCCGCACGTGCCCGCGTACGGACAGTTCGGGGCCGTGACAATTCGGTGGGCCAAAGGCACCGCAGGATCGGGGCCCCGACGTCGCACCGTGCTGACGGTTCCCGAGTTCGAGTGGGTCGTCGACATCCTCAAGTTCTGGATCCACGAGGGCGGCCGCGACCGGTTCCCCACCGCCGACCGTTCGGCCGCTCTCTGGCCCAGCGAACGGGCTGACAGGATCACGCTGGGCAGCCTTGGGGACTCGTTCGCCGCCGCGCGCGACGCTGTGGGTCTGCCCAAGGAGCTCGGCCTGCACTGCCTGCGCCACTCCTACATCACCCATCTCATCGAGGCCGGCTACGACCCGACGTTCGTGCAGACCCAGGCCGGCCACTCGCATGCCTCAGTCACCAGCGTCTACACATCGGTGGGCGAGGACTTCAAGCAGAAGACGATCCAGAAAATGATCGCCCGCCGCATCGGGCGTCCGGAGGAGGCGAATCCCGATGGCTGAGCAACGTCGCATCGGCTACAAGTGGAACCTGCGCGCCGTGATGGCGCAACGGAACCTCTGGAAGAGCACCGAGCTGATGCCGCTGCTCAAGTCGCGCGGCATCAACCTGTCCGAGAGTCAGGTCTATCGTCTGGTCACCGGCACCCCGGAGCGCATCCCGGCGCGCACGTTCGCCGCGCTGTGCGACATCCTCGACTGCGAACCCAACGACATGTTCGAGCCGTACGTCGAGATGCGCGCTGCCAAGACCGCGGACGCACCGAAACGACCCGAGGACCTCGGCGTGAAACCGGGCAACCCAATCGCACGGCGGGTCCGGATCGTCCAGGACGACGACGATGGCTAGGCCGCGCCGCAAGAGCGATCCGAGCCAGTGGCCTGTCCCCTGCGGCCGCTGCGGCGAGCATTATCAGATCGTCGCCAACTGGCCAGACGGCGGCGTGTGCGGCTACTGCTACCAGCAAGCCAAACGCACCCGTGGCACCTGCGCCTGCGGCCACGAAGGTGTCCTCCCCGGCCGCATCGAAGGGCAGCCAGCATGCCGGCGCTGCTCCGGCGTCAAGCTCAACGTCGACTGCAAGACCTGCGGCGCCGAGGACGAGCTCTACCGCGGCAGCCGATGCTGGTCATGCGAGCTCGCGGTACTCGTCGACGGCCTGCTCACCAACCCCGAGACCGGCGTGATGGCCGCCGAGCTGGTCCCGGTAGCCGCGGCACTGAAGTCGATGAAGCGATCCAACAGCGGAGTGACCTGGATCAGACAGCGCCACGTCACGGCCTTCCTCAAGGACCTGGCGGTCGCACCGACCATCACACACGAGAAACTCGACGACCTCCCGGGAGCAGATCGCACCCGCAACTACATCCGCGGCCTGCTCGTCGAGCATGGCGCCCTCCCGCGCCGCGACGAGCTCGCGGTGCGCTACGACCAATGGGCGACTGGCGCACTCGAGCGCGTGAGCAGCGACGACCATCGTGACGTCGTACGCCGCTACGTCCGCTGGCACCACCAGCGCCGGATGAACCAGATGGATTCGGTCCCGCAGGGCACGTTCCTGCGATCGAAGCAGACCGTCACCGTGACGATCGAGTTCCTCAACTGGCTCCACGATCACGGCATCACACTCGAGGAGCTCCGCCAGGAACACCTCGACGCCTGGCTGGCGGACGGCCCAAGCACGCGCAGGTTCATCGACCGCTTCATCCCGTGGGCGATCAAGAGCCGGCTCATCGACCCCGAACTCACCATCGCGCGCCATCGCCGCGGCACCAGCCCGAAGCTGCCCAAGTCCGAGCAGGACGCAGCCGTTGAACGTGTGGTGCACGGCGACGAGCTCACCGTGCGAGACCGGGCCGCCGCGATCTTGGTCATCGTCTTCGGCCAGCACATCGAAGACGTCATCCAGCTGACCTGGGACGACGTCACGGTGACCGACGACGTCGTCACCATCCGCCTTGGTAAGACCGAATTCGCACTCCCCTCCCCCTTGGACGAGCCCATCCGCCACCTCGCAGCCGCGCCCGGGAACGACCTCACCGCGTCCCACCCGAACAGCAACTGGGTCTTCCGCGGCTACTCCCCCGGCCGGCACATCCACGGCGCCAGTCTGCGAAGCAGGCTCAAGACGGTCTTCAGCACTCGCGCTGCGCGACTCGGGACCCTGCACGAGCTCACCAAGCTCGGCCCCGTGCCGATCATCGCCGAAGCACTTGGCTACCACCCTTCCACCATCGAGCGCCACGCCATCGGATCAGCCAGTACGTACGCGGAGTACGTCGCGGCTGCACGGGACCAGCGACGCACGTCGTGAATGTCAATCACGATCGACCGCCTGATGGTGCGGACGGGGCATGCGTTGAGCTCACAGGCGAAGTCATTGGGCGGCAGCTCGACTTTGCCGGTAATCTGCGCAGCATGATCAGTGCGCAGCGAATGATGGCCCCCTTCGTGGGGCTTCTCGTCGCGCGCTGATTCGCAGCCAGTCGAGCCCTACGGCAGTGGGGCTCTACTCGGCGTGGGCTCCCTGTCGACCTGACACAGAAGGAAGTCCCGCCGTGAAGCCGTACTACATCACCACCGCAATCCCGTACGTGAACGCTGCTCCTCACCTGGGCCACGCGCTTGAGTTCGTGCAAGCGGACGTGCTCGCACGTCACCGACGGCTTCGCGGCCATCCGGTCCGCTTCCTATCGGGAACAGACGACCACGCACTGAAGAACGTCATCGCGGCGCGGAGCGCCGGGATCCCGATCGCCGACTACGTCACCAGCGCTGCTGACCGGTTCGAGGCGCTGCAGGGACGGCTGGAGGTGAGCTGTGACGACTACATTCGAACGTCATCCGACGCCCGACACCGGCCCGGCGTTGAGTTCCTCTGGCAGCGATGCGTGGACTCTGACGACTTCCATCAGCACACCTACGAAGGCCTCTACTGCGTCGGATGCGAGCAGTTCTACGAGGCCGACTCGCTGATCGGCGGGCTGTGTCCGGAGCACGGTACAGCGCCGGAACGTGTCACCGAGACCAACTGGTTCTTCCGCTTGTCGCGCTACGGCGACCAGATCAAAGCTGCCATCGAATCGGGAGCGCTGACGATCAACCCACCGCAGAAGCGCAACGAGGTCCTGGCCTTCATCGACGCTGGCTTGAAGGACTTCAGCGTCTCGCGTCCAGCTGCCCGCGCCGACGGTTGGGGCATTCCTGTCCCCGGCGACCCGAGCCAGGTGATCTACGTGTGGTGGGACGCGCTGACCAACTACATCACCGCACTCGGCGTCGACCAGGGCGGTGACGCCTATCAGTACTGGTGGTGCGGCGACGGAGAACGTGTCCACGTGATCGGAAAGGGAATCACGCGCTTCCACGCCGTCTACTGGATCGGACTCCTGCTGTCGGCCGGGCAGCCGCTCCCCACGACCATCCACGTCCACGACTACGTCAATGCAGGCGGCGCAAAGCTCTCCAAGAGCACCGGCAATGTCGTCGATCCCGTCGAGCTCATCGACGCCTACGGAATCGATGCCCTTCGGTGGTGGATCACGCGTGAGGTGCCCCTGCTGGGCGACACGGAGTTCACGACCACTCGCCTGGTCCAGGCGTACAACAATGACCTGGCCAACGGGCTGGGCAACCTCGCCAACCGCACGTTGACCCTGCTGCACAAGCACTACGAAGGAAAGCTGCACGCCGATAACGAGCCGGTCACCGGGCCCAGTTGGAGCAGCGTCGAGCTCGAGACCGCCTGCGCTGCCCTGCCCTCGAAGATCGACGCGGCCCTCGAGACGGCGGACTTCCGCTCGGCGACTGGCCACCTCGTGGCAAGCGTCGACCTCGCCAACCAGCTCCTGAACGCCGCGGAGCCCTGGAAGGACGTCAAAGGCCCAACCGGCGACCCGCGACGCACTCACCGACTGCTCAGCAACGTCGCACGGGCATGCAGAACCATCGCAACGGAGCTGACGCCCTTCTGTCCCACCGGCGCGACGGGTCTGAGCGCGCAGTTGGGAAAGGGCGATCGTGCGTCGGCACCCGAGCCGGTGTTTGTGCGGCTGGCCTGAGCTCCCGCACCGTGCCTCCTGCCGCCGGCCCACTCGGCCTACTCCCGGCTCATCAATTCCCGTCCCTGCCAGTTAACGGGCGGTCAGGACTCGTTGAGCGCACCTCGCCGCCCGCCGCCGTCAACCAACCGCCGGCGTCTCCCGGACACTCCCTTCGGTCGCGGATAGCATCGGCAAGGGACCCGCCCATCCTCGCGGGGCTTGGGGCTTTCCTCGCCTACGCTTCAGGAGCGGACGATGGAAAATGAGGTTCAGCTGATCAGTGACGGCGATGGCCTGGCGGTCATCGGCGATCCGACGGCTGTCGAACGCTTCCTCGTCTCCGAGGGGCTCTCCTCGAAGGCCCTCGATCTGCCCCGGCTCAGAACTGTCCTCAGCACCGGGGCTTCGACCGCCCAGGCAGGTTCCGAGGTTGCGGCCAACTCGGGTCGCTGGGTGAAGCTGACCGAGGAGTCAGCAAAGCTTGTCAGGAAGCACGGCCTGAGGGAGAGCTCAAAGACGGGTCTCAGCACAGGTGTGGTGAAGGGGAAGAAGGGCCAGGTCAGGGGATTCGTCGAGTTCGTGAAGACTCCCAGGTCGCTTCTGACCAACCCGGCGCTTCTGGCTGGTGCTGCGGGGATCATGGCGCAGGTCGCGATGCAACAGACCATGGATGAGATCACCGACTATCTCGCCACGATCGACGAGAAGGTCGACGACGTTCTCCGCGCCCAGAAGGACGCTGTGTTGGCCCGCATGATCGGAGTGGGCTTCGTCATCGAGGAGGCGATGACCATCCGGGAGCACGGTGGCCGAGTCAACGAGGTCACCTGGTCCAAGGTGCAGGCCACGTCGGCGACGATCGCTGAAACCCAGGCGTACGCGCTGCGTCAGCTGGACGCACTCGCGGAGAAGATGGAGCGCAAGACCAAGATCCGTGATCTCGCCGCGACGGCCAAGGAAGCCGAGCCCAAGGCACAAGAGTGGCTCGCTGTTCTGGCCCGCTGCTTCCAACTGCAAGACGCGATCGCCGTGCTCGAACTCGACCGGGTGCTGGACGCGGCTCCGGACGATCTCGACGGTCATCGCCTCGGACTGAGGGCTGCCCGGCGCCAGCGGTTGGACACCATCTCTCGGAGCACGGAGCGCCTGATGACCCGCATCGATGCGGCTACCAGCATGGCCAACACGAAGGTGCTGGTGCATCCGAGGAGGTCGCCGGCTGTAGTGCAGTCGGGCAACCATGTCTCGACCGCCATCGTCGACTTCCAGGGGCGTCTCGGGATCGAGCACGCTCGGCAGTCATCGGAGGCGAGGCGCTGGGCCGAAGCGGCCGCGGACGTCAGGGACAAGGCACTCGAGACAGGAGCAGGCGGCGTCGATGCCGCCAGGCGCCGCGGTCACGAGACGCTCGACCGGGCCAGATCGGTGAAAGGCAAGCTCTCCAGCGGGATCGCCGAGCGAGCCCTCCGTCGACGCGGCGTGGACGACGACGAGGACCGCGACGAGGGAGGCTGAGCGAGCCCTCGACCAGGCTTGGCCCCCTCCCGGGAGAACGAAACCGCGTGGCCTCGGCGCCCACCCTCGTTCCTGAAGGAGGGACAGCTTCCCTGTGCTCGGCCTACTCCTCGTGCCTCAAGACCCACTGGCCGAACAGCCACCACTGGTTGAAGAGGTTCAACGGCTCCTCGTCGACCGGCCTCCACGGCCTCCCGACGTACGCCGTCCAGCTCGGCGGCGAGCACAGCCAGTGCCCGGTCGATGCCTCGAGCGTGGCCAAGGCGCGACAAAACTGCGTGATGAACATTGGTGATCCCTTCGCGATGTGAGTCGACAGCCCCTCTGCGGGGCTGTCATTGGTGCTGAGGGATCACGCTCGAAGAGTAGCTCAGCGAGGACCGTTCGTGCTGCCGGGCCAACAACTGCCCTTGCTGCCAATGAGCACGGCGAGTATGCACTGGTCCGGGTGCTGCGGAGCGATCACCACCCGCTGCGCGCCGCGGCGCATGCCCTGAAGGGCTCGCGCAACCGGACCCGTCGGACGCCCACGTTGTTCCGCGCCGAACGGCTGACGTAGCGGCGAGGCACTGCCAACATGACCACATGGGTCTCATGCTTCGCGAGGGCGACCAGTTCGAGATGAAGGGCCGCATCATTACCGTGACGAAGATCCAGGCAGCAGTAGGCCAACGCGTCCGCGATGAACTGATCGAGGTGGCCAAGCGCGGCGACAAGATCACATACGGCGCGTTGAAGCACGCCGCCGGACTCTCGCACCCGCCGAATGGCATGGGGCGACTCCTCGACGTCATTTCGGAGGACTGCCGACTTCGCGAGGAGCCGTCACTCGCGCCCCTCGTCGTCAACAGCCAGACCTGCGAGGTCGGCGCCGACTACGAAGGCGACCCCGTGCGTGACAGGCGGAGCGTCTACGACTACTGGTCCTGATGGCCACAATCGCCTAGTGCTCGCGAGATAGGTGGATTCCAGATGGCTACGCGGCGAGCTGAGCTGGAGACGGCAGGCTTCGTCGGATTTGTTCGGTTCGCTGAACTGCCCACAAGCCAGGTGCCGGCAGGACCAGGTGTGTACGTGATCGTGCGCGCCGAGATGCGTGCTCCGGAGTTCCGTGCGGACAACCCAGCCGGCCGGTTCAAGGGCAGGGACCCGACCGTGCCGGGCGAGAAATTGCGGACCGCCTGGGTTGAGGACGTGGAGGTCGTCTACATCGGCAAAGCAACCGGAGGGCGTGACGGCCGTCGGGGGCTCAGCAAGCGGCTCGAGGAGTACCGGCGTCACGGCGCTGGCGAGCCCATCGGCCATTGGGGCGGCCGATACATCTGGCAGCTTGCCGACTCCGCCGACCTCCTTGTCGCGTGGCAGGAGACGCCCGACGAGGACCCGGGTGATGTCGAAGCCGAACTCATCGCTGCATTTCGCGACCGCACCGGATCTCTCCCCTTCGCAAACCTCAACCAGGGCCGTCGGCGGCGGTGACTGCGCTCGCGCGCGGATTGGGCACCGACTGGTCGACGCGCTGCTCTGTGCCAGTTGCGTGAGTCGCCTCCGACGGGCGGGAGGAGTTCGCGAGCGCGGCCTGGATTCGTTCAGCGCACCACTCCGGTCTGCCCAACAGGTCGTGTTCCCAGAGGCGCAGACTGGTCCAGTCGGTCTTGGAGATGTAGGCGTCCTGCCGGCGGTCGTTGCGCATGTTCCTCGCCACGAGGGGATGGTGGTGGGTCTCCGGGTCCCACCCGTGCCAGTAGTCGCCGTCGGCCTGGATGATCAGCCAGTGACTCGGCACCGCCGCGTCTACGGTCCACTTGTCGAAGACGTGGTACTGGCTGGCCCATGCGCCCTCGCCGAGCAGCTCGTCGAGGAGCGAGTAGAGCACGCGCTCAGGCCGCGTCGGCGCCCTGGATGCGAGATGGTCGCGCTGCATCTTCCTGACGCGTTCGACCTCCACCGGGTTCTCGCGGCGTGCGACCGTCAGACAATCCCTCGAGCAATACATTGCCGCCGAGCGCTCGACTGTGCTTGCCGGACGCTCGAACGCCGACCCGCAGATCGCGCAGCTGCGTTGGATGCGGTTTCGGCGGGCGAGTCCGCGGCACTCGACCGAGCAGTATTTTCCGGCGTCGCCGGCGAGTTTCGACAATGTGACCTCGATGCCCTCACCGCACGTGGCGCACACGCGCTGCACCCGCGTGCGGCGACACTCGTTGGAGCAGAATCGCCCCCAACCTTTGGCGACTTCGCTGCGCGAAGCGGTGAATACGGGGTCAAGTCCCAGGTAGTGGTGTATCGCCTGTGATCCTTCGTAGGGGTTAGGCGCTGAGTTCGAGGACGGGGTCGGTGCTCACCTCCGTCGTCGTGTCGGTCACTGGAGCGAGTCGGCAGCGGGCGAGGAC
>JBPPMQ010000165.1:0-13729 GCA_051306135.1 Nocardioides sp. | reverse complement strand
ATGATGGAGAGCTTCTGGTCGCGGATGCAGGTCGAACTGCTGGACCGCAAGAAGTGGAACACCCGGATCGAGTTGAGCAACGCGATGTTCGAGTACCTCGAGATCTGGCACAACCGGAAACGGCGTCACAGTCAACTCGGATGGCTCTCCCCGATAGAGTTCGAACGCAATCGCATCATCACCGTTGCATGAGAATCCCAGAAACTCCGACTACTGGGAACCCGGGACACACCAGAGTCTCCGGACTCGCCGGGGTGATTCAATGTGCGGGTCCGGCATTACTGCTTCGGCTCACCCGCGGCGAGTCGGGGACTGAGGCCCTTGATGAACGCGGGCAGGTCATCGGACGGTACAGCGGTGAAGCGTCCCTGGTCGAGATCCTCGACGCCGGCGCGGACTGATTCTCGGAACTCCTCGACCATCGAGTGCTGATCGGCCTCCATCTTCCGAAGCGCTAGATCCACGACCTCGGCAGCATCCTTGGCTTCACCGCTCTGGATGACCGCAGCGACGTACTCGCGACCGTGGTCGCTGAGCGGGACGTTCTGAGCGGTCATCACGGACACCTCCTTCGGTAAACTCTACCCGCCGGTCGCGATTCAATTCCGCAGGAAGGTCCGGGATTCTCTCGCCCTGGACAGCGACAGGATGCTGGGCAGCACCGGTCACTTCGCCCACTTCCGACGCACTTCGGAGCGTCACCCAACTGTGCAGCACTCCCGGGTTCCCTCAAGCCGAGCTCGCCACGGAGGTTGGCCGCTCTCACGATTGAATCGTCCGCCTCCAGTCTCCGCACACACGGACGAAGTCCGCGGGCTCTCGACCCGTTCAGCCGGCGTAGGAGTCCAACAGCGCGAGAATGGCGGTTGACTCGTGCGTGGTTTCGTCGGTGCGCCATCCGAGACATGCTGGTTCAGATACGACTGTGGACCACGCTTCTCCGCCTGACCCGATAGCAGTCACGAGGTAGCTTCTCGCTGGCAGTGAATCGGCAAGTGCGCACGGCTGGTCCAATGCTGGGGCCTCGACGAAGGCCGTGGATAGTTCGCTGACTTGCGCTTCGGAGAGGTTTGAACTCCAAGTTGCCGTGCTGGACGAGTTGGTTCCGTCGCCCGCGTCGCTGGTCTCAATCAAACAGGCCTGGGCCGACGCCCAACTGCCTGGCGGCGCAGAGTTCGAGGAAAGCTCCGCCGAACAGCTGAGTTGCTCGCTGCTGTTGGTGGCTTCTTCTGCCTCGGATCCGCATCCCGCGAGCGACCCGACTGCTGCCAAAGCAAGCGAACCACCTGCGAGCCAAACTGCTGGTCTGAGATGATTTCCCACTATTCCCGCTCCTAGTAGTACTGACGAAGAGACCGAACATCGGGCGCTCCGAGTGTCCGATAGTTGTTGTCACACCGGAAGACACTTGGAAACATCGTCAGGCTTGCGTAAGCCGCGCCTCCATTGCTGTGTCCGACGCCGTACCAGTGACCGAACTCGTGAGTGATGACCGATTCCAGGTCGAGGTCAGACGTGCATGTAGAGGCGTTCCCGTTGCGAGTCCAAGTGGCCCAAGTCTTGTCGATCTTCATTTCAGCTTCAACGATACGGTTCGGCCCGTCATGAGCCACGGCTTTACTGCAGGTCGACGCCACAACCGGGTATCGCCGCTCGCCGAACGAGACAGTGTTGACCCCGTTCCATTCGTCCGAGGCTGGACAAACAGTCGTGCAAAACTCACCATTGCTGTTACAGGCCGTTTGGCTGATGCGGGCGACCGTGTTGGTGTCGCCTTGGTAGTTGGCGCTGGCAGCGACAGTGTCATCCATGCCGCAAGTATTGCGTGCAGAAGTGATGTTGCCCATCGCGCTGCGGATTGCGTCGACCGCGTTTCCTTCCTTGATGTCGCCGGTCGGGATCGTATCCAGGTTGATCGACCAGTCCATGGGCATATCGGCCGGGTACCACTTCTTCCCCAGGAGCGGAATCGTGTAGTCGTCCATGCAAGGTCCGCTGGCATCGTCGGCGGGCCGAGGAGAGGGGTCTGCGTCGATGTCCACGGCTATCGTTCCGTCGGCAGATACCTCGACCGACAGGATGCTCTCAACGCCGTCGATTCGGAAGTCAGACAGAGTGACTTCGGTGCCTGCCTCAGGAATGGGGACGCCCTGGCCGTCAACGACAACAAGAACGTCGACGAGGTTGCAGGAGTCCGACTGCTCGCCATCGGCCTCTGCTGCGGTGAGGGTTCCATCGAGTCCAACAGTGGGGCACGACGCGCTGGGTTCGTCGGTGACGGTTGCTTCAACTGCCGTCTGGCCCCATAACAGGGTTGCTCCGACCATGATCGGAGCAACTACCTGCCAGGGCCGAGGACGAATATGCATTCTGGTTCCTTCTGAATGAGGTGGTCGGTGGTTGGATCAAGCGCAAGCGGTGCCCTTGACGCGCACTATATGGGCTCTTCACAGTTGAGGGTGTAGAAGTTGGGGTCTGAAGCGGAAGAGCCGCCGGTTTCGACCGGGACCGGGCGATGTAGTTGGTCAGGGTCCTGAACCCGACGGCTGGACTGCCCCCGGTCTGGTGGCAGACCCGTCGACTTGACCATCCCGAATGCGACTTGCGGGACTGCTGCACCTATCTGTGACAAGTTGCCCCGCTCGAGCCAGCGGGCGACGCATTCCTTGGTACTCGAGGGCTCGGACGGGACTGCCGCCGCTTCCAGCAGCGGCATCAGCGGCGTCGAATTTCGTAGTTGAGGTCCTGTACGTGCATCTGCGTCGATGAGTGGCTGCGCACGCGAATCGGCGCCCCAACCGTGTCGGTTGAGGCGCCGTTGCGACGAAATCAGGACATTCTCGCCAAGCTCAGTGGCACAGTAATGGCACAGTAATGTGCCTTCTAGGCTGCTGACCTGCGGAAACGTCAGATGTCGTAATAGCGACTGGATGACGACCGCTGACCTGCGGAAACGTCGCTGATCAGGTCGCTGGGTACGCTCTGGGTACGCTCGACGTCGGTCCCCAGTCGAGTTCTTCATGGCTCCAGGTGAGTCCGTCGACGGCGCTGGAGAGCGCCGGGTCGACGAGGCGGGCGACGAGTTCGGCGGCGAGGTCGACGGTCGGATAGCCGGCGCAGTAGGGGACCGGCTTGCTCAGCTTGGAGTAGCCCGGACCCCAGGTTGAGGGGATCGTGAAGTGCTCGAACGGCTCCATCTTGCGGCGACGTGCCTCGGTCGCGATGGCGATGCGCAGAGCAGCGCCTTCGACCTCTTGGGTAGTTGCGAACACGACGAGGTCGACCAGATCTTTCTCGCGGCTTGATGCCCTGTCTTGGTACTCCGTCATCGTGGCGCAGACCTTGTCGGCGATCTGGTCGACGACCGGGTAGAGGCGGTAGGGGTTGCTGGCCAGCCGGGGAAGACGCAGTGCGCTGGCCGGGTCGGTGATGACGACATCGCCGGTCATGCCGGCGCCGACGGCGAGGTCGACCTGCAGGCTGCCCTTGGAGGCAACTCCGATGAGGATGGTGAACTTCACTTGGTAGCCCTCGGTGTAGGGCTGGGTTTCGGTGCCGATCGAGTCGGTGTGTCCGGCGTACTCGAAATGGAAGTGATCGCCGAGGTCGATCGAGGTCAGCCGGATTAGGTCGTCGAGTGCGGCGGCGAGGGTGTAGCCGGCTCGGTAGAGGTCGATGTCGCGGGTCGAGCGAGTCGACGGCACGCGGGCGAGGATGCCGGTGCCGCCCTTGAGCACCCACTCGGAGTTGGCGCCTTCGGAGAACACGCGGGATAGGAACCGATTGAAGTACTCCAGTTGGATGCGCTTGTTCACATCGAGCGACGGGTCTGCGGCAGCTGCCTTCTTCGCGGCGTCCTTGATGGCGTTCTCGACACCTCCAGGTGTGGGGTAGGAGTCGACGTCAGGCACGAGCGACACCCTGCCCAACGTCAGCGAGCCCGGTCAGGCGAGTCAGCGTCGCAGGGTCGAGCAGGTCGGCGAGGCGAGCAGTGTCGAGGTCGCCTCTGCGCCAGGCGTCACGCAGGGCGTCAGCAACGAGGCTGAGGTCGCCGACCACCTCGACCAGGTCTGCGATCGTTGCTTCGACCGACAGGACGGGGAGTCCGTCGACCGTGGTGACGTCGCGGGGGTCGAGGACCCGCTTCCGGTAGCGGACCTCGCGCCGCTGACTCTGGCGGCGCACGGGAGTGATGAAGTCGAAGTGCTCGTCCCACAGATCACCGATCCCGTGAACCCGGGCCGCCGAGGCTCCCGCGAAGACGACAGCGTCAGGGTCGGTCGTACGCCGTTCGTGGGCAAGGCGCTTGGGATCGGTACTCAGCCATGCTGCTCGCAGACGGTCCAGATCGTTGCTGGGAGTGGAGGTCGTCTTGTAGACGCCGTGCGCGAGTCGCTCCAGCAGCCCGTCGGCGGCGAGTCGGGACAGGTCGAGTCGAGTGACGCCGTGCATGCTTGCCTGAGCCGAGGTCACCATGCCCCACTGGTAGGCGGTGATCTCGGCGAGCACGCGGAGAGCATGTTTCGAGCGCATGCTTGGAGTGTATCGCATAGATGCTACTTTCCAAGTCATTCGGGGTTTTCGTCCTCGCAGTCGTCAGCGACGTCGTGGCTTGCGACTCGGTCCTCACCGTCCGCTGCGGCTTCTTCGTCGTCATCTTCGTCGACATCCTCCTCGATCTCGTAGTGGGTGCCGAAGACGGCGTCGATGGCCCGTTTGGTGCGCTCGGAGCTGCCTTCCATCAGGTGCGTGTAGGTGCGCAGGGTGAAGCCGGGATCGGCGTGGCCGAGGTACTCGCTGACGGCTTTGATGGTCTCGCCCTCGTGCAGGGCGGTGCTGGCGAAGAAGTGCCGCAGGGCGTGGCAGCCGTTCTCCCGCAGGTCGGGGATCTTGGCGCGAACCAGCGCTGGCCGCCACAGGTAGGTGTTGAAGTAGTTGCGGTTGAGTGCCTTCTTCTCACGGGTGGTCAGCAGTAGGGACGCGGTCGTGTCCTTCCCGTCTGGGACCATCCACGGCAGTGTCACGTCCAGTGGCGGGTACTGCGTCATGTGGCGGGTGATGGCCTCCAGGACGCCGTTGGGCAGTGGCACCTTGCGGGTCTTGCGGCCCTTGGGCAGTCCGAAGACGAGCACGTTGCCGCCGAATACCTTGACTTGACGACGGACGTTGACCTCGCCGCGTTCCAGGTCCAGGTCGTCGGGGGAGAGGGCAAAGATCTCGCCTTGCCGAAGTCCGAGACCCGCGCCGAGGACGACCACGAGTGAGCTGCGTTCGGGCAGCTCGTCACGCATCGCCAGCACACGCTGCTGGGTCCAGGGCACGAGCTCTTTCGGGTCCGATTTCGGCTTGCGAACCGACGGGGCCTTGCATGGGTTCTTCGCCAGCAAGCCGTCATCCACGGCAGCGGTGAAGACTGTGGCGACGTTGGCGAAGACGACCTTGCGGTACGTCGGCGCAAGCTCGGTCAGACCGCGGAGCCATCCCTGGATCGTGGAGGGCTGGATGTCGCTGAGGAACCGATGCCCTAGCGTCGGGAAGGCGTGCAGGCGCAGCCGGAGCTCGACGGCGACGCGGGTGGTCTCCTCGAAGGTCTGTGCGGCCAGCCATTTGCCGGCGTACTCCTCGAACAGCACCTTGCCCGCGTCGGGGTCGAGGTAGTTCCCGCGGACGATGTCGGCGGAAACGGTGAAGGCGAACCGGTCGGCATCGACCTTGCGTGGGAAGGACTTCGCGCGCGCTTTCCCGTCAGGTTCACGCCAGCGCACACGCCAGGTGATCTGGGTCTTGCCTTTGGCGGTAGTCCGCTCTCGCTTCTCAACCCACGCCATGACTCACCGCCGCGTTGTCGGTCAGCCACTCGCGCACCTCGGCTGGGTCGTAGCGCAGGAAGCGCCCGACGCGGAACGCGACGGGGCCGGTGCCCTTGTGTCGCCACTGGTAGAGCGTGTTGACGGGGACCCCGAGGTAGTCGGCGACCTCCTCGACGCTCAGGAGCTTCTCCATGTTGTCTCCTCGATTGGGATCGCGGGGTTCGCGATGCTGGGTTGGTGGGGGATCAGATCGACGGGACATCTGGTGGCGCTCCTCTCGGTGGTGGTCGGTGGTCGATCGCGGCCTCGAAGTCGAGGCGGTTCTGCTCGGCACCTTTCGGTGCCTTTCGCTGGATAGGTGTGGGGCGCAGGTTGTAGCGGGCGATGGTGAGCAGCTCGGTCTGCACGGGACCGGTGATGGGCGCCCACTCGTGGCGCTGTCCCTTGACCAGTTCGCCGTTGTCGATGTCGATGCCGGGGGCCGCGACGCGCTGGAAGTAGAGGCGTTCCTTGATGCCAAGCTCGATGGCGGTGCAGACGCGCTCGTCGATGCCGGCGCTGATGCGGGTCAGTCGTCGGACTTGGGCTGGGTCGGTCAATGCGTCGGCGGGAAGGTTCTGCATGCGCGCGGCCGCGGTAGAGCCTTGTCCGGCGGCGGGCCCGCCCTTGCCATACAGCCCACCGAGGTCGCGGGTTTCCTGGACGAGCCGGCCGTAGACCTGGGCTCGGTGTTCCCAGCGAGCCGCGAGGTCCGGGTTGGGCTCGGTCAGGCGCTGGGCGGCTTCACGGGACACGATGCGTTGGGAGTCCATAATCACGCGCAGGCTTTGGGCGTCGGGGAACTTGATCAGGTGCCGCAGCAGGTTGTGTTGGGCTTGCAGGACGCCACCGATGCCGGGGAGGCCGGGACCTTCGATGAACCGTGGCGGTGGCCTCCAGCCGCGTCGGTCGACGGAGTAGTCGGGTTCTCCGTAGCCGGAGTACGCCGCGCAGACCTCGGCTGCACGGCCGAGCCGGCCGGGGTCCTTCAACTGCTGCCAGCCGGGGATGTTGGCGTAGCGCCGGTCGAGGCCGACCAGGGCACGGGTGATCTCGGCGGCATCGTGTACGACGGTGAGGCACTGGGCTTCGGTGAGGCGGCCGTAGCCGACGCCGGCGTCGAAGTCGTGCTCGCCGAGCGCGCAGGCGCGGGCGGCTTCGCGCCACAGGTCGACCAGCTCGAAGCGGTGGCGGGTGACCAGCTCTTCCGCGGTCGGCATGGCGGCGGGGTCGGCGTTGATGGCGGCGTCGAGGCGGTAGCGCAGCTCCTCGGCGGGGCCGCGGGTGCGGCCGGTGCTTGCTTCGAGGTTGATGCGGGGGTTGGCTGCGCGCGCGGCTTGGTGGCACCAGACCAGGACGGCGTGGCGGTAGCGGGCGACCTGCTCGCCGATCTCCTTGCGCTCGGAGACGGTGGTTGTCACCGGGACGGTGTGGATGCCGGCGCCGCCGATGCGTTGCTGGATGCGGTGCTGGGTGAGCAGTTCGCGGAGCGAGTCGCGCAACAGGCCGGTGTTCTGGCCGTACATCAGGGCGTGTCCAGTTCCCGGGCGGCGTAGAGCATGTCCAGGACCAGTTCGACGGTCAGGGCGTCGATGCCGTGGTCGACGAGGTCCTCGATGGCCGACTCGGCGCCAGCGAAGAGCGCGTCACTGTCGGTGACGAGGACCGGGGCGATGGCGGGGATGAGGTCGCCGTGGATGAAATCGATCTGGAGCAGGACGCGGTCGTACTCGATCGAGGCGTCGATGCTGACGGCGTGGTCGGCCAGCGCGGCGACGTGGGAGCGTGCCTCGGCGAGGGTGAGCGCGTGGGCGAGCAACATGAGGGTTCCTCTCGACGGGGTGGCGGAACGTCCACCGTGGAGTCGTGGTCGGGTGAGCGCCGTGGCGAGTGGTGCTGGCTGTGGACAAGCCGGCCGCAAGGGGCAGCCGTGTACCGCGGTGCTGGATTCAAGCGACGGCGCGGACCTGGTCTTCGATGGCGCGCCGGGCGGCGACGTCGTCGCGGACGAAGAGGTAGAAGTCGGCCTTGCGGTCAACGATCTCGACCTCGGCAGTGGGCTCGATGGGGTCCTCGCCCGGCCACACGGTCTGGCGGGTCGGCCGGTCACGGTCCAGCCGAGTCCCGCACAGGGACACCCACTCCCGCAGCCGGATCTTGGCCTCATGGAAATCGCGCAGCCAGCCGATCGGTCCCGACGGTGTGCCTTCGGCGTCGTAGGCGTTAAGCCAGTGGGTGTGCAGCGCCGACAACTCCCAGACCAGCTCGTCGTGGCGATGCCACAGGGGCGGTACGACGGTGGGCGGCAGACCGAAGGACTTGCGCAGCCAGCCGACCCACCCGTCGAGGTCGAGCCACTCGACCATGGCCTCGTCCGCCGTCAGCAGGTTCCAGTTGATCGGGCGCAGCGGCCGGTCGTCGCCAACATCGGAGTAGTCAGAGGTCCCGAACACCTCGTCGGGATCGCCGAACTCGTCGGGATCGACCGAGTCGCCGGCCCCGGGGTCCAGCAACACGGGCTGCTCGATGTCGGTACTCATGGTCCGCGTCAGAGTCCGACTGCGGGCGCGGGCTCGTTGACGACCGTCAGCTCGTTGGTCGGCGGGTCGGGCTGCCGGGTCGGCGTGCGGTCCACGACGTAGCGGGTGCGGGCGCAGTCATGGCCGATGCGGCGGGCGACGAACTGCTCGCGGATCTCGCTCGGCCCGCCGGGGCGCTCCTGCTCGTACTCGTGGATGTAGCCCGAGGCGACGACCTGGTCGCCGGGCTTGAACCTCGGGTACGCTCGCTCGGCAGCACGGTCGAACAGCACTAGGTCGCAGTAGACCGGGTCGAGCTTGGTGAACGATCCGTCGACCTCCTTGTGGTGCTGCTCGATGCCGACCCGGCAGTAGAACCTCGCGTGGCCCTTGCCGGTGAAGCTGAGCTCCGGGGCGGTCGCGACGAACCCTTGAAGGCTCATCTGGGTGGGAATCGTCATGGCCTGACTCCTGACCTCGGGCGGCGCCCGGGTGGCGACCGCTCTCAGGAGTCAGGTGTGCGTGCCGTCTCGGCTCGCGAGCGGAATGGCGCACGAATCTGTCGGCGGATCGTGCGAACGTTTGACGCGTGATCGAGCGAGCAATCAACTTCGAGCGTCTGCGACGCATGCGATGTGGATCGTGTCGACACGAATGGCTCGTCACCGAGGAGTGGCTCGACCGCTTCAACCAGGCCCTCGTCGGCTGCCCGAGATGCAACGCCGATTGTCAGGGTGAAGACCGCCCTGACTTCTGCGTCGATCCAGATGAACCGATGCACGACGACGCTGCCGTTCGGAGCGCCTGCTGGTACCACTCGTCAACACATGACAACTGGCCCGATCGCAACTTCGACCCAGCCGCGGACCTCACCGACGACACGAAACAGCGCATGGAGGCGGCCACCGGGCCCGGCGCCGTAGAACGCTGGGCGGCGCGCCAAAGGGCCAAGGCACTTCACATCGGTACGTACGAGGCTGCGATCGAGAGCATGTTCAGGCGCATGAGGGATCAGGCGGACTCTGATTCGCAGTTCTATCTCTACCGAGTTGAGCTTGAGCCAGACTGCGTGATCGAGCCAGGAGTGCACAAGGAGCCGACGAACTGGGTCGGAGACGCGTATCTGAGTGAAGTTTGCTCCGCCGGTGCCACGGTCTTCCGCTACCTGAACGTCCATGAGGACAAGTCCAACGTTTCACTCGCGATTGATGTCCACGCCATACGAGGCGTGCAGCGAGTCGCGATTCCACTCGAGATCGACCGGTCGAACCCGTGGATTGCCGAGGCCACTCAGCGCCTGCTGGCGGCGGCGTCAGCGCCTTCGCCGGAGCCGCCGCCAGGGTTCCGGCCGTGGATGGTGCGAGCGCAGTCTGCTCTTCGAACTGAGGCCATCGCGCTTGAATCTGAAGTCGCGGAGAATCTCCCCTCGGGCGTCATCGACAGATTCAGCCTCGAACTCGACGAGTCTGCCTTTGCAACCGCGCCAGACGCGTTCCCCACGAAGCTGGTGGCGATGGCGCGCCTCGCGACTCACCCAGAGGACGCACTGCGTGAACTCGATGCCCAGTCCTGGCGAGCTTGTCACGCACGCGCCGCGGACGAAATCGCGAGTTGACCCCCCAGGCGGCACTGGCCGCGGAGAGCTCGTCCAGCGTCCGTTCAGCTCACTCGATCAACGCCGTCGCAGAACAGTTTCGATGTCGGTGCGCTCGGCACGGAGTTGGTCGGCGTTCTTGCGGGCGGTCCAGGGGCGCAGGTCGGTGACCAGCGGCGGCGCGCTGCGCAGGAGCATGAGTGCGCTGCCGAATGGCAGGGTGCGGATGACCTCGGGAGGCATGACCGGGACTCGGCGTAACGACCTCTGGAGCGAGCGGGAGCCGTAGTCCCCGACGGACACGGTGTCGGTCTTCTCGTCGCGTTCCCCGATTAGGGCCGAGAGGTCTTGGAGGTCCTTGGCCGAGGACGTACCCCCGAGGATGAGCTTGACGATGCTGGCGTCCCAGATCGCGCCGGCTGCGTGATCGCCCCACTTGTCGCGAGCCTGGGAGAGCGACTGGAGCACGGGCATGGTGGTGATCCCGGTGCCGCCGCCCTCGGCCATAAGTACCGGCAGAGAGGGGAGGGGCGAGAGGTTGCCGATCTCGTCCAGCGCCAGCAGCAGTGGGGGGTCGAGCCGGGCACCGGGGGAAGCGGCAGCGAGGTGACGCGCGGTCTCGATGAGGTCTTCGATGAAGGCTGCAACTAGGGACCAGGAAGCGCCGGCGCCGGCACCGGTGGCGAGCAGGTAGAGGGTGCCGTTGCTGGTGAGGAAGTCGACAGGGTCGAACTGCTCGCCCGCGCGAGGGGTGACGGCGTCGAGCACACGGGGGTCCGCTAGACAGGAGAGGGCGAGGGATACGCCCATCCAGATGGAGTCGCGGGTGCGGGGGTCGGCGTGGATCATCGATTCCAGCGAGTCGGCCCAGCCCGGTGCGGCTTTCGGGCTGCTGGACAGGATCGCGACCGCGTCGGCCGCTGCCGATGGCGACAGGGTCCATCCGAACAGTTCGCGCGGTGACCGGTGGTCGAGGGCTGCGGCGTGGAGTAGTGCCTGGAGCGCGGTGCGGGTCTTGCCTTCCCAGAAGCCGCCGGATTCCACACCGCCGGTCGACAGGCCGGTGGCCGAGGCGAGTCCGGTGGCTCGGATCATGGCGGTGAGTGGGTCCTCGCATCCACGGACAGGGGACCACCGCAGTCCGGACGGCAGGCCCTCGGCGAGCCGTTGGGGGTCGAACACTGCGACCGGTCCCCGGGCTCGGCGGGCAGTGAGGGTGGCCGCGATGTTGTCGGGCCGGGTGGCAGTGGTGATGACCGCGCCGGGGGCGTCGAGGGTCGCGTTGATGACGACGTGCAGGCCCTTGCCGGATCGAGGGGGTCCGAGCAGAAGGATCGAGTCCTCGACCGAGGCCCAAACGTCGTGTCCGCGTGAGCGGCCGAGCAGGTAGCCGACATCGGACGGAGCGGGCTTGTCGAGCGACGGTCGCAGAGTCCGACCGCGAGCGAGCAGTGCCTTACTCGATGCCACGGCACGTACGTCTCGCCCTGTCGCGACGCCGGCAAGGTGGCGTGGGTCGTGCGACGACGCGTGCTTCATCGAGCCGATGCGCCGCCATACCACCAGCAGACCGGCAACGGCCGTGGCGACTAGGACGGCCAGTGCCAGCCAGTAGGTCCAAGCACTGAGGCCGTCCGAGCCGAGTGCGGAGCCCGGGTCGGCGGGATCGGCGAGGACGCGGAACCCGGTCTCCCATCCACCGGTCGGCTGGCCGACCCCGGATATCCATGCGGCCGCTGATCCGGCGAGGCGCAGGACTGCGGCGAGGACACCGACGGCCGTGATCAGGATGAGCCCGAGGTTCACCAGGTCGTCGTCGACGCCCTGGCCGCCGCGCGGGTTCACGCGGCGCCGCCGCTGACCAAGACGGTGCCGGACTTCTTCCCCATCAACACCACTCGTCCGGGATGGGCTTCGAGGAGCGCTGGGGGCAGTCGGAGTCGGGCTGTGCCGTCGGAGTTGGCGGCCTGGCGCGCGACAACGACGGCGACGGCGATCTCTTCGTTGGGCAGGAACCCGTCGCCGGCTACCTCACCGACCGACGAAGTGGCCCTGCGTGCGGGCGCGACCACCTGCACTTGCGGGCGGCCCGGCGTCACGATGTCGGTGAAGCTCGACTGGTCGGTCTCTCGGACCTCGACACGTACCGGCGTGTCGAGGTCGGCGGCGATGTCGTCGAGCACGCCCTTGAGGTCGTTGCGGGTCAGGGATCGGTCTGCGGAGTAGGGCTCCCGGTCGAGTGTCACGGTCAGGTAGCCCTGGTCGTCGACATCGACCTCAACCAGCGGCATCACCACCGGGACGCGGACGGTCTGCCGATCGTCGCGGCGGTACGGCGCAGCGGCGTTGATCAGGCTCATATCCCGATCGTCTCCACCTGCCGCTGCGCGACCCTCTGCCCAAGAGCCGAGCGGTGTCCGGCGGCCAAAGGCTCCTGGTCGAGTCCGGGCGGATTGCCGTCACCGACCTGCGGGGTGTCGAGCCGGTCGAGGATCGAGACCGCTGCCCCGCGAACACGCTCAGCGGTGGACTGCACGACCTCGACCGGGGACCTACCGGGGACGCTCGACGCCCACGACGCGACGTACGGGATGGTGTAGTCGTCGGTCGCCCAACCATGCGCGGCACCGACCATCAGTGCGACCGATTCGGCCTCGACTTCGGCGATGCCGCGATGCATGGCCGCGTCTGCGTTGTCGGGGCCGTGGAGCATGACGTGCCCCAGTTCGTGAGCGAGTGTCTTGACCTGGGCGGCGTCGTCCATGTCCATGCGTACCGAGACTTCGCGAGTCAGGTAGTCGGTGAGTCCGTTGGCGCCACCGATCGCTCGCGCGTCGGAGACCAGTCGAAGCTCGAAGCCATGCGCAGTGATCTGGTCTGCCAGCCCGTCCCACAGCCCCCGGGGTGCCTGGCCTTGCAGCAGTGTGGGCCGAGGCGGCTCAGGGATCGGGTCACCGTTGGTCTGAGAGGCGTCCCAGACGTATGCGGGCTTGAGGCCGACCAGCTTCGAGCGGACGGCCTCCCCGGGGCTCGGCTTCTCGCCCCGGGCCAGACGCCGCCACGACTCGGGCTCTGCCGGGGTCGAGGATGCGAACCGTGCGGTGACGGGTGCGAGGATCGCGTACCCGGACTGGCCCTTCATCACCGCGCGGTTGAGACGCTGCCACTGATGGAAGCCGGCGACGTACGTCGGCATCGGCTCCGGCACCCGGCCTTCTTGGAAGGCGGCATGGTGCTGAGCGGCGATCAGCATCGTGTTTCCGAAGCTGCGTCCGCGGAACTTCGCCGCGAACTCCAGTGCACGCTGCCAGTCCTCGCCACTCACGAGTGCACCCACGGACTCGGTGAGTTTCTGCTGGAGCGCTTCGAGCTTCTCCTCGCGAGCCGCGAGGTCCCGGGCTTGGGTCCGCATCCCGATCCTCCTGACAGTGGTCGTCGGGGGACAGGTGTGCAGACAGCGTTCGGCTTACGCCAGGGACCGTCGTCCCAGACGCTGATGTCGCTGGACGAGGACGGTGACGAGGAGCCAGGCGCGGCAGGCACGCTCCCGGAGCCCGGAGCTGGCTGAAGGTCGCGCAGGCACTCCAACGGCCCCGCTCACGGCCAAACACTCACGCGTTGGGCATCCCGGAAGCCGATGGATCACCGGGACGTCGATGCTCCGGTTCTATGAACCGAGCCTGATCGCGGCTACTAGACGATTTCCTTAGGACCGGTGTCCGGCCAGACTCGGTCCGGATTGACGCAGGTTCGCGCGTCCCGATCGG
>JBPPMQ010000143.1:0-2349 GCA_051306135.1 Nocardioides sp. | reverse complement strand
GGGCAGTCGCACGGTGCGGCCGTGCTGGGTGTGCTGGACGGTCAGGTCGCCGCCGTCGTGGATCTCCAGGACGGTCCATCGGTCGCCGTTCTTGACCCAGTCTGTGGCTGAGGTGCGCAGTCGGCGGTCGTTCTCGCGGGTGATGATCAGCTCGCCGATCGAGGCCTCGTTGCCGTCGGCGAGCCGGCGGACCGGGCCACTGGCGGCGACGTCGGTGGGGTCGATCCCTTCGAGGCGGTGGGCGCGGGCCTGCTGGTTCAGCTCGCTGACCAGGTCGCGAGTGGGGGCGAGCATGATCGAGTCGAGCCCGGCTGCGCGGTCGGCCTGCCAGGCGGCGAAGACGTCCTCGGTCATGGTGGCCAGGTCGCCGACGTGGACCCGGTCGCGGTCGAGGTAGAAGCCGAGCGCCTCGGCCTTGCCCTCGCGCAGCGCGAGCGAGGCGGCGCCCTCGGCGGGGTCCTTGAACCGGACGAGCTCGGTGAGCTGGAGCGCGCCGTGGGTGGCGCGGATGTCGCGGAGCACGCCGCCGGCGCCGATCGCGGAGAGTTGCTGGTCGTCGCCGATCAGGCGGACGCTGCCGCCTCGCTCGAGGATGTAGGAGACCGCGGCGTCAAGGGAGAGGGTGTCGGCCATGCCGGCCTCGTCGATGACCACGAGGGTGGAGGAGTCGATGCCGGCGACCCAGTCCGGCATCGCGGCACCGGTCTGCCGGGCCTGCTCGAGGGAGTGGGTGAGCTTGGCCAGGGTGTCGGTCTGGGTGTCGATCTGGGAGCGCAGGGCGTCGGCGGCCGCGGCTGAGGGGGCCAGGCCGATGATGGTGCCTCCGCCGTCGCTCCACGCGCTGGCCAGGGCTCGCATCGCGGTGGTCTTGCCCGATCCGGCGGGGGCGATTGCCAGCTGGAGCCGGGCGCCGGAGGTGGCCATCTCCCGGACCAGGGTGGCCTGTCCGGCGTTGAGGGTGATGCCGTTGGCGGTCGACTCCAGCAGTGCCAGGTCGACCGACGCGGCCTCGACGGCGTACCCGTCGTGGCGGCCGGCGGCGTCGACCAGGCGCTGTTCGGCGGCCAGCACCTTGCTCGAGGTGAACAGGTCGGCGCCGGCCTGGGTGTAGACCGAGGAGCCGTCGGCGCGGCGCAGCTCGGCCGGCTCGCTGATGGTGTCCCAGGGGCGAGCCATGCTCACCGAGTGGTCGTCGAGGACCTCGCTGACGAGCAGGTCGACGACCTGGGAGACCTGGTTGGTGGGCACGTTGGCGGCCCGGACCTGCCGCTGGGCCTCGGCGTAGACGTGCCAGTACTGCCAGGTGGACCGGCTGCCCTCCATCGTCGCCACGATGCGGTCGGTGGTCTTGGCGAACCAGGCTGAGTCGGCCAGCGAGCGGGCCGCGCCCTTCGGGTTGAGGGCGCCGTGGACCATCTGCTTGACCCGCTGCGGGGTGCCCAGCACCTCGACCGCCTCGCGGTGCCACGCCTCGCGCTGCTCGGCCAGCGAGCGCGGCTCGTGCTTGTCCTCGCGGGTCTCCAGCGTCGCCTGCTGGGACAGCTGGATCGTCTCCACCGGGGTCGGGGGACGGCCGTGGGTGGCCTGGAACGCGGCCGCGAGGACCTTGCGGCGGTCCTCGACGTTGAGCCGGCGCTTGGAGAAGCGGCGGTTGAGCTCGGGGTCGACGCCGACGATCTCGCGGATCGGCCGCTTGCGGGCGTCCTCGTTCGGGCGCTCGGCGAACTGGACGCCGAGGGCATCGACCAGGTGCCGCTCGAGCGCGGTGTTGTAGGTCTCCGAGGCCGAGACGACCGCCTTGTGCAGCGGTCGCCCGTCGATGGCCAGCCACTTGCCGTCGAGGGTCTGGACCTTGTTCGCCACGGCGACGTGGGTGTGCAGGTCGGGGTCGCCGGCGCGGGAGTCGCGGTGGGTGAACGCCGTGGCGATCAGGCCGCGGACGTCGACCTGGCGCACGCCGTTGGTGCCCTGGCGGGTGAACAGTGCCTTGGACTCGATGAAGTTCAGGGCGTCCTTGATCGCCGCCTGGTGGGCCCGCTCGATCACCGCGGCGGTCTTGGGGTCGGCGATCGCCCACAGCACCGAGACGCTCTTGACTGGGGAGAAGGTCAGGTCGTAGCCGGCCACCGCGTTGGTCTTCGGGCGGGAGTGCTTGGCGATCGTGGCGGCGAGCTCGCGGGCGTCGGCCGGCTCGCGGCCGTGCTCGGCACGGAAGAACTCCGCGGCCACCTCGGTGCGGATCTTGGCCCGGTCGGCCGCGGGGACCGGCCAGTCACCGGGCAGGCCGGCGGCCTCGTTGAGGGCCGCGATGCGCTTGGCGACCTCGATCCGGAACGGGCTGATGTCGTT